>JBQTIP010000036.1:0-18796 GCA_052388025.1 Actinomycetota bacterium
GTCGGTCATCGAGGAGCAGGTGACGAACGGCATCGCCGTCAGGATGTCGCTCCTTTACCTGATGCTCGGGGCGGGCAAGCCGGAGGCGGTGGGCGTCGATGCCTGAGCGGACGCTGTTCAGTGGAGCCCGCCTCGTCGATCCTGCTTCCGGTCGCGACGAGGTCGCCGACGTCTTGGTGGAGGGCGGCGTGGTGGCGGCCCTCGGAGAAAGCGCGCGGGCCGCCGCCACCGTGATCGAGTGCGACGGCCTGGTCGTGGCGCCGGGGCTGGTCGACCTCCACGCTCACCTGCGCGAGCCGGGCCGCGAGGACAAGGAGACGGTGGAGACCGGGTGCAGGGCGGCAGCGACCGGCGGGTACACGGCGATCGCCGCGATGGCGAACACCGACCCCGTCGCCGACAACGCGGCCGTCATCCAGGAGGTGCGCGCTCTCGCGGCGCAAGCGGGACTGTGCGACGTGCACCCTGTTGGCGCGATCACGAAGGGCCTGGCCGGTGAGGCGATGGCCGAGCTTGGGGAGATGGCCGAGGCCGCGGTCCGGCTGTTCAGCGACGACGGGCGTAGCGTCCCGGCGTCGCGGGTACTGCGGATGGCGCTCGAGTACGCGAAGGCGTTCGACGTGGTGATCGCCGAGCACTGCGAGGACGTCTCGCTCGCCGAGGGCGGCCAGATGCACGAGGGATATCACTCGTACACGTTGGGTCTCGCAGGGACACCCGGCGAGGCGGAGGACATCGTGGTCGGGCGCGACCTCGCGCTCGCCAGGCTCACCGGCGGCCGCCTCCACCTCTGCCACCTCTCGTCTGCCGGCTCGGTCGAGCGCGTCCGGCTGGCCAAGGCGCAGGGGATCCGGGTGACCGCGGAGGTGACGCCGCACCACCTCGTGTTCGCCGACGAGGATCTGGTTACCTACGACACGAACTTCAAGGTGAACCCGCCGCTTCGGGCGCCCGAGGACCGGGAGGCGCTGCGGGCAGGGCTCGCGGACGGCACGATCGACGCGGTTGCGACCGACCACGCGCCTCATGCCGTCGAGGAGAAGGAGGCCGAGTTCGACCAGGCGCCGCCGGGGACGATCGGGCTGGAGACGGCCCTCGCGGCCGTGCTGACGGACCTCGTCCATCCGGGGCTCCTCCCGCTCTCGCGCGCGATCGAGGCCATGTCGACGACCCCCGCACGGATCCTCGGGGCCGGGGACCACGGAGGCCCGATCGAGCCGGGCCGGCCGGCCAACCTGGTCGTCTTCGACCCCGCCGCCGAATGGGTCGTGGAAGCACCGTTCGCCTCGAAGAGCCGCAACTCGGCGTTCCTCGGAAGAGCGATGCGCGGCCGGGTGGTGCATACGATGTACCGAGGCCTGCTCACGGTGACCGACGGGAAGGCGGCTCGTTGAGGGGACCGGAGGCGATGCCCGCGCTGGAGGACGGATCGGTCGTCCGAGGGAGGGGCTACGAGGGCGGCCTCATGGTGGGGGAAGCGCGATGAAGCGAGTTCGGGCCGAGATCCTCAACACGCGAAAGCTGGGCGTCTACCACTCCCTGACGCTCGTCGCGCCCGAGATCGCCGAACGCGCTCGCCCCGGGCAGTTCATCTCGGTCGCGATGCCGCCCGGCCGCGCGTTCCTGCTTCGCCGCCACTTCTCGATCCACCAGGCGTCGCGCCGCGGCGGATGGGCCGGTACCTTGGAGTTCGTCTTCGACCCACACGGCCCGGGGACGGCGTGGCTGAGCGAGGTTCGCGCGCACCGCTTCCTCGACGTGATCGGGCCGCTCGGGAAGGCCTTCGCGTACCCGCGCAGGCCAACCGGCTGCTTGCTCGTCTCGGAAGGGCACGGCGCCTCCCCGCTCTATTTCCTCGCGCAGGAGCTCCGGGCTCGCGGGCACAGGGTCGACATGATCGTTGCGGCATCGACACAGGACCACGTGTTCAAGCCTATCGAGGGGAAGCGCCTCTCGAAGACGATTGTGATCGTCACCTCCGACGGAAGCCTCGGGGAGCAGGGCAGGGTATCGGACGTTCTTCCGGAGATGGTCGCTCGTTGCGGAGCGGAGGTCGTCTACGCCGCCGGGCCGCGGGCGATGCTCCGCGCCGTCGCCGACCACTGCCGCGACCACGGCATTCCGTCCCAGGTGGCCGTGGAGGAGGCGATGGCCTGCGGGCTCGGGCTTTGCTACACGTGCGTGGTGCCGGTGGTGCGGAAGGATGGAAGCGGGTTCGACAACCTGCGCTCGTGCGTCGACGGGCCTGTGTTCAACACGGCGCGGGTCGTGTGGGATCGATGGATGAGCGACCAACCACGGATGATCCACACGCCCCCGGAGGGCTTCCCCGCCGTGCGATCGTGGCCGGGATGAGGGAGACCACGGCCGTCGACCTGGCGGGCCTCCGGCTCGCGTCTCCGGTGCTCGCAGCGGCGGGCTGTTTCGGCACCGGGCGTGAGGTGGCGGGGCTCGCCGACCTTCACAAGCTCGGCGCGATCGTCACGAGGAGCGTCACGCTTCGACCCAGCAAGGGCTCGCCCAGCCCGCGGATGGCGGAAACCCCCTCCGGCCTGCTCAGCTCCGTGGGCTACCAGAACCCCGGGGTCGAGGCCTTCCTCGCGGAGGAGCTGCCTCGGCTCCTGCGAACCGGCGTCCCCCTGATCGTGTCCGTCACCGGCTCGAGCCTGGAGGAGTACGTCCGGGTGACGAGCCTCCTTCAGGCGGCGCCCGGCGTCGTGGCGCTGGAGACCAACCTCTCAGGTGCCGACGACGAGCGAGGAGGCGAGCCCTTCGTCTCCCGTCCCGACCACGTGGCCGAGGTTGTTGGGGCCGTCTCCCGCCTGTCCCGGCTCCCTGTGTTCGCCAAGCTCCCGCCTCTTCATCCCGAGCTGGTGGAGACGGCCCGAGCCTGCGTCCGTGCCGGCGCCTTCGGCCTGACGTTGCTCGACGGCGCGCCGGCCATGGCCATCGACGTGGCGAGGCTGCGACCGAAGCTCGCCTCGGTCACCGGCGGACTGTCGGGCCCGGCCATCCGTCCGATAGCCGTCGCATCGGTCTTCGCCGTGGCGCAGGCGATGCCGGAGGTTCCCATCCTCGGCGTCGGCGGCATCGCCACCGGCGACGATGCCGTCGAGTTCCTCCTGGCCGGTGCCTGGGCGGTACAGCTCGGGACGGCCTTGCTGGTGAATCCTTCGGCGCCCGCAGAGGTCGCCGGCGGCATCCTCGCGTACCTCAGGGACAAGGGGCTGCCCTCGCCCGCCGACATCCAAGGGCACGTCCGCATCCCCGAGCCCGCTCTCGATCAGCGGGAGTGATGCAATGATCCCCCCTCCTCGCAATCCGCTCGTCGCCGCGCTCGACGTCTCCGACCTCGACCAGGCCGAGGAGCTCGCCCGGTCGCTCGCCGGCACCGTCGGCCTCCTCAAAGTGGGGCTCGAGCTCTTCACCGCCCACGGACCGGAGTCGGTGCGCCGGGTCCGCGCCCATGCGCCCGTGTTCCTGGACCTCAAGCTGCACGACATCCCGAACACTGTGGAACGCGCGTCCGCCAACGCTGCGCGCCTCGGCGTCGCCATGCTCAACGTGCATGCCCTGGGAGGGGAGGTGATGATCGCCGCTGCGGTGCGCGGAGCCGAGCGCGGGGCCGAGCCGGGAAGCCACGCGACGCCGATGATCCTCGCGGTCACCGTGCTATCCAGCCTGTCCGGCGAGTCCCTCGCGTCGCCGACGTCGCTCGCGTTCGAGGCCATGGCGGCAGGCGCGACGGGGGCCGTCGTCTCGGGTGAGGACGTGGCCGCTGTGCGCGGGGTGGTGGGGGAGGAGGCCTGCCTGGTCGTCCCGGGGATCCGCCCCGAGGGGTCGAACGGCCACGACCACGCTAGCGTGCTGACGCCCGGCGAGGCGCTCCAGGCCGGCGCCGACTACGTCGTGATCGGCCGCCCCATCACCGGATCGTCCGATCCCGCCGCGACCGCCCGGGCCATCCTCGCCGGGATTCGCTGACGGCACGCGCTCGACCTCACCCCGAGGTTGAGGAATCGCGTGAAAGCGCAGGTCGCGTTGCCCCTCGCCGGACGGCGCGGCTATAATCGCGCGCCGACCCCTACCGAAGGAGCGTGTTATGCCGCTGCCGACCCTGACCGACGAACAGCGAAAGCAGGCCCTGGTGAAGGCCGCAGAGGCGAGGAAGAAGCGCGCCGAGCTCAAGGGCGAGCTGAAGTCCGGCAAGCGAACGCTCCGCGACGTGCTGGCACGGCAGGGCGACAACACCGTTGGGAAGATGAAGGTTTCCACGGTCCTCGAGTCCTTGCCCGGAGTGGGGAAGGTCCGGGCGAGGAAGCTGATGGAGAAGCTGGACATCTCGGCGAGTCGGCGCATCCGCGGGCTCGGCCCCAAACAGCGGGAATCGCTGCTGGCAGAGTTCCCCAAGAAGTAGCCCCCGGCCACGACGCGCACCGGGCTCCTGTTCGTAGTCTCCGGTCCCTCGGGTGTGGGAAAGGGGACGGTCATCAGCCGTCTCCTGCAACGGATCCCGGAGCTCCATCTATCCGTCTCGGTGACCACGCGCTCCCCTCGCGTCGGCGAGCGGCCGGGAGTCGACTACGACTTCGTATCGGACGAGCGGTTCGACGAGCTGGTCGAGGTCGGCGCTCTCCTCGAGTGGGCGCAGGTCTTCGGCCGCCGCTACGGGACGCCCTCGGCGCCGCTGTTCGAGGCCACGCGGGCGGGGCGGGACGTTGTCTTGGAGATCGACGTTCAGGGCGCGCGGATCGTCCGCGACCGGATGCCCGATGCCGTGCTGATCTTCTTGGCGCCGCCCTCCCGTGAGGTGTTGCTGGAGCGCCTCCGGGCGCGCGGGACGGAGGAAGGGCCCGAGCTCGCGCGCCGACTGGCCGAGGCCGATGGTGAGATCGCCCAGCGGAGCTGGTTCGATCACGTAGTTACCAACGACGACCCCGACGAGGCAACGGCCCAGGTCGCCGCTATAATCCAGGCATCCCGCAACCACGGCTGAAGGACACGCACGCATGATCGAACCGAAGATCGACGATCTCCTTGCGGCGGTCGACTCCAAGTACTCGCTCGTGATCCTGGCGGCCAAGCGCGCCCGCGAGATCAACTCCTACTACAACCAGCTGGGCGAAGGCCGGGGGGAGTTCGTGCCGCCGCTGATCGAGACCGGTGGACTCAGGAGCAAGGCCCTCTCCATCTCCCTGCAGGAGATCGCCGAGGGCAAGATAAGCGCCGAGCGCCTTGAAGAGGTTGGCATCAAGTAGCCCGCTCGCGGGACGTCGGGTTCTCCTCGGCGTGACCGGTGGAATCGCTGCATACAAGGCCTGTCACCTTGCGCGCCTGCTCGCGACCGCCGGCGCCACCGTCCAGGTGGTGATGACCTCGTCGGCCATGCGGTTCGTCGGGCAGGACACCTTCGCCGCCCTGACCGGCCGTCGCGTGCATACCGACCTCTGGGAGGAGCCCGGGAGCGTGCTGCATGTGCGCCTGGCGCGCGATGCCGAGTTGGCAGTGGTGGCGCCCGCCACGGCCAACGTGCTCGCGAAGATGGCGCTCGGCATCGCGGACGACCTGCTCACCTCGACGCTCCTCGAGGCCTCCTGTCCTCTCGTCGTGGCTCCCGCAATGCACACCGGCATGTGGGAGCACCCGGCCACCCAGACCAATCTTCGGGCGCTCGAGCAGCGGGGAGCCGTGGTCGTCGGGCCGTCGTCGGGCCCGCTGGCCGCGGGTGACGACGGCACCGGGCGCATGTCGGAACCGGAGGACATCCTCTCGGCCGCGTCGGGCGCGATCGGCCGCGACCGCGACCTGGCCGGTCGCCGGATCGTCGTGACGGCCGGTCCCACGTTCGAGCCGATCGATCCGGTGCGCTTCATCGGCAACCACTCGAGCGGGAAGATGGGGTTCGCGGTCGCCGCTGAGGCGGCCGCCAGGGGCGCCGACGTCACCCTCGTCGCCGGACCCGCGACCGGTGAGCCGCCTTCGGGCGTGCGGACGGTCAGGGTCGATACCGCAGAGCAGATGCGACGGGCCGTGCTCGAGGACTACGAAGACGCGGACGCGGTGATCATGGCGGCGGCGGTCGCCGATTTCCGTCCCGAGTCTGCCGCGCCCGGGAAGCTGAAGAGGGAGACGGGCCCGCTGCAGCTCGATCTGGTCCCGACCGCCGACATCCTCGGCGAGCTCGGCAGGCGCAAGGGCGATCGGATCCTGATCGGGTTCGCGGCGGAGACCGAGGAACTCGAGGCGGCCGGCCGCAGGAAGCTCGAGGCGAAGGGACTCGACCTCATAGTCGTGAACGAGGTTGGCCGACAGGGGACCGGCTTCGGCAGCGACACCAACCACGCGATGATCCTGTCGGGCGAAGGAGAGGGCGAACGCCTGCGCGTCTGGACGAAGCGCGAGCTCGCGACGGAGATCTGCGATCGTCTCGTGAAGCTGCTCACGCGCTAGCAGCTCTGCTCGATGGTCCCCGAACCGACGGCGGGTATACTCCGGCGGTCATGACGAAGGGTTACCTGTTCTCCTCCGAATCCGTCACGGAGGGGCACCCCGACAAGCTGGCCGACCAGATCTCCGACGCGGTGCTCGACGCCATCATGACCGCCGATCCGCATGGGCGGGTGGCCTGCGAGACGCTCGTCACCACCGGGCTCGTGATGGTCGCCGGCGAGATCTCGACATCCGGCTACATCGATATCCCCTCGGTCGTCCGGCAAACGATCCTCGACATCGGCTACACGGACGCCAACTTCGGGATCGACGGCGCGACCTGCGGGGTCATCACGTCTATCCAGGAACAATCGCCCGACATCGCCCGCGGGGTGGACGACGCGCTGGAACACCGCGAAGGCTCTCGGGACGACCTCGATACGCTCGGTGCCGGCGACCAGGGCATGATGTTCGGGTACGCGTGCCGGGAGACCGAGGAGCTGATGCCGGTGCCGATCGCGATGGCCCACCGGCTCGCGAAGCGCCTCGCCGACGTGCGCAAGGCGGGCGTGGTCCCTTACCTGCGGCCCGATGGCAAGACCCAGGTCAGCATCGAGTACCGAGACGGGCGACCGGTGCGGGTCGACACAGTGGTCATATCGGCACAGCACCGCGAAGAGGTCGACGTCGAGACGCTCCTTGCGCCGGACGTCGTGGCAGAGGTTCTCGACCCGGTGCTCCGGGAGTTCCCCGACATCGACGCCCAGGGGATGCGGGAGCCGCTGATCAACCCTTCCGGCCGATTCGAGGTGGGTGGGCCGAAGGCCGACACCGGCCTCACCGGGCGAAAGATCATGGTCGACAGCTACGGAGGGATGGCGCCGCACGGCGGCGGCTGCTTCTCGGGCAAGGACCCGACGAAGGTCGACCGCTCGGCGGCGTATATGGCCCGCTACGCGGCGAAGAACCTCGTGGCGGCGGGCCTGGCGGACCGCCTCCAGCTGCAGGTCGCCTACGCGATCGGGACGGCTCACCCGGTGTCGCTCGCCTTGGACACATTCGGAACCGAGCGCGTGGATCCGGTGAGGATCGTCGACGCGGTTTGGGAATCGTTCGACTTCCGCCCGGCGGCCATCATCCGGGACCTCGGTCTCCGCCGCCCGATCTACAGGGACACGGCCGCCTACGGCCACTTCGGCCGCAAGGAGTTCCCGTGGGAGGCGACCGACCGCGCCGACGACCTCCGCCGCGCGTTCGAGTGAGCTCTCCACGCCGGCGGCCCTGTCCGGGCCGGTCGCCGTCTGCGTAGACCGCCCCATCCTGGCGCTCGACCGGCCGTTCACGTACGTCCTGGGAGACGACCTCGGGGCGGGGGTGGGGAGCTTGGTTCAGATCCCGTTCCACGGACGCGCCACGCGAGGGTGGGTGCTCGGTCCCACCGACGATGTCCCCGAACGGATGCTGCCCGTGCGGAGGATGGTCTCGCCGATCCGGTTCTTCGACGAGCGGATGCTCGAGCTCCTCCGGTGGGTGAGCGAGCGCTACGTCGCTCCGCTCGCGTCGGTCATCGCGCGGTCGCACCCGCCCCGGGTCGCTTCGGAAGAGGTTGACGGGGCCAGCGGCAGCGGCCTTGCTCCGCTTGCCAGTCCATCCCCAACCCCGCTCCGCAAGGCCGCTGCCGCCCTCCGTCCCGACGGACTGAACCAGTACCGAGGCGGGTCCGAGTTGCTCGCCGGGCTGGCCGGGGCCGGGAGCGGCTCCTTCGTCTTGCGGCCGGCTCCCGAGGACGAGGTCGCGGTCGCCGTCGAAATGGTCGGCGCGGCGCTCGCCGCCGGGAGGACGGCGATCGTGCTCGTGCCGGAGGCCGAGCCGCCGCCGGCAACAGCACGCGCCCTCCTTGAGGCGTTCGGCGATCGCGCCGCTCTGTACCTCGGGGGCGATCGACGGGAACGGTACCGGATCTGGCTGGACATCCGGGCCGGGAATTTCGCCTGCGTCGTGGGCACGCGTCCGGCCGTCTTCGCGCCGGTCGAGCGGCTGGGGCTGGTGCTGGTCTCGAGGGAGAGCCATCCCGGCCACCGGGAGGAGCGCTCGCCCTACTACCACGTCCGGGACGTGGCGCTAGTCCGTGCCAGACTAGTGGGGGCGGTCTGTGTGATGTCTGCCCATTGCCCGTCGGCGGAAGCCCTCGCAGTTGGCGCCGAGGAGGTGGCCTCGAGCGTCCGGCGGTGGCCTCCCGTCGAGGTCGTGCGTCCCGGACCGGAGGGCCGTGCGCCGCGGCTCCTCACCGCGCTCCGGACGACGAAGCGGGCCTTCTTGTACGAGCCGCTTCCGGGCTACGGGGTCGCGAGAGTCTGCCGAGAGTGTGGAGAGGCGGCGGCCTGCGCCACCTGCGCGGGACTTCTCCGGGCCGAAGCGGGGAGCGTGCGCTGTTCGGTGTGCGGCGCCGCGGGCCGGTGCGCCTCATGCGGAGGCGGGACCTTCGGGATCCGGCGGGGTGGCGCCGAGCGTGTCGAGGAGTGGGCCCGCCGGGCCTCGTCGGTGCGGGTCAGGAGGATCGGGACGGCGGACCAGGCCGGACCGCCGGGGGCTGCGGAGGTGGTCGTCGGCGGCCCCGAGGCCGTGAAGGACTTCGGACCGGTCGGTCTCGATCTCGTCGGAATCCTGGACGCCGACGCCGCGTCGCGCCGCCCGGGTCTGGCCACCATGGAACGGGCGCTCTCGACCTGGATGGAAGCCGCCGCCTGGGCGAGTCCTGACGGTCGTGTGATCGTCCAGACGGCTCGCCCCAACGACCCGGCCGTCCAGTCGCTCGTCTCCGGCGATCCCCGGCGCTTCTATCGCTTCGAGTTGCCGAGGCGCGCGGAAGCCGGATTCCCGGCGGGCGCTCCGGTCTTCCGGGTCACCGGCTCGGATGAGGTGGAGGAGGAGCTGCGAAAGCTCGCGCCCATCACCCTGCTCGTCTCGGGCGGCGGGGACCAGACGGTATGCTTGGTCGCGCTCGACGCGGCGAGGACGGCGATGTTCGGCCGAGCCGTCCGTGCGCTGGCGGAGCGGGGCGTGGTCGCGAGGGTCGAAGCCGAGCCCCACCTGTAGGAGCGCTGTAGGAGCAGAGCTGGCCATCCTCCGGATACGCGTGCTGGGCGACCCCGTCCTCCGGGAGAAAGCCCGTCCTGTGGAGCGGTTCGACGCCGGCCTGCGGCGCCTCGTCGACGACATGTTCGAGACCATGTACGACGCACCAGGGGTAGGGCTCGCCGCATCGCAGGTGGGTGTGTCGATGCGCCTCTTCGTCTTCGACGAGGACGGCAAGAGCCCGCGGGCCCTTGCCAACCCCGAGCTCCTCGCCTTCGAGGGGGAGGAGATCCGAGACGAGGGATGCCTCTCGATCCCGGGACCCTTCTTTCCGACGACACGGGCGCTATCGGTCCGGGCCCTGGGCCGAGACCTCGACGGCAGCCCGGTCGAGATCGAGGCCGAGGGGTTGCTGGCGCGAATCCTCCAGCACGAGACCGACCATGCCGATGGCCACCTCTACATCGACCGGCTCTCCGAGGAGGATCGCCTTGAGGTGATGCGGTTGCTTCGTGAGCACGAGCTCCGCAAAGCGCAGGAGCGCGCTTCCCGACCCTAGCCTCCGGCCCGTGGCAAGCTCACTCTCCCTTCGGGTCGGTTTCCTCGGAAACGACCGCTGGTCGGTCCCCTCCCTCGAGGCCCTCGCCTCGTCGACCCATCGTGTCGAGGTGGTGCTCACCCGTGTGCCGCGACCGGCGGGTCGCGGCTCGAAGCTCAGGCCGACGGCCGTTGCCGACGCGGCCCGACGCCGCCGGCTCCCGATCGAGGAGACCGAGACGGTCCGGTCCGGCCCGGGATTCGACGCCGTTGTCTCGGCCGGCCTCGACGTCCTGACCGTGGTTGCCTACGGTGAGATCCTGCCAGCGGAGGTCTTGTCGCTCCCCCGCCTTGGGTGCGTGAACGTTCACTTCTCCTTGCTTCCGCGGCTCCGGGGGGCGAGCCCGGTGCAGACCGCGCTGCTGAGCGGGTTGGCCGAGACGGGCGTGACGACGATGCTCATGGATTCCGGCCTCGACACGGGCCCTATCTTCCTCCAGAGCGCGGAATCGATCCGGGATGCCGACGACGCGGGGGCGCTCGGCGGGCGGCTGGCCCAAGCGGGGGCCGAGTTGCTCGTTCAGACCCTGGACCGGCTCGCGGGCGGAAGCCTCATGCCCATCCCGCAGATCGAGTCAATGGCGAGTCACGCGCCGAAGCTCACATTGGAGGACCGGTGGCTCGATTGGTCCGAGGCGGCCGAGGCTCTGACGCGGCGGGTCCGGGCGCTCTCACCCGAGCCGGGCGCGTCCACGAGGTTCCGGGGCGAGGTCCTGAAGGTGTTCCGCGCTGAAGCCGTCGCGGGCAGGGGAGCCGTCGGAGCGATCCTCGCGGCGGATGGGAACGGCTTTGCCGTGGGGACCGGGGACGGAGTGCTCCGGCTGCTGGAGGTCGTGCCGGCCGGCCGGAGGCGGATGACGGCCTCGGAGTTCGTGCGCGGGTTTCACCCGCGCGAGGGTGAGCGTCTGGGGTGACGCTCGAGTTGGAGTCCAACCCTCGCGCCGTCGCCCTCGCAATCCTGCGGCGCGTGATCGAGCAGGGCGGCTACTCCAACCTAGTTCTGGCGGGCGCTTTGGAGCGCGGTGGACTCTCGGCGGCGGACCGGAGGCTCGCGACGGAGCTCGCCTACGGGACGATCCGTCGGCTTCTCCGCCTCGATTGCGCACTGGAGCCTCTGGCCGACCGGCCGCTCGGGGAGGCGAGCCCGCGGGCGCTCGCTCTGCTCCGGTTGGGGGCGTATCAGCTGCTCTACACGCGCATCCCCGCGCACGCCGCGGTCTCCGAGACCGTGTCGCTGGCAGCGGCTCGTGAGAAGGGCTTCGTGAACGCCGTCCTCCGCCGTGTGGCGGCGGAGCGCCCCGCGGCTCCGGATGGTGGATCGGACGCCGACGTCGCGGCCCGCACCGGCCTCGTGCAGTGGGCGGTCCGGGAGCTGCGCCTGCTGCTCGGCGACGAGGCGGAGCAGGCTGCCGTGGCGCTTGCCTCGCCGGCCCCACTTTCTCTACGGACCAACACGTGTCTCGCCTCGGTGGAGGAGCTGGAGACGGCCCTCGCGGGGGAGGGTGTGGCGACGCGCCGGGGCGCCCTGATCCCGGAGACGCTGATGGTCGGGGCGTCGGCCCCGGCCGGGCTCCCGGGGTTCCGTGAGGGGTGGTTCGCCGTGCAGGACCAGGCTTCGGCCTTCGTGGTCCACGGTCTCGACCCCGGACCGGGGGAGCGGGTGCTCGATGCATGCGCGGCCCCGGGCGGGAAGGCCTGCCACATCGCGTGCCGGGTCGGGCCGTCCGGGATGGCCGTGGCGGGGGATATCTCGGCGGCGCGCGCGAGATTGATCGGCGATGCGGCGCGACGCCTCGGGCTCCACGTGCGGGTGCTCGCCCAGGACGGCCGCCGGCCGGCCGTCCGCGAGGCCTTCGACAAGGTGCTCGTCGACGCTCCCTGCTCGGGTATCGGCGCCGCCCGGCGGCGGCCGGAGCTTCTCTGGCGCCCTCGACGGGAGGACCTCTCCGGCCTGGCGCGGCTGCAAGTCGCCATAGTGGCAGCGTCGGCCGGCGTGCTGCGGCCCGGAGGGCGCCTCGTCTACTCGGTGTGCACGTTCCCGCGAGCGGAGACCGACGCGGCGTGCGATGCGATCCTTCGCAAGCGCCCCGACCTCGAGCCGGTCACGATCGATGGCCCGGACGGCCCGGCGCCCAGGATCCGGCTCTGGCCCCATCGCCACGGAGCGGACGCCATGTTCGTGGCGGCGTTCCGCAGGAAGGAGTGACCCGAGGGCAGATGGCGCCGTTAGAATCCCAGCCGTGGGGAAGCTCGGGGTCTCGATCCTTTCCGCAGATCTGTCGCATCTGGCCGATCAGGTAAAGCTGGTCGAGCAACATGCCGACCTCATCCATATCGACGTGATGGATGCGCACTTCGTCCCGCCCCTCACGCTGGGGCCTGTGGTCGTGGGATCCCTGCGACCGCACACGTCGCTGCCCCTGGAGGGCCATCTGATGATCGAGCAGCCGGACCAGCTCTTCGACGACTTCGCGGAAGCCGGAACCGACATGGTGACGTTCCACCTCGAGGCGCTTCCCGACCCCGCGCCTGCCATCCGAAAGGCGACCGAACGCGGCATGCTTGTGGGTATCGCGCTGAAGCTCGAGACGCCCGTCGAGGAGGTATATCCCCACCTCGAGCGAATCCAGAACGTCATCTTGATGAGCATCGAGCCCGGATGGGCCGGCCAGATCTTCCGGCCCGAGGCCCTTCCGAGGATCGAAGCCCTTCGCGCGGAGATCGACCGCATCGGCGCGGAGCTCGACGTCGAGATCGACGGTGGCATCACGGTCGAGACCGGTCGACAGTGCATGGAGGCAGGTGCCACGGTGCTGACCGCGGCGAGCTCCATATACCAGGCTCCCGATCCGGCCGAGGCCGCCCGCGAGCTGGCGGCCGTGGCGCGCGGCGTGGCGTAGATGCCCGAGACCATCCTCGTCGTCGACGACGACCCGGACATCGCTCGCTTCGTCGAGGTCAACCTCCGCTCCGCGGGCTACGACGTCGAAGTGGCGGCCGACGGCGAGAAGGCGCTGGAGAAGGCGATGGATATGCGCCCCGATCTGGTGTTGCTGGACGTCATGATGCCGAGGATCGACGGCTTCGAGGTCGCCCAGCGGCTCCGGCGGAACCCGCGGACCGCCAACACCAGCATCATCATGCTGACCGCGAAAGCGCTCTCGACGGACAAGGTGCTCGGCCTGACCGCCGGCGCCGACGACTACATCATCAAGCCGTTCGACCCGATCGAGCTGCTCGCGCGCGTGAAGGGGACCCTTCGCCGGGCGAAGGAGATGCGCAACCTCTCGCCGCTCACCGGCCTACCGGGGAACATCCGCATCCAGGAGGAGATCGAGCGGATGGTGCGCGAGGGCAAGTCCTTCGCCGTGCTGTACTGCGACCTCGACAACTTCAAGGCCTACAACGACCAGAAGGGATTCGTCCGCGGCGACCGCCTGATCCAGGCAACGGCCCGCATCCTCCAGGACGCGGTGGTCGAGTTCGCGGGAGCGGACGGGTTCCTGGGCCACGTCGGGGGCGACGACTTCGTCGCGGTTACCCCGCCCGAGGTGGCGGAGGAGGTGTCGCTGCGCATCGTGGAGCGCTTCGACCAGCAGGTTCCCGAGTTCTACGAGAAGGAGGAAATCTCCCGCGGTTACGTGGAGGTCGAGGATCGACGGGGCCAGATGCAGAAGCTCCCCCTGGTGGGTCTGTCGATCGGGATCGCGACCACCGACACCCGTACCTACGGCCACTACGGCGAGGCGGTGGCGATCGCCACGGAGATGAAGAACTACGCGAAGCGGAAGTCGGGGTCGTCGCACGCGATCGACCGGCGCGCCACCACGCAGCCCCCCGCCTGACGACGGCGGATCCACCCCTGTCCGGGTCCGCTCCGGCCCTCTATACTGCGAGGCAGAGCTCGTCTTCGGGGCGGGGTGCTAATCCCCACCGGCGGTGAGAGTCCGCGACCCCCGGGCAGCCGGCCCGGGGTTGATCCGGTGAGATTCCGGAACCGACCGTGAAAGTCGGGATGGGAGAGGACGGGCGGTGTCGGCATCGGCGTGGCCGTGCCGTACTCGGCCCTCTCCCACGCTTCTCGCCCCGGGAAAGGTTCGTCGTGGGCGACGAGGCGTACATCGAGCGAGCCCTCCGGCTCGCGGAGCGGGGGCGGGGCCTGGTCTCGCCCAACCCGATGGTCGCGGCCGTCGTCGTCTTGGCCGGGGAGATCGTGGGCGAGGGCTGGCACGAGGGCCCGGGGAAGCCTCACGCGGAGGTCGTCGCGCTCCGGCACGCCGGTGATCGGGCGAACGGAGCGACGCTCTACACGACTCTCGAGCCCTGTGACCACCTCGGGCGAACCCCTCCGTGCACCGAGGCCATCCTCTCCTCGGGCGTCTCTCGCGTCGTCTCGGCAATGGGCGACCCGAATCCCGTCGTCGACGGACGGGGGTTCGCGCGGATGCGGTCGGCGGGAGTGGACGTGCGCCGGGGCATCCACGAGCGGGAGGCGGAACGTCAGAACGAGTCCTACCTGAAGCACGTACGGACCGGCGTGCCGTTCGTGACCTGGAAGGTGGCCGCGTCGCTCGACGGGAAGGTGGCCGCGTCGGACGGCTCGTCTCGCTGGATCACCGGCGAGGCCGCCCGGGCCGATGCGCATCGTCTGCGGGGAGCCTCCGACGCCATCGTGGTCGGAGCCGGGACGGTCCTCGCCGACGATCCCTCGCTCACGGTTCGAGACCCCGAATACCGCGGCTCGCCGCCGCTCCGGGTTCTGGTCGACGGCCGCGGCCGCGTGCCGGCAAGCGCAGCGGTCTTCGACGATTCGGCGCCCACCATCGTCGCGACGGTGGGGGCCCCGCCCGAACGGCAGAAGGAGTGGCTGCGTGCCGGCGCTGAAGTGTTCAGCCTGGCGCCCGCGGGGGACGGTGTCCGGATCGGAGAGCTCCTGGCCCTCCTCGGCGGGCACAACATGCAGGGTCTTCTCCTGGAGAGCGGTCCGACCCTTGCGTGGGCGTTTCTCGATTCAGGCGCAATCGACAAGCTGGTGCTCTACGTCGCGCCGAGCCTGGTGGGAGGAGCGGATGCGCCCGGGGTGCTCGGCGGCGCCGGCTTTGCGCCCATCGCCCGCGCGGCCCGAGTCGAGATCGTGTCGTTCGATCGCGTCGGGGACGACCTGAGGGTGGAGGCCTATGTTCACCGGGATAGTTGAGGAACGCGGGACGGTGCTTTCCATCGCCCCCCGTCGGCTGGTGGTGGGTTGCCGGACCGTGCCCGAGGACTCCGCGGTCGGCGCGTCCGTCGCGGTGAACGGCGTATGTCTCACCGTGGTGGAGCGCACGCCGGAGCGGCTCACGTTCGACCTTTCGGAGGAGACCCTTGCCCGCACCAGCCTTTCGCGGCTGGCCGCGGGCGACGCGGTGAACCTGGAGCGTCCCTTGACGCTCTCGTCCCGGCTCGGAGGGCACCTGGTGCAAGGCCACGTCGACGGCGTCGGCACCGTCGTCTCCGTCGATGGAGATCGGTCGGGAGCGGTCGTGACCATCCGTCCGCCGAAGGCGCTTCTCCGCTACGTGATCGAGCAGGGTTCAATCGGAGTGGACGGCGTCAGCCTAACGGTTGCGCGCGTCTCCGACGGGACGTTCGCAGTCGCGCTGATCCCCCACACGCTCGCGGTGACCACGCTGGGAGCGACCGGCGTCGGTGAGCCCGTGAACCTGGAGGTCGACGTGATCGCGAAGTATGTGCAGGCATTGATGGAGGGGAGCGGGAGATGAGCGAGACGCAGCAGGATGCGGGCGGGCCGCCGTTCTCGACTATCGAGGAAGCCGTCGGGGACATCCGCGCCGGCAAGATCGTCATCGTCGTCGATGACGCCGATCGAGAGAACGAGGGCGACTTCGTGATGGCCGGGGAGAAGGTCACACCCGAGGCGATCAACTTCATGGTGACCCACGGCCGGGGCATCGTCTGCATGCCGTGCACCGCTGAGCGGTTGGACCAGCTGCGTATCCCTCTCATGGTCGCCCAGAACCGGGAGAGCCACGGGACAGCGTTCGCGGTATCCATCGACGTGCGGGGTCGCACGACCACCGGAACGAGCGCCTGGGATCGCGCGGCCACCGTGAAAGCGGTGACCGAGCCGGAGACGAAGGCCGAGGACATCCACATGCCCGGCCACGTGTTCCCGCTGATGGCACAGGAAGGCGGCGTGCTCCGCCGCGCCGGCCATACCGAGGCGACGGTCGATCTGGCCGGGCTGGCCGGCCTCTACCCGGCGGGCGTGCTCTGCGAGATCCTGCACCCCGACGGGTCGATGGCCCGCATGCCCGAGCTGATCCGGGTCGCTCGGGACCACGGCCTCAGCATGATCTCGATCGCCGATCTCATCGAGTACCGTCGAAAGCGCGAGCGGCTGGTCGGTCGCGTTGCGGAGGCCACGATCCCGACCGAGTACGGGGAGTTCCGCTCGTTCGCCTACGAGAGCAAGGTCGACGGCCGCACCCACGTGGCCATGGTTCTCGGCGATGTCGGCGACGGCGAGAAGATCTTGGTGCGCGTCCACTCCGAGTGCCTCACCGGCGATGTGTTCGGCTCGCTTCGATGCGACTGCGGAGACCAGCTCCGGAGCGGGCTGCAGGCCATCGGCCGCGAGGGCCGAGGGGTGGTCCTCTACATCCGCGGCCACGAGGGACGAGCGATCGGGCTCACGCACAAGCTCCGCGCCTACCGGCTACAGGAGCAGGGCCGCGACACGGTGGAAGCCAACCAGGAGCTCGGGTTCCCGGCGGATCCTCGCGACTACGGCATCGGGGCACAGATCCTCTTCGACCTCGGAGTCCGCTCGATGCGGCTGCTGACTAACAACCCATCGAAGCGGGCCGGGCTCGAGGGCTACGGCCTGTCGATCCTCGAGCGGATCCCGCTCGAGACGCATCCCACGCCCGAGAACATCGAGTACCTGAGAACGAAGCGAGAGAAGCTCGGCCATCTGCTCGAGCATCCCGATCTCGACCCGAGCGGAAGTGACGTGGCGGAGGAGCGTTCGTGAGGACGACTCGAGGGCAGTTCCTGGCTCGCGGCCGTCGCTTCGCCGTGGTGGCGGCCCGGTTCAACGAGCTCGTCGTCGGCAGGCTCGTCGAAGGGGCCGTGGACTGCCTCCGCGCGCACGACGTGGTGGAGGACGATCTCGACCTGGTGTGGGTGCCGGGGGCTTTCGAGGTGCCCCTGGTGGCCCGGCGCCTGGCCGAGACGAGGGGTTTCGACGCGGTGATCTGCCTGGGTGCCGTCATCCGGGGCGAGACGGCGCATTTCGATCTCGTGGCGAGCGAAGCCTGCCGGGGCATCCGGCGGGCCTCGGAGGACACCGGCGTGCCGGTGATCCTCGGGATCCTCGCAACCTATACCCTCGAGCAAGCGATGGACCGAGCCGGCGGCAAGCACGGCAACAAGGGATGGGACGCCGCGATGGCCGCCATGGAGATGGCCTCGGTGCTCGACGCGCTGCCGAAGCAAGAGGCCGGACCACGCGGGGGAGAGGGAGCGTGATCATCGACAAGCCCTGGGGAACGGTCGTGGCTTACACGCTCAACCAGCCGTCGTCGGTCCGGGTCATCACCGTGGAGCCGGGGCAGGAGACGAGCGTCCACTACCATCAGCTGCGCGACGAGATGTGGGTTGTGCTGGACGGGAGCCTGACCGTCCAGATCGGGAACCGCTCGGTCGACGCTTCGTCCGGGGAGGAGTTCGTCGTCTCCGCTGAGGAGACCCATCGCATCAGGAATCGCGGGGACACGCCGGGCCGCGTGCTCGAGATCGCGTACGGGTTCACGATCGAGGAAGACACGCTGCGGCTTCAGGACGACTACGGCCGCCCGCTGGAGCCCGACTGGTAGCTGCCCCGGCCCGCGGGAGGCGCCGGCTCGCCATCCGGCCTCTCGCCGGCTATCGTGGAGCCCTCTCGGGCACGGAGATGCTCGTCCGGACGAGGAGGCGTTGCCAAGGCCGACTTCGTGAAGATGTTCCGGAAGCACGACCCGGGAGGCATCGGGGCGGAGGAGCCGATCCTCGCGATCACGACCAGCCGCGAGGGTCCTTCGTCGGCGCGCAGGGAAACGCCGGCATCGGCGGCGTCTTGGAGAACGTGGCGGGAGATCTCGTCCGGACCGCCTTGGCGAACGGCGTGGTCCAGGCAGCCGGGGATCCGGTGGGCGACTCCGCGACGTGGCCGCCACTAGAGCACCTCGCACTCGTGCTTACGGGCAGCCGGGTCGTCTTGTACGACGCCGTCAAGGGGCTACGGAAGCTCCAGGGGCCGATGAGCGAGTAATCGCTAGAGCGGATAGCGTCGATCGCGTTCGACAAAGGGAAGATGTGGAACGTCGTCCGGATCTCGTTCGCGGACGGCTCGGTGCGAGAGCTCGACTCGGGGAGGGGCAGCAGCTCGAGGCGTTCATTGAAGCGCTGGGTCGCGCCAAGGCCGGATGGCTCCCGAGCTACCGCCCGAGACGCGGCCGCCACAGCCCCGCCCCGGCCGAACCGGATCCGACTCCTCTGAAGCTCGAGCTGCGGTTCGGGGAACGCATCCGGCGGCCGGCGGCCCGTTGCCCGCTCTCGGAGCCCGTGCTACGCTCGCCCGGCTTCAGGCACAGGAGGTACTGGGTTGGCGACGCAGGGCACGGTCAAGTGGTTCAGCAACGAGAAGGGCTTC
>JBQTIP010000037.1:0-2090 GCA_052388025.1 Actinomycetota bacterium
TCGGGGACCGTCATGAGGCGCCGGGCCTCCGCCCGGCCGGGCCATGCGGTTGTGGGGTAGTTAGGGGGGCTCACAGTCCCTCCACCTCGAACAAGCGCATCGCCTCGCCAACCCCGAAGCGTGCCGCGGCTCCTCGACGCATCGCCCTCACGGTCCGAAGCATCCGAGACGCGCGAGAGACCAGATGCCGCGCCGTCTCCTCCAACTCCGCAACGGTCTCGATGAGGTAGTAGCCGTCCTGGCCGGAGCCGACCAGCACGCCCCGGCCACGCAGCTCCTCGACGCAGGACCGGATCTCGCGCTCGGACACCCCGAGGGCCTCCGCGAGGTCTGCGGCCTTGCGAGCGCCGTTGCGTCCCGTGCCAAGCTCCCGTTCGTGGAGCTCGTCGGCGAGGGACAAGGTGATGAGCCTCATCAACGGAGGACCTCCACGACCCCGATGTCGAACGACCGGAGCTTCCCGCGCGTCTGGTCAGGCTCAAGCTCGAAGGCATGCACGATGAGTCCGTCGGAGACCTTGGCGACGAGGAACCGCTTACGCGCGACGTGGGGCCAGCCGTGGACGCGGATGATGTCGCCCGCCTCGGGATAGATCCATCGGCGAGCGACCGCTGACCGGCTCACAGCTCTCCCCTCGCGGCAGCGTCGGCGATCGCCGCGTCTGCCAGGTCCCAGCTCTCCTCGATCCACTCTCGGCTCTCCTTGAGACGGTCCTCGACGTCGCGCTCGCGCGCCTCCTCAGAAGCGGCAAGTGCGCGGCCGAGGGCGCGCCACTGATCGGCCGAGAACACGACCAGCCCCGTCGTGCCCGGCTCCGGCAGCGCCGCGCGATCCAGCACCGGCCCAAGCGGTTCGAGCCCATCGGGGACAGGCTCAAGAGGCAGCGCGTGGACGAAGTGATGTCCACCGTGGCCGAGGGGCCGACCGCACGCGCGCATGAGCAGATCGACCGCGCGATACTCAGCGCCGCAGGGATCGATTGCCCTCCCCAAGATGTCTTCCGCATCGTGCTTCACTTCTCTGCCCGGCGTTCAGAGTCGTAAATCGCATCAATGGGCGGCCCCCACGTCGCATCGTTCGTGGGTCGCTCGGCCAGCGTGGCCGGATCGTCGGGCCAGATGTCGGGCCAGATCGTGACGAGGACCTGGGAACCGTCCTCGCGCTCGAAGATGAGGTCGCGGTAGGGGTGGGAGCTCATCGTGGAATCGTTCTTAGTGGTTTGGTCACGTCGTCACCGTCACATGCTCAAGTGACTCGTTCCCCCACGTGTCCCAGCCGAGTCGGTTGCGGCGGGCGAACAGTTCCAGGTACGGCCCCGGCGCGACGGTCTCCACGAGATCGAGGAAGACCTCTGGCTTCCGCGAGTGCTTCCCGGCTCCCGTGCGCCCCGTCTCGATCACGGTGCCGCCACCCCACCGGCCGCTAAGTTCGGGATCACCCCGTGAGCATCCCAGTAGGTACTCCGCCGCATTGTGGCCGAACGTCCCTCCGAACGGGGACGCACCGAGCTTCCGCCACACGAGCGCCTGCCGGTACCGGAAGCCCCAGTCGTCGATGAGGCCCAGGGCCACGGGCAAGTAGCGGTTCGTCGCCCACAGGAACAGCCACGCATCGGCGTCCGCCAAGTCGGTGATCGGAAGCGCCCGGATCTCATCAAGGCTCATCGCTGGGTACGGCAAATCGAAGTGCTTGACCGGCTGACCTGCTGTCCCACCCGCGCTCACGCCACCGGGATAGGGCCAGGGTGGGTCCACGACGATTGTCCGGTACCGCGTGGCGGCTGACACGGTCCGCCTTCTCGCAGAATCGTTCTTCGTGGAATAGATGCTCTCCGTCACAGACGACCCCCGTACCTGCGGGCGTCAGTCGCCCACTCCCGTTGATCGACGTTCTCTATCGACCATCCGTCCGGTGGCTCGAACCCCCAGCAGTAGGGGCCCTTCTTGAATCGGGCGAGCGCCTGCCGTGCGTGGCGGGAGCAGGTGCGAGCCACCAGAGCGTGCGCTCCGTTAAAGAGCTCCTCAGTAGCGCTGCGGTCGCACCGGTAGTCGCATCGTGGGAGCGGGCGCAAGTGGGGACCGACATAGGCT
>JBQTIP010000038.1:0-10226 GCA_052388025.1 Actinomycetota bacterium
CGATGGTGTTCCGGCCCTCGAGGCCAGCCTGGCGTTCCCCTACGGCGTCGCGGTCGGCCCGGATGGAAAGCTCTATTTCAGCGACGGTCACAACCACCGCGTACGGCGGATCGAGCCCGACGGTACCATCATCACCGTGGCGGGGACCGGCGAGGCGGGCGAGACCGGCGACGGTGGACCTGCGACGCAGGCCCAAATCCTGCACCCCCGTGGGCTCGTCTTCGACAAGGAAGGAAGGCTCTACATAGGCACGCACGGGGGGAGCCGGATCCGGATGATCGACACCGACGGTGTCATCAGCACGGTGGTGGAGTCAGATGGTCAAAATCTCGACCTGAGCGCCGACGGTGACCTCTACATCAACCGTTGGAAGGTGGATCTCTCCAGATGGAGCGAGCAGGGGCTCGAGATTCTGTTCGAAGCGGGGGCCTACGTGGTCAAGGGACCGGGCGCCGATGAGGTGCTGCCCGACGTATGGACGATACCGGCGAACTTCGGGATCGATCCGCAAGGACACATCTTCATTTCTGACGAAAACGTCCACCGCGTCTACTGGATCCAATTTCCGTAGAGGCCGGTTCGTGCACCGATCAACCAGCTCCACAACCTCGTCTGGGCCGCACTCGATGCAAATCCAGAGAGGCCCTTTTGGTCTCACGGGGCCCAGTGACACTGACTGGGCCACCCCTACGCACTCTGAACGGACCCGCGTCAGCGCGTGACGACCAGTTCCTCCACGTCGCCGGTCCCGTGCCGCACCCGGAGGGACACGTCTTCGCCCGGCTGGTGGTCTCGCATCCTGTCCAGCATGTCCTGATAGGACCGGACCTCCTGGCCGTCGACCCGCCAGGATCACGTCGCCGTGGCGAAGACCGGCGCGCTCGGCGTTGCTCTGGGGTCGTGGCGCCCGTACCACGATCCCCTCCGAGGGCGTCCCGAGGCCGGTCACCTCCGGCTCGACGTGGACGTGCCAGCAGAGGCAGATGCCGGGCCGCAGGCCGGGCACTCGCAGCGGCACGCGTGGCCGGCGTCCTGGAGCTCCTGCACCACCGCGTCGGCGATCGCCTGGTGAACGGCCTGAACGGCCTGGAGGTAGTTCGTGCGGTGCTGATCGGCGAGGTTCGCGGTGTCTACTTCGTAGAAGCGATGGGCCAGGGCGTGGAGCACCGCGTAGCCGAGCGCCGTCTCGGTGAGCGCCGCGCAGGGCGACCGCCGTGGAGATGGCCTGAGGGGCCAGGGGCACGTCCGTCTCGCCGAGCCCCTGGAGATGGGCCTGGAGGGCCTCCCGCTGCCCGGCCACGAGCGAGCGCAGCGTGCCGATGATGGCCGGCGCCTCCAGGTACCCCGTGGTCTCGGCAGGGCGGCGAGGCTCTCATCGAGCCGGGACTCCAGGGCCACCATCGACTCCAGGCTCTGTCGGAGCCCGTCCTGACCCGCGTCGGCGTTCATGGGCTTCCTCCTCTCCGAGGCTTGCGGCCATCGCCCGCGGGCGGGCGATTCCCCGCTCGGGCCGTTCATATCAGGGATGCCGTGAGCACGGCCTGACCCACCGCCCCCCGACGGCGAGGGCGATCGGGTGGCCCCGAACCTCCGGGCGGTGCGCGCACCGATCAATCAACACCACAACTCGGCACTCATGCCCACGTCCCGGGATGCCTCTGTGTCTGCGATCATGGTTGCCGGATCAGCCCGCTCTGGTTAGAATTCTGACCAGCGATGCCGGAGACCGTGGCGTTTACCGAGGCGAAGGCGCACCTGTCGGAACTCGTCGACAAGGTCGTGAGGGAGCACGAGCGGTTCATCCTGACCCGCAACGGCCTGCCCGCCGCCGTTCTCGTCAGTCCGGACGAGCTCGAGTCGCTCGAGGAGACGGTCGAGATCCTTCAGGACAAGAACCTGCTCGAGTCGATCCGTCGCTCTCGGCGTGAGGCAGCGGAAGGCAGGAGGCTCCGGCTCAAGGACCACCTGTAGGTGGCCTACGAGGTCGAGATCACCCCGGAGGGTCTCCGCAATCTGAACCGGCTCCCGGAGAAGGTCCGAGCCGCCGTGATCGAGGCGATCTTCGGGACGATCGCCGAGAACCCCCACCGAGCGGGGAAACCGCTTCGCGGCGAACTGGAGGGCCTCCATTCGGCTCGGCGAGGGGACTTCCGGATCATCTACGAGATCGACGAAGGGACGCAGGCGGTGTTGGTCCTCCGGGCGCAGCATCGTCGTAGTGCGTTCCGTCGCCGATGAGCCCGGCGAGCCGGAAGGCGAGCTCGCGCCACGAGTTCGAATAGCATCCCCTCACCTCCACGAAACCGGAAGGTGAGGTCCGCTATTCGAACTCGGACAGCAGAGTCGCCCGCCTCCTCACTCCTGATCGCACGCGATCCCGGCGCGCTGGCGCCTGTCACACTGATTGGGTCAGCCCGAGGAGGGAGCCATCATGAGTGAAGCTGCAGGCGAAGCGTTCGCTCTTCGACCGGGCGAAGGTCGGCGAGTCGATTTGGGCGGGTTTCGCATGTTCGTCAAGGCGACGCGAGACCAGACGGGCGGGGCGTTCTCGCTCCTCGAAGCGGACGAGCCGGCCGGCTTCGGGCCGCCTCTCCATATTCACCACGACGCCGCTGAAGCGTTCTACGTGCTCGAGGGCGAGTACATCATCTTCCTGGATGATCGTGAGGTGTCCTGCCCGGCCGGATCGTTCATCTTCATCCCCGCTGGAACACCTCATGGGTTCAGGGTCGGCGTCGCGGCGAGCCGGAAGCTGAACTTCTATGCGCCTGCGGCGATGGTGGGGTATTTCGATGAACTGAGCGAAGCCACCAAGAAGGGCGACATCGCCCCCGACGGCCTATCTGAGATCGCTCTCAAGTACTCCATGGAAGTGCTCGGACCGGTACCGGAGGGGTACGCGTAAGGTGTCAACCAGCAGACATTTCAGCGTATCGAGAGACGGTTCGAATAGCGTCCCGTTACCACCACCCTCGGGTCCACCAGTCTGGAACTGACGGAGCTGGTGTACACATCACCAACCGGGCCCAGTCGGCCGGGGCGAACGCTTGGCGGCTCCACCCGTGGGACGTCGTGAGGATGCGGCGGCTCAGGCCCGCGACCCGATCGTCCATCCCGACAGCCTACGGGCTGGTTCGGCCTCCCTTGCGGCGCGGCCGGCGCTCTGGCACCATCGGCGAAGCCCGCGCGACCACGCTCGAGGGGGGACCGATGCGGTACATCCGATCCGTGGTGCTGATCCTGACGAGCTGCCTGCTGGCGATAGGGCTCCTGCCGAGCCCCGCGCCCGCCACCTTCCCGGGTTCGAACGGCAAGGTCTTCTTCAGCTCGTTCCGGGACGGGAATTTCGAGATCTACCGGATGAAGCCCTCCGGCGCCGGGCAGACGAACCTCACGAACGACCCGGCCGACGACTACGCGGCGGCGGTGTCCCAGGACGCCTCGAAGGTGGTGTTCGTGTCCGAGCGCGACGGGGATCCCGAGATCTTCGTGATGAACGCCGACGGGTCGGAGCCGACGCAGCTCACGTCCAACGAAACGCAGGACTTCGGGCCCGAGTTCACGCCCGACGGGAGGATCGTGTTCGTGTCCGATCGGGACGGGAACTTCGAGATCTACATCATGGACGCCGACGGCCAGAATCAGAGCCGGCTCACGAACAACACGGCGATCGACCTCGAGCCCACCGTCGCGCCCGACGGGACCCTGATCGCGTGGGCCTCGTTCCGCGACCTGGACTACGAGGTCTTCACGATGGGGATCGACGGCTCGAACGAGACGCAGCTCACCTTCAACACGGCCACGGACGGCTCTCCGGACTTCGCCCCCGACGGCTCGGCGATCGCCTTCCACTCGAGCCGGGACGGCGGGGACTTCGAGATCTACCGCATGGGCGCGGACGGCACGAACCAGACCCGCCTGACGGCCTCTCCGGGTTTAGACTTCGCACCCGCGCACTCGCCGAACGGGCTCCGGCTAATGTGGGCGAGCCAACGGACCGGCGACGTCGAGCTCTGGGTCGCGAGCTTCGCAGCGGCGGCGTCCCCTCACGGGCCGCTGGGGCTGCTCCCCCTGCCCGAGCAGGTGACCGACAGCGCCGGGATCGACGCCGAGGCCACCTGGGCGCGGAGGCCCGAGGCCGACCTGAAGGTCACCAAGGCATGCGATGGCCCTGTGAAGCCCGGAGACACCATCAGGTGCACGATCGTGGTCAAGAACCTCGGGCCGGATCCTTCGGGGATCGTGACGGTCACCGACGAGGTCAACCACTCGCTCGAGGTCCCCGAGGCGACGCTCACGTCCCTCCGGACCGACGAAGAAGATGTCGGGTGTCGGGTCGACAGGCCCAGTGAAGGGCTGTGCACGTCCCCGTCCCTCGAACCTGGTCAGCGGCTCGAGATCCGGGTGCGGATCAAGGTCTCGGCAGGGAACTACGACGGGCTCGTCATCAACTGCGCCAAGGCGAAGGCGGCCGAGTACGACCCGAAGCCGGGGAACAACAAGGACTGTGAAGGGAAGAGGGTTCGGAGTTGACCGTCTCACCGGGTAGGGCGCGCTCGACCGACGCCCGGAGACAACGAAACAGTCGGACGAACAGGATCCGGATCTGAGACCCGGCTCCGGGCTCCGAAGGTGGACCCCGCCCGCATGCGGATCCTGGTCGTGGGCTCGGGCGGCGTCAACGCGTCGGTCGCTCCGATCATCGCGCCCCGGGACTTCTACGAGAGCATCGTTCTCGCCGACTACGACGAGGCCCGTGCCAGCCCCTTGACTGGATCCGGGTGGTTGAATGCTTGAGCCAGGCGGCGGTCGATCCGCCCGGCCACCTCCTTGCCCAAGTAGCCGGCTACGTTCCTCCGCTTATGCAAGACACAGCGCTGCACCAAGGCGTGCTCCCCGAACACCTTGCGGATCCCGGCGGCCAGGGCCTTGGCCCCGTCGATCACCACCAGCAGGCCGCGCTTCCCCGACAGGCCCCGGGCTTGGAGGTCGGCCAGGAGGTCGGTCACCACGGTCTTGTTCTCCGTGTCTCCCAGCCACAGCCCCACCGCGGCCGGGGAGCTTGGCGTGCTTGGGGCCCACCCGGGCGGTGAGTTCGGCCTCCATCATCTGGTGCACCACCACGAGCCCGGTGGCCGAGGCGAACGCCAACAGGCCGTCTTTGATGGCGCCGGCCACGTCGGCCAGGGCGAGCGTGGCCTCGAGCGGCAGGCCGGCCAGCCGGGCGGCCTCGGCTGGCTCGGCCACGGTGACGACGGGTATCTTCTTCCCCCACGGTGGTCCTCCTCTCTGCGGGCGCCTTTCATGGACACCCGGAACCTTGCCAGAGGCAAGGCTCAGGTGGGGGACCACCGCCTTCACTTCAACAAACCGGGGGACAACCTCGAATTCTTCTCCTCGAAGGTCTTCGATCCCGACTTTACGAACAACGTGGCCGCGGCCCACGCGAGGATCTTACGCACCTAGCGGGATGCGCGTCCGGGCGGAGGGTGCTCGGGCATCCGCAAGCCGCGCGGAGTTTGCCGGAGGGTCACGGTCGGTTCGGGCGGGGTGCATATCGAGCGTGATGAGATTGACCGCCTACGCTCGCGTCAGGCAGTCTAACGATGCAGAATGTTGCGCTAAGGCTAAATAATCTGTATCGTTAGCTCCATGGACCAGCGACTCACCGACGGGCGGGTCATCGAGTTTTTCCACCTGGCATTCCTCCAGGTGCTCCAGGCACGGCTCGACCAGGCCCGCTACGTGGTGAAGGGCGGCGCTAACCTCCGCTACTTCTTCGAGAGTCTGCGCTACTCAGAGGATATCGATCTCGACGCCGTCGCAATCGAGCCCTGGAAGCTTGAAGCTAAGGTCGACGAGGTGCTGGCATCGCCGGCGACGGGACTGCTGCTCCGCAGCGGCGGTCTGGCCGTGGAACAAGTCACCAAGCCAAAGCAGACCGCGACGACACAGCGCTGGAAGCCGTTGATCGCGGTGAGCGGACGCCGGGTACCGGTGCGCACCAAGATCGAGTTCAGCCACCGGGCGACGGACCCGCGCCGGATCCTGGAGGCGGTACCCGACCGTGTTGTGGCCCCATACGCGCTGCGCGCACCGACGATGCTGCACTACACCGCGGATGCCGCGATCGAGCAGAAGATTGGGGCACTCGCCCAGCGCTCGGAGACGCAGGCGCGCGACGTGTTCGATCTCGAGCTGCTCCTGCGTCGGCATCGCGACGCCATTGGGGTGGGGGAGATTGAACCGCATACCCTCGAGGTCGCCCTGGAGCGGGCCTTCGAGCTGCCGTTCGAGGCGTTTCGCGATCAGGTCGTGCGGTTTCTCGACCCGGAGGTCGCCGAGCTCTACGACGACCACGCCGCCTGGGAGCGGATGCAGGCCTTTGTCGCTGAACGGCTCATGGAGCTCCGATGAAGCCCACCGATGCCTTCGGCGACCTGCTCCGTCTGCGGCGGTCGATCATCGAAACGCGCGAGGTGGCTGTTCGACTGGGGCTGTCCATCAGCCGCGCCAGCCAGCTCCTGCACTCGTTGGAAGAGTCCGGCCTGGTGCGCCGCCTGCGTCGTGGTCTGTGGGCGCTGCATCCGGACGTTGATCCGTTCAGCGTTCCGCCGTACCTGACCGCGCCGTTTCCCGCCTACGTCTCGTTCTGGTCGGCACTCGCCCGCCACGGCATGATCGAGCAGGTCCCGCGACAGATCTTCGTCGCGTCGCTGGATCGAACCCGGCGGGTCACCACCACGGTTGGTACCTACTCGATCCATCATCTCGCGCCCGAGGTCTTCGATGGCTACGACGGCTCGGAGGAGGTTGGCTACCTCGCGACGCCGGAGAAAGCCCTGTTCGACACGGTCTACCTGCGGGCAGCAGGCGGCGGCCAGACCCTCCTGCCTGAGCTGGAGCTCCCGGACGGGTTCCAAGAGGACAAGGTCGAAGAGTGGACCAGCCGTGTCGCCCGGCCGCGCCTGCGGACCCTCGTGTCTCGCGGCCTTGCCAAGGCGTTGGCCGGAGCCGCCCGGAGCGGTGCAACGCCGAGCTCTGAGCCCGGGGACGACGCGGGGGGTCCTCACATCTGAGATCGTGGACAGGGTCGAGGGACATCACGAACGAATCACCCTCACTCGCAACGGCCGACCGGCGGCCGTACTCGTAAGCCCGGAGGACCTGGAGGCGCTGGAGGACACGCTGGAGCTCCTGGCCGATCCGAGAGCTCGCGCGGAGATCGAACGGGCCCGCGCGGAGATCGCCGGGGGGAAAGGAATCCGGGCCGAGGAGCCTGAAGGCCCGCTGTCTGGGCAAGGCGTGACCAGCTCCCGGTGGGAGCTCATCGTCGCTCCGTCAGATAATCGCAGTCTGGCCCGACTGCCGGAGAAAGCGGCGGCCGCCGTCGTCGAGTTCATGGTGGGATCGCTCACCGAGGATCCCAGGCGTCGGGCACAGGTTGCGTGGGGAGCTCGAAGGGCTCCGGGCAGCCCGTCGAGGACCCTATCGGGTGGTCTTCGAGATCGAGGAGCCGGCCCGGGAGGTCCGGGTGCTGAGGATCGATCACAGAGCGGACGTCTATCGGCCTCGGTAGGTCAGTATCCTCGATTCGGCTACGCGCCGGTCGGGCCGACCCGCAGCTCGGCCAGCACGTCGAGGATGACCTGGTTGCGAGGCGTGTCCGCGACGTGCTTGTTCCGGTGGGCGAAGCGAACCACGCCGTCGGTCGCCCGCACGATGCCACCGGTGTCCACGACGAACGTCCCCGGCATCTGCATGAGGTCCCCGCCATTCAGCCCTCGCTGGCGGGTCTCGGCGCGCAGGTTCTCCCTGACGAACGGCATGACCACCTGGGGGCCCAGCACCTGCATGATCGTCCCGCGGACGAGCCCATAGGCGCGGTATGCGGCGCGATCGGGGTCGAGCAGCACTGGGAATGGAACCTCCCGGGACCCGGTGAAGGCCAGCCCGTCCTCGATGCCTCCCTGGCCGATCAGCACGACGTTCGCACCGGCCTCGCGGAACCGCTCCCGGTCGTCGCGGAGGCTCGCGACCTGGGCCTGGCAGAACGGGCATCCGAAGTACCGGAGGAACACGAGGACGGCGGGCCGGTCCTTCCATAACGAGGAGAGCGTGACCTCGTCACCGTCGAGACCGAGCAGCGTCGCGTCCGGAGCCCGATCTCCGACGCCCGGCGCCGACGTACCGCTCAGCATGGGTGTCATGGGGTCCGAACCACATTCCCGCTGGTGGGCGGCTCGAGGGATAGTCGGCCGGCAAGCCGGAAGGAGAACCGCGATCCGCGACCCGGCCGGCTCTCGATCTCCAGCTCGCTCCCGTGGAGCATGAGGATCTCTCGTACGAGCGCCAGGCCGAGCCCGAGGCCCTTGGGGCGCGCGTTGACGTCGCCGCCTCGGAAGAACCGTTCGCCGAGGTAGGGGAGGTCTTCATCGGCGATGCCCGGGCCGTCGTCGCTCACGGCCACGAGTATGTCCTCTTCCTCTCGCTGCGCCGACAGGGTCACGACCGTTCCCTCCGGGGTGTGCTTCGCGGCGTTCGAGAGCAGGTTCTCGACCACCCGGTCTATCATTGAGGCGTCCCCGCCGGCCACCAGCCCCGGCGCGATCCGAACGACCAGCCGGCGGTCGTCGAACAGCGCCCGGAGTCGCTCCGCCGCTCCCTCGAGAAGCTGGCTGACGTCTATCGGCCGGAGCGCCGCCTCCCTGTTCCGGGCTTCGAGCCGAGAGAAGTCCAGCAGTGAGGTGATGAGCGTCTCGAGCGACCGTGCGTTGGCGTTCAGCCCGGACAGCAGCCGCCGGCGGGTGTGGGCGTCGACGGCCTCCCAACTCTCCTCCAGGGTGATCCCGGCTCCCTGGATGACCGTGAGCGGGGTTCGGAGCTCGTGGGAGACGGTCGTTAGGAAGTCGGTCTTCAGGCGATCCATCTCCTCCAGGCGCTCCACCGTTCGGCGCTCCTCGTCGTAGCGCCGGGCGGTCTCCAGCGCCAGGCCGGTCTGCGCTGCCAGCATCTCGAAGGCCTCCACCTCCTGCGGCGTGAGCGTACCCTCGCGCCGGTTCCCCGCCTCCAATACGGCGGAGAGCCAGCCTCCCACCCAGATCGGGCTCCCGATCGCCGCGCGGAAGCCCGCGTCTCGCACCGAGGGGATGGCCTCCGGAAGCGCCGAGTAGTCCTCGACGACGACGGTCTCCCCTTTCTGGAGCACGAGGCCGGTGATCCCTTCGGACGCCCGGTACACCCCGGCGGCGTGCTCCTCGGGAAGCCCGCGCGCCTGGACCACGTGGTACGTGCGAGCCTCCTCGTCGAGGGCGCACAGGCTCGCCACGTCGAAACCCATGTGGACGGCGGACTCGACGGCGAGGTCTAACACGCGGCCCGGCTCGAGCGTCATGGTGCGACCCGCCGCGGCTACGGCGGAGATGAGCGAGGCCCACCGTTCCGACCTGGATCGAGCCTCTTCGGCTGCCTTCGCCCGCCGCGCCAGCTCCAGGGAGAGGAAGCTCGCCATGAGCGCCAAGACCGCGAGGAGGCCCAGGCGGACGAAGGCGCCGGCCGTCGCGACGTCCCATCCGGTGAGGGCCAGCGCCGACAGGTAGGAGGCGAAGGTGAGAGACAGGAGCGGAGGCTGGGCGCGCCGGGGGTAGAAGGCGAAGAACACGGTGGTGAGGCCGTACAGGAAGAAGAGCTCCGAGCGCCCTCCTCCGCTTGCGGCGATCAGCAGCGAGATCAGCACGATGTCGACGCACGACCACGCGTAGAGGACCAGCATGCCCAGCTCGGACTCGAACAGGCGCCTCCAGGGCAGGACCATGACCACCAGGCCGACGCCCGCCCCGACGCAGAGGATCCCGACGAACGGACCCGTCCGGATGTCCGGGCTCTCCGAGATCAACGGCACGAGCACGAGGACACCGAGCGCAAGGCCGGTCGTCACGATCCCGATCCGGACGACGCGCAGCCAGTACGCGACGAACGCCTCAGCCTCGGAGCCCATCTCACTTCAATTCGTCGGCCGGTCGAGCCCTTACCTATAGGCCGACCGAGGGGTCGGCGGGGAGCGTTCTGTAGCATTACCCGACCATGCGCAGGTACGAGCCGAGCGAGATCGAGCCGAAGTGGCAGGCCGTCTGGGAGCAGGAGGGCCTTTACCGGGCCGACGACGAGGACGAGGCACGGCCTCGGTTCTACGCGCTCGACATGTACCCGTACCCCTCGGGCGACCT
>JBQTIP010000039.1:0-2983 GCA_052388025.1 Actinomycetota bacterium
GGCCGCCCGCGGCTTCTCCCTGCCCACCCCTCGCCCCCTGAGATTCGGAGTAGGTGCTGAGGGGGCAGCGCGCGAGGGGACGGCGACGGGGCCTCCCCGGCGGCGGGAGCGGTGGAGCAGCTCGTGATGAGCGGTGGGAGGGCGCTGGCCTACTGGCCGGCCAGGAGCTGGCGGAACCGAGGCGTCAGGGGAAGAACCCAGACGCTCTTGACGGGGACGGCGCAGGCGTGGGCCGTGTCGAGCTTGCCGCGACCACGGGTCTCGCCGAGGCAGATCCAGTTGGCGGCTCGATAGCAGGTCCCCGAGAAGCGATCCTTCTCGACGAAGGTCTCGAGGAGGACGGGGCGGTAGCCGTAGCGGGCTCGCCAGTCGCCTGGGAGTCGTCGTGCGGCGAGGCCGAGCAGCTTCGAGGCGAGGTGCCTCGAGCGGACCCACGGCAGGATGAGGAAGCGGGCGTTGTTGGCGACGAGGTGGAGGCGGGCCTCACGCTCGTACGCCGTCCAGCCGATGAAGGCGTCACGCGGCGCGGTCTTCCAAGCGGCGGCGCCGAAGCCGAGCAGCGCGAGCAGGCCCTCCTCGGCGCGGGCGAAGTAACGCAGTTGCGCGCCGGGCAGCGGCTGGTAGCCGAGGTAGTGGTAGCGGTCGACGTACTCGTTCCACAGCAGCGAGTCGCGCTCGTTCGCGACCGGCTCCAGACGCAGCGCCCGCAGCTCGCCGGCGGGGCTGATCAGCGGCGCCTGCGGTTCGGCCTCGGGTGTCCGAGGCGTGGTACGTGCGGCGTTGCTGCTGCGATGGAGGGGAGGGGGTAGCCGCACGAGACCGTCCGCCTGCATGCGCAAGAGCGCGACCCGGCAGCTCATCTCCTTGCGTCCGCCGTCGGGCTTGCGCCAACCGAGCTCCTCGCACACCCGCAGCGAGAGCGCCCGCCGGGTCGTCCCCGGCTCAGCGGCGAGCACACGGATGCGCGCGATCTCGTCGTCGCCGAACTCCCGGCCGCAATACCTCACCGGCAAGCCTCCCTGCCGGGATCTCACGAGCTGTCTTGCCCCTTCGCGCGGTAGCGCGCGAGCACCGTCTGCGCCGATTCACCCATCAGCGCGCGCTCGCGCACCGAGGCGCCGAGCAGCAACATGACCTCGTAGTTCCTGAAGATCCCGAATCGCTCCCCGCAGAAGACGATCACCTTGTCGCGGTTGGCGGCCTCGATCTGCCGGCGATACCGGCCGATGCCGGTCTCCTCGCTTCGGCTCTCGGCCGCCTCGGCCGCCTGGCGGTGGAGCCGGAAGGCCGTCACCAGCGCCATGCAGGTGAACACGCAGTAGGTGTGGGCCCGGACTGCGGCCTCGCTGCGCTTCGGATGCCGTTCGAGGAACCAGCTCTCCTTCGCCTCGCGGTTGCAGGTGTTCTCGATCAGGCTGCGGGCGTCGTAGGCGTCGAATCCGGCGAAGGGGTCGGTCGACGGGTCGGTGTCCAGGATCACGACCTCCTCGTCCACGTCCTTCGGGGCCCCGTCCCAGCGCAGCACCACCGTCGCGTTGACCAGCTTCGGTCGGAAGCCCTTCGCGTTCGCCGCCGAGGTCGAACCCTCCTTCCGCCACCAGTCGCAGGGCAGGGCCTGCACGCGCACCACGGTCGTCTTGCGCTCCTCCACCGTCGCGTTCTTCCCGGAGCCGTGTCTCACACGCTCGACGCGTTCCTTGTACGTCGCGCCGTCCAGCGGCTTCCCCTGGGCGGCCAGCGCCTCCGCACGGCGGGCGATCTCCCGTGCGTCCGCGGTAATCGTCATGTTGGACTTGGCCGGGATGTAGACGATCGCCTTGGCCTCCTCGTCGATCCGCGCGAGCAGTTTGCCGTCCAGGAAGCCCCGGTCGAGCGCCACCGAACGGAGCGTGGCGTAGCCCTCGACGTTCGCCTGCGCCCGGGCCAGCACGTCGTAGGCGTGTTCGTTGTCCGCCACGTCGATGCCGTCGATCTTCATCGCCAGCGGGATTTTCGACACCGGTTCGAAGACCAGCCAGATCTTCCAGCCGAAGACCGTCACCTTGACCTTCTTGGCATGTTTGTTGGCCCGTACGTCCGGCCGCTTCTCCCGCGCCACCCTTGGCACTTTCCCGCCCGTGTCCGTCTTGTACGTCGGCGTCGCCTCGTCGTCGGTCGCGTCCAGCGACACGTCGATGCGCTTGGGAAACACTCCTGGCTTCGCCAGGCAGCGGACCGCCCCGTTGAACAGGGCCGCGAGCTTCTCCGGTCCCACCTTCACGATGTTGTCCGCGATCGTCTCGTACGACAGAGCGCCCCGGATCTCGACCGGCTCCGTCCGACGACTCGTGCCCCGGTCGTTGCTCCCCTGCCGGACCTGCGCCGCGTTGAACCCGATCAACGCCATCAGCGCCTCGTCCGTCAGCAGCACGTCCTGCATCCCGAGCATGCTCCCGACTCCCCCCACGCAGCGCATGATCGTGACCAGCACGAACTGGAGGAACGGGTACAACGCCCCCACTCGATCCTGCGGATCCAGCCCCTCCAACAGTGGCCAGGCCCCGATCTCCCGGATGTAGTGGAACAGCTCGTCGAAGAACCCCGCTGTGCTGAGCGGGTAGACCCGGTCCATCGCCCGCGCCTCGTGCAGTTCCTCGGCGACCCGCCCGTCATCCCGCGTCGCCGTCTGCCATCCGCAAAGCTCCGCCAACCGCGTCCGCAGATCCTCCTTGTTGGGGGCTTTCCGAGGCACGCCCCCACGCTACAGGAACCCGGCCCTTGTGTCCAGCCTTTTCGTAGGGGTTGGTAGGGCTGGCTTGACCGGCCTGACCCTACTCCGAATCACAGGTGCCAGAGGAAGGTTTGACCGAGGGCGAGCCGGTGGTATACTGGCGCGGCGAAAGGTAGGGGAGCGACATGGCGACAAAAACCAAGATGACTGCGCAAGACTTGAGGCGACTTGCATAAGGCGATGTGCGCCGCGAGCTGGTAAATGGTGAGGTCA
>JBQTIP010000040.1:0-1642 GCA_052388025.1 Actinomycetota bacterium
CTTCCCGATCCCCGGCTCCCCGATCAGGAAGACCGCCGAGCCCTGGCCGCCGGCCAGCTCGGCGAGGGCGTCGTCCATCAGCGAGAGCTCCGCGGCGCGTCCTACGAACACCGGTTCAGGACGCCGAGCCGCCCCCGAGCGATCCCGCGTATCCGTGGGCCGGAGGGCCGTCCACGCGACCACCGGCTCGTCCTTGCCCTTCAGGGAGAGCTCGATCGGCCCGTCCCACCTGAAGAGGTGTGCAACCTCGCGTCGAGCCGCATCGCCCACCACGACGGTGCCTGGCTGAGCCGCCGACTGGAGCCTCGCCGTCGTGTTCACGACGTCGCCGACGGCGCCGTATTCGATCCGACCTCCGGCGCCCACGGGGCCGACGATGGCGAGGCCGGTGTCGATCCCGACGCGGACGCCAAGTCCCTCGTGTCCCCACGTTCGAGCGACCGTCGCGCCGTAGCTGGACAGCGCTCCGGTGATCGCGAGACCGGCCAGGACGGCGCGCTCGACGTCGTCCTCATGTGAGACCGGCGCGCCGAACAAGGCCAGGACACCGTCGCCGGCGAGGTCCTTCACGGTGCCGCCGTAGCGCTCGACCGCCTCGATCATGAATCCGATCGCGCCAGAGACGATCTCGCGAGCGTCCTCGGGATCGAACCGCTCTCCGATGGTGGTCGAGCCGACGAGATCGGCGAAGAGCGCCGTGACGACCTTGCGCTCCTCCCGCAGCGCCTGCGCGTCACGGACGGACGCCATAGGGGGTGATCCTGCTCCTCTCGGTCAGGATGGAACGGCCGGCGCCGTTCGGTATCTACGTGGATCATCCACCCGGAGGCAGGACGGAGCCAACATAGGGAAGGAGCCGGCCATGCCCAGGTCTCGCACGGCGAGGTCATCCGCCTCAGCCTGGAAGTCCACGCCGTAACGCACCTCACATGGCTCACAGGGCGGCACTCCGGCGAGGCCCTCAGCCTGGAGCACCTGTACGAACTCTGAGTCTCGATCGCGGACACCGGTTCGTGGTCCGAATCCGGCGTTCGTTGAAACCGCCGACCGTCGCCCGTTCGATGGCCTCCTCGCAGTGGCGCGTCTGTCCCGACGGACCGCGGACCGTGCCGACAGCGCCCTGCAGGACGGGGAGGCCGGCCAGCACGGTCCCGGTCTGACCATGGCCGCCGGCGCAGCCGATCTCCCCACTCGTCGGCCTTCGGTCGCTTGGCCGAACCAGCCATCGCAGGGCGCGAGCGAACCGGCGGGGATCTCCTGCCACCTGGACCGCAGCGACTCCCCCACCACGATCTGCATCACGTGCTGGCGTTGTACGAACGGGATCGCGCTCTCAACCAGATCGTGCTCGCCTTCGAGGCCGGGCGTCGATGACAAACGCCCGAGCCGTCACAGGAGCCCGGGGGTGATTGAAATAACACCGGTCCGACATGACAGGTGTGTGATTGAAATGTCAGCGCCGACGGAGATGCTATCCCCGGTCTCATCCCCGTGACGGAACGGGAAACGATGGGAAAGGATAGGTAGTCAAGAGACGCAAACGCGGAGGTCAAAATCGGTGCAGCCTCTGCCCTGCACCCTCGGACCTGACTCTTCATCCGCAGGTTCGGGTCCACCGCTCCCGGTTTCCCTGGACACCCGG
>JBQTIP010000041.1:0-2439 GCA_052388025.1 Actinomycetota bacterium
GGGTGCCAGCACGTAGGGCCGGAGGGGTGGACGGAAGGGTCAACGTGCGGGAAGCACCCTTCCGCGGGAGGCTCGCGGGAGCCAGAATCGAAGCGTGGTGAGACGAAACACCTCCCGGACGACGGTCGCCGGCAGCGTGCGGGTGTGGGAGGCGGCGCCGTGAGGCCTCGGACTTCGTTTCGCCTCGCCTGGTCGCTCTGTGTCCTCGCCGGTGCCCTGACGGCCGGGGCCGCGCTCCTTGCGCTCGGGCACGAGACGACGTTCAGCGGCTTCGGGGGGGCGGGACTGCTCGCCGTCCTCCCCTTCCCGATCGTCGGCGCGATCCTCGCGTCGAGGCGCCCCGGCAACGCGATCAGCTGGATCTTCCTCGGGATCGGACTCTCCTTCGCCGTGGCGAGCCTGTCCGGCGAGTACGCAAGGCAGGCACTGATCGTCGACCCCGGATCCCTCCCGGGCGGCGCGTTCATGTCGTGGGTCTCCGTCTGGACGTGGCCGCCGGGCATCACCCTCCTCATGGTCTTCCTCCTGCTGCTGTTCCCCGACGGGAGACTCCCCTCTCGCCGCTGGCGGCCGGTCGCTTGGCTTGGGGCCGTGGCTTTGGTGTTCCAGATGGTGCCGATCGCCGTCACGGCCTGGAGCGTCCGCGGACCGTTGCTCACAAGGCTGGGGGAAGATCCGCCGCCCGGGGCGCCCGAGAGCTTCCAGCTCGGCTTCTATCTGCAGGTGCTCGGGGTGCTGCTGATGTTCGCCCTCGGACTGCTGTCCGCGATCTCGCTCGTTCTCCGTTTCCGGCGCGCCACAGGAGACGAGCGGGCGCAGGTCAAGTGGTTCGCCTCCGCGGGGAGCCTGCTCGTGATCGCGACCATCCTCAACAGCCCGCTGTTCCATGTAGGAGGGGGCTGGCTCCCCGTCCTCGCCTTCCTGCTGCTCCCGGTGGCAACGGGAGTGGCCATCCTGAAGTACCGCCTCTACGACCTCGACATCGTGATCAAGAAGACCGTGGTGTTCGGCCTGCTGGCCGGCTTCATCACCCTCGTCTACCTCGCGGTGGTCGTGGGCCTGCCAACCCTCGTGCTCGGCATCGGCACGGGAAAGTCCAGTGGCTTCAGCCTCCTCTACTTGGGGGCAACGCTCATCATCGCCCTGGCCTTCCAGCCGATGCGGAATGCCGCCCGTCGCCTGGCCGACCGGCTCGTGTACGGCGGGCGCGCCACGCCCTACGAGGTGCTGTCGGAGTTCTCCGACCGGCTCGCCGGCGCGTACTCAACGGTGGACGTGCTGCCCCGGTTGGCGCAGATCCTCGCGGCCGGCACCGGGGCCGAGCGGGCCCGCGTCTGGCTGCGCGTGGGTAACGAGCTCCGGCCCGCGGCGACGTGGCCGGCCGAGGCGGGCTCCGCGCCCATCCCCATCGAAGGCCAGACGTTGCTTGAGTTCCCCAAGGGTGAACACGCGGTCGAGGTCCGACACCAGGGGGAGCTGCTCGGCGCGCTCTGGGTCTCGATGCCGGCGAACGACCCCATGAACCCGGCGAAGGACAAGCTCGTGCACGAGCTCGCTGCTCAGGCGGGCCTCGTGCTCAGGAACGTCCGGCTGATCGAGGAGCTCCAGGAGTCTCGGCGGCGCATCGTCGCGGCCCAGGACGAACGGGCTAAGAAGCTTGAGCGCAACATCCACGACGGGGCCCAGCAGCAGCTTGTGGCCCTGGCCGTGAAGTTGCGCCTCGCGGAGGGGCTCGTGGGGCGCGACGAGGAACGGGAGCGGGCGCTGCTCGCCGAGGTCCGGGCCGAGACGCAGGACGCCTTGGAGAACCTTCGGGACCTGGCCCGCGGGATCTACCCGCCGCTGCTGGTCGACAAGGGGCTGGCGGAGGCGCTGAACGCACAGGCGAGGCGGGCACCCATCCCGGTAGCAGTCGAATCGGACGGCGCCGGGCGCTTTCCGCTGGAGGTCGAGGCGGCCGCCTACTTCTGTGCGCTTGAGGCGCTCCAGAACGTCTCCAAGTACGCGGAGGCCTCCCGCGCGTCGATCCGGCTCCGCGAAGCGAACGGCCACCTGATCTTCACGGTCCAGGACGACGGCGTCGGCTTCGACCCGAAGGCGACGCGGTTCGGGTCCGGGCTGATGAACATCCGCGACCGCCTGGAGGCCCTCGGTGGAGCGCTCGAGATCTCCTCGGCGCCGGGCAAAGGGACCACGATCACAGGCCGTATCCCCGCACGGGCGACGGAGCCGGACCGATGAAGGCCCGGACCGCCGCCCGGCTCGCGTGGTCCCTATGCGGGCTGTCAGTGGCGCTCTCCGCGGCGGCGATCCTCCTCGCCGGGCACAGATCCGGTGGGGTGGCCGAGAATGCCGCCGCCACGCTCGCCGCGGCTCTTCCCTTCCCGGCGATCGGTGCGCTCATCGCGTCGCGCTTCCCCAGGAACGCGATCGGCTGGA
>JBQTIP010000042.1:0-5296 GCA_052388025.1 Actinomycetota bacterium
CGAGCGCCGCCTCGGCCTCCCGTACTGCGTCCCAGACGGGCTCGCAGCCCTCGAGCCTCGATGGCTCGGCCACCGGCACGTTCTCGAGCACCTGGGGGAACCGCCTCATGCACGCGGCCAGCTCCCCAACCGACAGGCCTCGCTTGGCGGCGATCGACAGGAACTTGACGGCCGTGAGGATGCCGTCTCCCGTGGTCGCGTGCTCTGCGAAAATGATGTGGCCGGACTGCTCCCCGCCGATCGCGGCGCCCGTCCGCCTCATCTCCTCGAGCACGTGGCGGTCCCCAACCCTCGCTGAGATCACGGCGATGCCCGCTTCCTCCATGGCTCGATGGAAGCCGAGGTTGGCCATCACCGTCGTAACCACGGTGCTCTCCGCGAGGTGTCCTTCGCGCTGAAGCTCCAGCGCGCAGGCGGCGAGCACGTGGTCACCGTCGATGACGTTGCCGGCGGCATCGGCGAACACCGCCCGGTCGGCATCACCGTCGTGGGCGACCCCGGCGTTCGCTCCCAAACGGAGGACCTCCTCGGCCACGATCTCGGGATGGAGGGCCCCGCAGCCCGCGTTGATGTTCCCGCCGTCGGGCGCGTCGAAGATCGGGTGCACCTCGGCCCCGAGACGACGAAGGACTTCGGGCGCGACTTGCGACGCGGCGCCGTTGGCGCAATCCACGACGACCCGCATGCCTGTGAGCGGGGCCTCCGCAACCCCGGTGACATGCTCGAGGTAGCGTTCCTCGCCCTCGCCGAGCGCCACTAGGCTGCCCGGAGCCGCGCCCGCGCCGTCGGGCACGGGCTCGCTCAGCGCCCGCTCCATCTCGTCCTCGAGCTCGTCCGGCAGCTTGTATCCGGTTGACCCGAAGAACTTGATGCCGTTCCACTCGGGCGGGTTGTGTGACGCCGAGATCACGACGCCGGAGACGGCGCCGAGCTCGCGCGTGAGGAACGCCACGGCCGGGGTCGGCTGGATCCCAGCCACGATCGCGTCTGCCCCGGCCCCGCGGATGCCCGCTACCAGCGCGCCCTCGAGCGCCCTCCCCGACGCCCGGGTGTCCCGTCCGACCAGGAACGTGAGGCGACCGTCGCCGTGCTTTCCGAGCACCGCGACCGCCGCCCGGCCCAGCCGGCCGGCCAGCTCCGCCGTCAGGTCGCGCCCGAACACGCCGCGCACGCCGTCGGTCCCGAACAGGCGTCCCATCGGACAGGAAGGCTACTTCACGAGCTGGTGCAGCAGCTCACCCACCCGTCGATCGATCTCGTCCCGGATCGGTCGCACCTCGTCGATCGTCTTCCCCGAGGGGTCCGGCAGATCCCAGTCGAGGTATCGCTTCGCCGGGTAGACGGGGCACGCGTCGCCGCAGCCCATCGTGACCACGACGTCGGCGGCGCGAACCGCCGGGTCGGTGAGCGGCTTGGGCGACCGCCCCGAGAGGTCGATGCCGAGCTCCATCATGGACGCGATCACGGCGGGGTCGATCTCGTCCGCCGGCGCCGTGCCGGCCGAGCGCACTCGGACACGACCCCGCGCGTGGTGGTCGAGGAGCGCCGCTCCCATCTGGCTACGCCCCGCGTTGTGAACGCAGACGAACAGGACGACCGGAGTCTTCGTCAGGACTCCCCTCCGTGCTTGCCGGCCCTCACGATCGCGCCGTACATGCCCTCGGCCACCTCATGGTCGGGGTGACGCTGATCTCCTCGAAGCCGGCTGCCGTGAGCCCATCCCGATACTCGTCGAAGGACAGGGCGCCGGCGATGCAGCCCACGTACGACCCGCGCTCGGCTCGGTCCTCGGGGCTCAACTCGTTCGAGGCCACGACGTCGCTGACGCCGATGCGCCCCCCCGGCCGGAGGACTCGGTGCATCTCGCGGAGCACGGCCGCCTTGTCGGCCGAGAGGTTGATGACGCAGTTCGAGATGATCACGTCCACGGTCGAGGCCGGCAGCGGGACGGCCTCGATGAAACCCTTCAAGAACTCCACGTTGTCGACACCCGTCTCCGCCGCGTTCCTCAGAGCCAGGGCGAGCATCTCCTCCGTTATGTCGAGCCCGTGCACCTTGCCCTTCGGGCCGACGCGTCTCGCTGACAGCAGGACGTCGATGCCGCCCCCGGAGCCGAGGTCGAGGACGGTTTCGCCCTCCTTCAGCTCCGCCACCGCCGTCGGGTTGCCGCAGCCGAGGCTTGCGAGCAGGGCCTCCTCCGGCAGTCCCTCGCGCTCGGGCACGGGGTAGAGCTCCGAGCCGAAGCCGCCTGCGTCCCCGCAGCACGATCCCGGCCCGCATCCGCAGGTCGCCTGGGCGACCGCCAGCGCGGCCTTCGCGTACCGTGTCCAGACCTCGTCACGCACGCCGGTCATCCCGATCCCTCCTCTTGCTGGAAAACCGAGGCCAACCGCTCGAGCGAAGCCCGGTTGACCGAGTAATAGGCCCAGACCCCTCGCTGCTCCCGCTGGAGCAGCCCGGCCGCGACGAGCTTCTTCAGGTGGAAGCTAACGGTCGGCTGGGCCAGCCCAAGCTCGGGGGTGATGTCGCACACGCACACGGGGGCATCGCTGTTCGCGAGCACGTTCATGATCAGGACACGATGCGGATCCCCGAGCGCCTTGAACAGGGTTGAGGTCGCCTCGGCTTCGTCCGGAGTCATCTCCGTCGCGGCCAGCGGGGCGCAGCACTCGGCCGCAGGGCGGGCCGTGGCCGATCGGAGCTCTCGAACGCTTCTCATTCCCGCTTGCCTTCCATCGATAACCGTCGATGGAAGGCTATGGCTTCCATCGATAAACGTCAATGCGTTGCAAGGAGGGATGTTCGGAAGGTGAAAGAATCGGGCCATGGCACCACTCTACGAGGAGCTCGTTCGCCTTTACTCGACCGCGTCGATCACCGACGGGTACCTGGCCAAGGGGAGGCTGGAGGCCGAAGGGATCCCCGTCCTCGTGAAGGGCGAGGGTGAGGGCCCCTATCGGATGGGCCCCGTGCATCTTTGGGTCCCCGCGGGACTCGAGATCCAGGCTCGCATGATCCTCGATGCCGTGCAGGACGGCAGCATCGAGGCGTCGCTCGAGAGCGAGAGCTTCGCCGAAGACGTCGGCGACGAGCAATAGTGACGAGTTCCGCTTACCGCTTGGAGAACTGCGGCGCCTTGCGAGCCTTCTTCAACCCATACTTGCGACGCTCCTTCTCGCGGGCGTCGCGTGTCAGGTAGCCCTCCTTCTTCAGGACCGGGCGGAGCTCTGGGTCGAGCTCGATCAGAGCGCGGGCGATGCCGAGGCGGAGGGCGCCCGCCTGCCCGCTGATGCCGCCGCCCTCGATGCGAGCGAGGACGTCGAAATCCTTCTCCCTGCCGACCAGGCGAAGGGGTGATGTGACGACCATGCGGTGGGCTCGCGTGGGGAAGTAGTCCTCGAGGGTCCGTCCGTTGAGCTGGAACTCACCGGCGCCCGGCCGCAGGCGAACCCTGGCCACGGCCTCCTTCCGGCGTCCCGTGATGATGTCGGCCACCTATTCTCCCTCCTCCTTCTTCGCCCTGCGGGTCCGAGGCGCCTTGCTCTCGGGGGTCGCCGCGGTCTTGCGCGCCCCCTTGGCTGAGGTCCGCTTCGCCCTGGCGGCGGACTTGACAGGCGCCCGTTTGGCGGTAGTCCGCTTGGCGGCGCCGGCGCGCTTGGCCGCCGCCGGCTTCGTCCCCGCGGGCTTGGCCGGAGCCCGCTTCTTCGGGGCTTTCGGCTCGGGAGCGCTCTTGCGCTCCGGCTTCGGAAGGCCGCTCCAGGCCGGGAACTCACCGGGCTTGAGCGCGACCGGCCGCTGGGCGGCGTGCGGGTGCTCGGGACCCTCGTAGACCTGCAGCTTCCTCGCCATCGCCCGGCCGAGGCTGTTCTTCGGAAGCATGCCCTTGATGGCCTTCTCGACGGCGAAAGCCGGCCGCTCGGCCAGCAGTCGCGCGTACCCGGTGGCGGTGATGCCGCCGGGGTACCCGGAGTGGCGGTAGGCGATCTTCGTGTTCTCCTTGCCCCCGGTGAGGCGGATGTCCCTGGCGTTCAGCACGACTACATGGTCGCCGGTGTCCGCGTGCGGTGCGTAGATGGGCTTGTGCTTCCCCCGGAGGATCTGGGCCACGTGGGACGCCAGGCGGCCCAGCACCACGCCGCCGGCGTCGATCACGTACCAGCGTCGTTCGATGTCGCGCGGCTTCGGTGAGTAGGTCTTCATGACGTGGACAATGCCGGCCAGGGACGGCCGACGCCCCATGCTACGTGCGGAAACGCTCACGCGTCAAAGGCCTCGGGCGAAAGGAAGAGGCACGGCCCCGAAGGTTGGACGCGCTTGCCACCATGCCCGCCCCGGATCGCTCCCCCCGTCCAACCGACCGGCCGCGGACTTCGGCGGAGGGTGGGCCCGGTCTATTCGACGTGCAGAAGGCCATCCGGAGCCGTCCTGCGTTACGGCTTTCAATCCCGACGGTCAGGCCACTAATAGGCCACCACGGCCTCCGGAAGGAACCCTCGGACCAGGTCCCTATTGGCAGTCCAGCCCTTCGATGTCAGGACCAGTAGCCCAATCTCGCGCAGGAAGTTCAGGTCGCGGGTGAGGGTTTTCGGCGTCTTGTCTGCGTAGGCCTCCCGCAGGTCTACCGTAATCTCCATCAAGGCGCGCCTGGGAACGGGCTGACCCAGACGAGTTAACTCGAAGACGAGGGCACGTCGGCGTTCCTGAGTGGATGTCACGCCGGGCACTTTCTGGTGGACGTAGTTCTCCCACATGACTTCCATCTGCTCCGCCTGCACCCTCTCAATCTGGCCGCGGAGCCCGTCCACCAGCCCCTGGACCGCGTACTCGACAAAGGGGAGCACGTCCCCACCAGATACGCTGGCTAGATGAAGTTGGCGGTAGTACTCGGAGCGAGTCTGGTTGTAGTGGTTGCTCAAGAGGTGCGCCGCCGGAAACGGCACGCCTGAGGACACTAGTAGGTGGAACTCGACCAATCGACCGGTTCTTCCGTTTCCGTCCCCGAAGGGGTGAATCCACTCGAACTGCAGGTGAGCGAGAACCGCTCGGACGATTGCGTACACGATTCGCATGTCCGCCCGGTTCTGAGGCGGCTCGAAGCTGCTCTCTAGCCACTTACACGTCTCAGCGACGAGATAGGGCACATCCTCCGCTGGAGCACCCACGTACGGCCCAACGGCGACCGATTTCGTCCGGTACCCGCCAGGGACGACGTCGGGATCGAGAGCTAGGTTCTTCAGCACCATTCGGTTGAACTCGGAGATGCTGTCCGGCTTGACTGGGACGGGTCCGGTCTCGC
>JBQTIP010000043.1:0-5537 GCA_052388025.1 Actinomycetota bacterium
TCGGAGAAGGCCTCGCGGTTCGTACGGTTCTGCGACGCGTTCAACGTCCCGATCGTCACGTTCGTCGACGTGCCGGGGTTCCTCCCGGGGACGGCACAGGAGTACGGGGGCATCATCCGCCACGGCGCGAAGCTCCTGTACGCCTTCGCCGAGGCCACGGTGCCGCGCATGACCGTCATCACGCGGAAGGCCTACGGGGGCGCGTACCTCGTCATGAACTCCAAGCACCTCCGCGCCGACGTGTCATTCGCCTGGCCGACCGCCGAGATCGCGGTCATGGGGCCCGAGGGCGCCGTGAACATAGTGTTCCGCAAGCAGATCGAGAAGGCAGAGGACCCCGCGAGCCGCAAGCGAGAGCTCATCGCCGAGTATCAGCGAAAGTTCGCGAACCCGTACGTGGCCGCCGAGCGCGGCTTCATCGACGACGTAATCGAGCCGGCCGAGACTCGGCCGCGGTTGGTGAAGGCCCTTCGGATGCTCTCGACGAAACGCGACGCGGTCCCGCCACGAAAGCACGGGAACATCCCGCTGTGAGCCAAGACCGGCGCTTCGAGCTGCCCGACGACCTCACCCCGGAGGAGGAGCGAGCGACCCTGACCGCGCTCGAGCGCTACTTCTTCGAGGAGGACCCTCGCCCGTACGACTGGGTGCTCGCCGGCCGGATGGACTGCACGGGCCACGGCGCTCTCCAGGTCAAGCGGCTGACCGACGCGCCGTGGAGGGTGGGACGGCGAGTGCAGTTCGCCCGGCGCGGCCTGGCGCTGCCGCTCTACGGCCGCGGCGACGCCAGGTAGCGATGGGCGCCACCAAGACGGCCGGCGCGGCTCCCGGCCGCGACGAAGCCCTGGCCGCGTTCCGCGAGGAGGGTTGCTCCGAGTCGCGGTTCTGGGGAAACGGGCCGGGGGACTCGTACGGCCGGCACTCGCACGGGTACCACAAGGTGCTCTTCTGCCTGGCCGGCGCGATCACGTTCCATCTCCCGGGCCGCGAGGTCAAGCTGGTCTCAGGCGACCGATTGGACATCGAGCCGGACACGGAGCATTCCGCAACCGTTGGGCCCCAAGGGGTCGAGTGCGTCGAGGCCTCGCGGTGACGAGCGTCGCCTTCCAGATCGACCAGCTGTACTTCCAGGCCCCCGGCGGGATCGGGACGTACGTGCGGAACCTCGTCCCGGCCCTCGCGCGCCGGGACCCGAGCCTGGAGATCAAGCTCTTCCACGCGCGATTCCCGGGCCACCGTCCCCCCGAGCGCTGGGTCCGCGACTTTTGGGTCGAGGAGCTCCCGGCGCAGATCCGGTCGCTCTACCCGCGGTGGAACCTGACCCGCCGCCCTGTGCTGCCGGCGAGCCTCTCCTCGGCCGGAGTGCTCCACGCGCCGAACCCGGCGGCGATCCCGCCTGCCGGCTCGGGCCAGCGGCTCGTGGTCACGGTGCACGATCTCGCCTTCGAGCTGTACCCGGGGATGTTCCCTCGGGCTTGGCGGACGCTCTACCGGACGGGGCTCCGCGCCGCCGTCCGCCGAGCCGATGCGATCATCACGCCCTCCCGCAACACCGCGGAGGACCTGCTCTCGCGCACGAAGGTGCACCCGGAACGGCTCCACATCGTCCCGCTCGCGGCCTCACTCGAGGTCCGAAGCGACCATCCCGAGGCCACGCTCGCGCGACTCAAGATCCCGCGGCCGTACGTGCTGTTCGTCGGGACGCTCGAGCCGAGGAAGAACCTCGTTCGACTGATCCGGGCATACCGGCGCGTTGCGGCGGCCGGGCTCCCGCACGCGCTCGTGCTGGCCGGGCCGCTCGGCTGGGAGAACCAGGCTCTGCACCGTGAGATCGCGCTGTCGGGCCCCGGTGACATCGTGATGACCGGCGATGCGTCCGAGGCCGACCGCGACGCCCTGTATCGAGGCGCGTCGGCGTTCGCCTACCCGTCGCTCTACGAGGGGTTCGGCCTGCCGGTGCTCGAGGCCATGGCGCGGGGCGTCCCCACGATCGCGTCGAGCTCGTCGTCGGTCCCCGAGGTGGCCGGCGAGGCCGCCCTGAGCGTGAACCCGCGTTCGGTCCGCGAGATCGCGCACGCGATCGAGACCGTGCTCACCGACCCGGAGCTCGCCGAGAAGCTGGGGCTTCGCGGGCGGGCGCGGGCCGAGCGGTTCTCGTGGGACGAGACGGCGCGCCTGACGCTGGACGTGTACGAGATGGTGGCCGGGCTGAAGTGAAGGTCTCGCTGATCACGACGGTGAAGGACGCGTGCGAGAGTGTCGGCGACTTCCTCGCGTCGGTGGCCGCGCAGACGCGGCCTCCGGACGAGATCGTGGTCGTGGACGGGGGATCCAGCGACGCCACGGTCGAAACGCTACGCGCCGCAGCCGGGATCACGCTGATCGAGGAACCCGGCGCGAACATCGCGCGCGGCCGCAACGTCGCGATCCGGGCGGCCGCCCACGACGTGATCGCGGTCTCCGACGCCGACTGCGTCCTGGAGCCGGACTGGCTGGAGCGGCTGCTGGAGCCGATCGAGGCGGGGGCCGACGTCGCGATGGGCTTCTACCGGCCGATCATCGAGGGCTTTTTCCAGGCCTGCATGTCGGCGGTGAACCTGCCCGACGCGGACGAGCTCAGCGAGGACACCTTCCTGCCCTCGGCGCGGTCGGTGGCGTTCCGCCGGGAGGCCTTCGAGGCCGCCGGAGGCTACCCGGAGTGGCTCGACATCGGCGAGGACAGCTACGTCAATCTCCGGTGGCGCGAGCTGGGGCTCGAGATGCGTCTAGCGGCGGACGCGGTCGCGAACTGGCGGCTGCGCTCGACGCTCGGGCAGACCTGGAAGCAGTACTTTCGATACGCGCGGGGCGATGCGATCGCCGGGATGAATCCCGAGCGCAACGGGCTCCGGTTCGCGGCCTACTCCGGGGCGGCGTTCGCGTGGAGCTCGAGGCGCCGGGCCCTGAAGCCGCTCGCGCTGGTCGCCGCCGCCGCGCGCGCGGTGAAGCCGGTTCGACGGGCGATGGCACGCATCGAAGACCCCGGCGAGCGCGCCGCGGCGGTGCTCGCGGTTCCGGCCCTCATGGCATTCACGGACGCCGCGAAGATGGCAGGATACCTCGCCGGCCTGCTCGAGCCCCGTCGTTCTGCCTCGCGTTGAACTATCAGTCCTTCCGTTGGGACGATCGTGAGGGAGGTTGTTGGTCAGCCGGCGTGGCGTTCGAGATGGGCGTCGACGCGGGCGTTGATGGCGTCGAGCCGCGCCTCCACTGCATCGAACCGGGCGTCCACATGGTCGAAGCGGGCGTCCACATGGTCGAAGCGGGCATCCATGCGGGAGGCCAGGGAATCCATCCGGTCGCCGAGGGCATCGATCCGGCCGCCCAGATAGAAGAGCGTCCCGAGGGACGTCGCCGCAAGCAAGCCGATCGCCGTCCAGACTGCAGCGTCCATCAATTGCAATCTAGCACCCGGGGGTGACATCCAAGTCCGCAGCATCGCGACACGACGAGTCGATCCCCTCCTCGAAAGCCGAACCGGCTCCGCTCGTCTGCGCCCCGGGGCGACCGCTGAACCTACGCGGGGTTGGGAACGAACACGATGGGACCGAACTGGAAGTTCGTCGGCTGGTTCTGCTCGTCGCAGAGCTGGACGATCTGTTCGGTCGTGTAGGCCTCGCCGTCCGCCGGCGGCTTGTGGGTGATCGTGGCCGTCGGGCGCATCGGGACGCACGTGTGGAGCTTCGTCGGCACGTCCTGGATGACGACGTCGACCTCGAATGCCAGGTCGAAGAAGCTCTGGGCGGTGCCCGCAGCCGTGAAGGGGGGCAAGTCGAGGACGCCCGGGGTGTTGTTGGCCGTCTCCTCGATCTCCCCCAACGGCGCCTGGCCGGGGTGCTCGGAGGCGTCGCGCAGCGTGATGGTCATCGGACCCAGCAGCGTGCTGGTGCCGGTGAGCTGCATCTCGACGATCTCGGTCGGTACCTGCTCCAGGCCGTCGCCGTCGGGGTCCGCCAGCGCCGCCAGGTTCACCTCGACCGTCGTCGGCCCGGTGACCGTGACGACCTCGTTCCCCGTTGGGGTGATGATGTGCACGACGAGCTGGGAGTCCGGGAACTGGTCCACCTCGATGGGTGGCGGCGGGGGAGGCGGCAGCTCTAGGAGCTTCATCGAAGGCACGCAGAGGTTCACCGGCTTCGTTACGGTGACGACCTCCTTGCCGAACTGGTTTCGCGCCACGACGTCCCGAGGCTTGAACTTCCTGGTCGTTATCGAGTAGCAGACCAGGTGCCAGGCAGAATCGCCGATGGGCGTCGTGACCCCCGCGATCGTCTTCGCGACCGGGTTGCAGAGGGTGCGAGGCTTGACCACGGTTGCCCTCTCGACCTTCCCGTCCTCCTCGTCGAACTGGTCGACCAGCCTGACCTTCTTGTTGATCGCCGGTCCTTGCACCGTGTAGCACTTGAAGTGGTCCAGTGCCGCGGGCTGAGGGAACTGGTCCTTCTTGGATGGCACGAACAGCCCGACCCGGCGCAACACCGTGAGGGCTTGCGTCCCGAACTGGTTCGACGCGAAGACCTCGACCGGCGCGAACGGCGCCTGCCCCTTGAGGTCTTCGATCCTGTAGCGCTTCAGGTGGCCTCCCGGATCGAAGATCTCGAGCCCGTTCTTGCTGACCGGGTTGCAGAACTGGTCGGGCCGCACGACCCTCGTGCGCTTCCGCTCGAACTGGTCCTCGAGCGTGACGTTCCGCTCCTTGAAGCTCGGGAACTTCCCCAAGTAGCACTTGAAGTGATCCAGGGGCGGCTTCGGGCAATGCTGGTGCGGCAGGCCGGCCACTGTATAGCAGTTGGGGTTGAGCGCCGGGTTCCCCGGCGAGTGGTAGGGCGGGATGCTCTTGATGACGTTCGTCACCTGAACCGGCGCCCCAACGGGCCCGCCGGGAGGGCCGCCGGGGAGAAGCCCGAGCGGCGTGTCGACCAGGAAAACGATGTCGAAGAAGCTGTCGGCCGGGAAGTCCTTGCCGCCGTCGGGGTTCGTGTCCGAGATCATCCCCTGGGACGGCTGTGAAGGATCCTCGATGATCGTGGCGGGGAAGGACGACGGGCTCGGGCCCGGGTTGCAGGGCGAGCCGGGGAGCAGCGTGCCGGTCCCGCCGAGCTGCATCGCGACTATCTCGACGGCGACCTCACGGAGGCCGCCGCCGACGTCTACGGGGTCGCCTCGCTGGACGACGGTCGGGCCGCTGCCCTGAAAGTCCAGGGGGCAGATGCCGAATCCGGTCGCGAGGTCGTAGTCATCCAGGTTGATCGTAGATTCGAACCGGTCCGCCCCGGCTGCCGGGAACGTCCCTTTGAACAGGTCCGGGGGCTGGCAACCGGGGTCCGCCTCGTCCGCGAAGCCGTCCAGGTCGTTGTCGAGCCCGTCGAAGCAGCTAACGGGGATCGCCACCGACTCGGGTGTGTTGGCCGGGTTCGCCGGATCCGATCCCAGGTGGCTCTCGACCGTGTCGATCCAGCCGTCGCCGTCGGTATCGAGAGCAGCAGGCAGGGCCGTCA
>JBQTIP010000044.1:0-16152 GCA_052388025.1 Actinomycetota bacterium
GAACCTCTCCCTGCAGCGCCTGGCGGAGCGGTCGGGCGTGTCCCCCGCCGCCATCCACAAGATTGAGCGCAACGGCATGGTCCCGACCATTACCACCCTGATGAAGCTGGCCGCCGCGCTCAACCGCTCGGTCGCCTACTTCGTAGAGGAGGAGGAGGAGGACCGGCCGGCGGTCTTGATTCGGGTGAGCGAGCGCAAGCCCGTCTACACGTCGAAGTCGGGCCTCGAGCTCCGCAGCATCAGCGGACCGTACGGGCGGTTCTTCATGGCGGGCGCGGCGGCCACAGTGAACCCGGGCGCGAGCAGCGGCCCGCGGCCCATGGAGCATCCCGGTGAGGAGCTCGTGTACGTGCTGGCGGGCTCGATGTGCTTCGAGGTGGCCGGCGAGGAGTACGTGCTTCGTCGCGGCGACGCCCTGCACTTCCGGACGGACCGTCCCCATCGTTGGCGGAACCCCACGGCCCGGCCCGCCCGGGTCGTCTGGATGGCCCTGCGATCCTCGTGAGGGTGGAGGCCGCGATCCGTTTCGTCGAGGCCGGCGGGGAGATGGCGATCATCACGTCTTCCCGTAGAGCCGCGCCGGCGCTGGCCGGCACGCACGGCACGCGCGTCGTATCAGACTGCGGGCGGAGCAAGGTGGCGGCCGGGGCGTGAGCTTCCGGCTGGTCCGCCTGCGTCCCGAGACCTACGAGGACTCGGTCCAGCTAATGAAGGCAACCCGGGCGATGCAGGGCCAGCCCGGAGTGGATTGGGCCGCGGCCTTGATGGGGACCCCGGCGAACGTCGAGGTCCTGGCCGGAGAGGCTTTCGACGACCCCGCTCTGGCGACTGCTGGGGCCAACGACCTGGTGCTGGCGGTTCGCGCGGCCTCCCGCGAAGTCGCCGACAAGGCGATGAGCGCGGGTGATGGCGCCCTGTCGGCAAGTGCGCCTTCGGCGGCGCGGGCAGCCGAGCGACGGCCCCGCTCCCTTGAGGAGGCCGGAGCGCAGCTGCCCGGCGCCAACGTCGCCCTCGTCTCCGTCCCGGGCGCGTATGCGTCGCTCGAGGCCCACAAGGCGCTATCCGCCGGGCTGCACGTCCTCCTCTTCAGCGACAACGTTCCGCTCGCCGACGAGGTCGAGCTGAAGTCGCGGGCCGCGGGGCGCGGGCTCCTCCTGATGGGCCCCGGCGCCGGCACCGCGCTGCTCGGCGGGATCGGCCTCGGGTTCGCCAACGCGGTCCGGCGAGGGAGCTTGGGGGTTGTGGCAGCGGCCGGAACGGGGGCCCAGGAGGTAACGACCCTCGTCGATCGGTGGGGGGCCGGGATCCGGCACGCAATCGGTATCGGCGGACGCGATCTCTCCGAGGCGGTGGGGGGACGGATGGCGCGTGTCGCCCTCCGCGCGCTTTGCGAGGACCCGCAAGTGGAGGCCGTGCTCCTCGTCTCCAAGCCGCCCTCCCCGGCGGTGGCCGCGTCCCTGTTGGAGGAGCTCGGCGGTAAGCCGACGGTTGCTGCGTTGATCGGCCTCGAAGAGGAGATCACGGTCCCGCAGGGCGTGCGGGTCGCCCGCACACTCGAGGAGGCTGCCTCGCTCTCCATCGAGGCCCTGGGGTTGTTCCACCCGGATCCTGCTGAGGGCCTGCGAGAGGTCGTAGCCCGGGCCGCTACCGGTCTCGCCCCGGGCCGATCGGCCATCCGAGGCCTGTTCTCCGGTGGCACCCTCTGCTACGAGTCCATGGCCGTGCTGGCCCCTCGGCTGGGGCCGGTCCACTCCAACGTGCCGCTGCGCGGCAGGTGGAGCCTGCCGGCTCCCGCGGGGGCGCACGTCTGCCTCGACCTCGGGGAGGAGGAGTACACGCGGGGCCGCCCCCACCCGATGATCGACCCGGAGGCCCGATCCGAGATGATCCTCAAGCAGGCCGCCGACCAGGATACCGCGGTGATCCTCATCGACGTGGTGCTGGGCTTCGGCGCTCACCCCGACCCGGCGTCGGTTCTCGCGCCGGTCTGCACGGAGGTCGGATCGCGGCCCGACGGGCCCGTCGTGGTCGCCTACGTGCTTGGCACCGAGGCCGACCCACAGGACCTGTCCGGCCAGCGCCGGCGGCTGGAGGAGGCCGGATGCCTGCTCGCTCCGACCGGCGCCCGGTCCGCGCTCATGGCCGCCGCGATCGCCTCGCGCAACCCGGGGCTCGCGGAGGAAGAGCGGCCGTGACGGCCGAGCCGACGGCCGACCGGGAGCAGCGCGAGCCGCAAGTCGCGCTGCTCACGTACTCGACGCGCCCGAGGGGCGGGGTCGTCCACGCCCTACGGCTCGCGGAGGAGTTGCACCGCCAGGGGACCGCCGTCCACCTCTTCGCGCTGGGGGATCCCGCGGTCGGGTTCTTCCGGGACGTGGTGGCACCGCACACCATCGTGCCGGCCCCCGAGCCGGCCCCGACGCTGGAGGAGCGAGTGTTCGGGTCGCTCCAGACCTTGGCCGACGCGCTCATCCGCGCGTTCCGCGACGGGTTCAACATCGCGCACGCCGAGGACTGCATCTCGGCGCGCGCCGCCCTCGAGGCGCGGGGCCTTGGCGGCGACCCCCTCGTCCTGCGGACCGTGCATCACGTGTACGACTTCACCACCGAGGTATTGGTGGACTGCCAGCGGAAGTCCATCGTCGGCCCGGACCGAGTGCTCGTCGTGAGCGAGTTCTGGCGGCGCGTGCTCCGCGACGAGTTCGCCGTGGACGCGTTGGTGGTCACGAACGGGGTCGACGTGGACCGCTTCCGCCCGATCCCGGGGTTCGATCCGGGGCCGCTCCGGGCGCGGGCCGGGGCCAGGGGCCGGTTCCTGTTCCTGACCGTCGGAGGGATCGAGCCGCGCAAGGGCAGCCTGGAACTGGCCGAGGCCATGGCGAAGGTGAAGGCCGCCCTCGATCCGCCACCCGTCCTCGCGGTGGTGGGGGCCCACTCCTTCCAGGACTACGCGGACTACCGAGAGCGCACGCTTGAGCGGGCCGCGGCGCTCGGTCTCGAGATGGGCGTCGACATCGTCCTCCTCGGAACCGTCCCCGACCACGAGCTGGCCGATTGGTATCGGGCGGCTGATGCCTTCGTGTTCCCCTCGGTCAAGGAGGGGTGGGGGATCGCGGTCATGGAGGCGCTCGCGGCCGGCCTTCCGGTGGTGGCCGCCGACATCCCGGTCTTCCGGGAGTACATCACCGACGGGCGCGACGCCATCCTGGTCAGCCCGGGCGACGCCGGAGCTCTCGCCGCCGTGATGCTGCGCCTGGCTGGGGATGCGGACCTCCGCGCTCGCCTCGGAGCGGCCGGGCCGGCCCTCGCCGGTCGGTTCACCTGGGAGGCCTGCGCGCGCGAGCACATCGCCCTCTACCGCGAAGTGCTGGGCTCGACGTCCCGGCCGGCGACGCGCTGAGCCGCCTCCAGTCCCCAAGCTAGCCCCAGCAGGAAGTCGGCCCCCGATGTCTCCCCTACGGCGCCAAGGGCCCAGGCGGCTCGCGCCGCCCCCTCGCCGTCTTCGGCCGTGACCGCCAGGAGGAGATCGTGGGCCGGCTGCAGCGCCTGCCCACGGGCAGCCCAGGCGAGGAACGCCCGAGGGATCGGCCCGCTTCGAGCCGAGCCGGCCACGAGCGCGGCCCGCGGCTCGATCGTCTCCCCGGCCGCGGCCCGGATCGCGAACAGGATCCCCGCGAGGGCGTCGTCGCCGGAGGGCGTCAGGCCGGGACCCAGCCCGGCCAGGATGTCGGCCGACTTCTCCAGGTTCCCGGCCCTCAGGGCCCGGCGTGCTCGGAGCGCCCGATCCCGAAACTGGTCGGAGGCCAGGGCAGAGCCGGCGGCGACGTCGAGCGCGGCCCGGGCGGCGGCCCCCGTCGTCGCCAGAACGGCTCTGGGGGAGGGTAGGGGCCCGGACCAGGCGACTGCGGTGAGAACGTCGATCGTCCGGTCCCCGACGGCCACGCGCCCGCCGCTCACACGGACGGTGCTCCCGGTCTTGGTTGGGGGGAGGGGCCGGTCGAGCGCGAGGTGGATGGGACCGGGCGGGACCGTGGGGCCGACCAGCACAAGCAGCCCTCCCGGCAGCGACACGTAGCACGCCCGGGGAAACCACGCGAGGACGGTCCCCTCGCCGCCGGCGGAGAGCGCCTCGCGCGCCCCCGGCCCGGAGAGGGTCGCCTTCACGGCAGCTCGGCGTCCAGCGCTAGCAGGGCGTTCTCGAAGCACGAAAGGGGCGCCCGGGCCACGCCGGCGCCGACCTGACCGAGCCCCTCGGTCGCGTGCAGGATGCCGGTCGTGATCGCGGGGGTGACCTGGGTCTCGACCACCTTTCGGACGTCGACCCCAAGTGGCGAGCCCCGGTGATCCAGGAAGGGAAGCTTGAACCGGCTGCTCCGGCCGATGCAGATGCGGTCGATGGCCTCAGTCGTCGCGACCGCGTCCGCCATCGTCCCGCCGACGAAGGCTGCTACGGCTGGGGACGCCGCCGCCGCCGCCCCGCCCAGCCCGACCAGCTCGAGCACAGCGCTGTCCCCTATGTCGGGCGCGCCCACATCCGGGCCGAAGCCCGAGTGATAGAGGGCGTCGCCGACGGGCGGCGCGGGGGCCAGGAACCACCGGTCGCCGGTGCCCGAGAGCCGGATCCCGAACGTGGTCCCGTTCCGGGCCATCCCCACGACCACGGTGGAGTAGGGCACCCCCGCGGCCCAGTCCGTGACGGCCTTTGCGGCTGCCATTGCCACGTTGAGGAAAAAAAGGTGGTTCGCGGAGAGGAACCTGGCGACCTCGACCCCCCCCGGCGGGTCCACACCAGCGAGGTAGGGGAGGAGGTGCCGGATCAGCAGATTGGTGGTGGCCTGGGTGCGCATGTGGGCGTCGTCGCCCATCTGCAACCCCTGGGAGACCAGCGAGAACACGTCAATAGGGCCGCTCGCTCGCAGGACGGCGCTCAGAGCGGGTCCCACCGCTTCGCGGAGGAACACGAGGCGCTCGACGGCCTCCGGGGTGTCCACGCCGAACCACGCCGCCTGGCCAGGCCCTTGGTTGATGGCCGAGTACGCGCGGTTCCCGCCCTGCCGGTTCTCGATTACGAACACGGGGGCGGACGGTCCGAGGGCAGTGGCCATCGGCACCACCGTCCGGTGACTGTTGGCAGATCCGAGCGAAACGTCGCTACTGGCGACCAGAGCATCGGCCTCCTCCGGCGAGGAGGCCCAACCCTCCGCAACGGCGGCCGCTCGCACCGATCGCCGGAGCGGATCGCAGAACTCCCCCCAGGGGAGCGGCGGGCCGGGGTGAAGGATCATCCGCGGCTCCATCCCGGGGATCTCGTCGAGCGCTCGCCTTACCCCGAGCAGCACGGGCGCTCCCCGGTCCAGGCGGCGCATCGCTTCCTGGTTCGCCCCGTCGACGCGGTCCGATGCAGGCCCGTACAGGCGGGTCAGCGCCGCGACGAGATCGGCACGTCCGCCCGCAGGGATCCGCCAGTCCACGTCGATCGCAGCCGCGCCCTGCGACAGGAGCGCGTCTGCGAACATCGGGAGCCCGACGTTCACGGCGCGAACCTCCTCGGGCAGGGCCACCGGGACGTCGGGTTCGCGACTAGACTCCATAGGTGCCATGGAGATTACCGCCTACTGGGAGGGCGGCTACCGGTCTCGTGTCCCGGTGCGTGATTTCGAGATCGTGGTCGACGAGCCGTCGCAGTACGGCGGCACGGACAAGGGCCCGATGCCCACCGAGCTGTTCCTGTCGGCCCTCGCCTCCTGCTTCGAGATGGCCGTCTACCACGCCTTCCGCAAGCGGCAGGTCGAGCTCCCCGACCTCGCCGTCCGGGCCGAAGCCGACTACGACGGGCTCCGCTTCGCGCGGATCCGGCTCGAGGTCCTCTCCAGCCATCCGCAGGAAGAGATCGAAAAGATCCTCGAACAGGCCATCAGCTACTGCTACGTCTCGAACACGCTGCTGAAGCAGCCGACTATGGAGTTCACGGTGGGCGACTTCTCGATCATCCGCCGGCCCGCTGCTCCGCCAGCCTGAGGAGCGCGCGCTCCGCCTCGTCCATCGACTGGACACGCTGCACCGCGTCGCGCGCGAGCTCGTCCGCGCGCTCGCGGCACGAGGCGGCCATGTCGCGGACCACCGATGGTGCGGCGCCTCCCTTCGACGTCCGCTTTAGGACGATTCTCCGGGGGTCGAGCACCTCGCGCAGGTACTGGTCGGACAGCCCGAGGGGACGTCCGATCGACTCCCGCGCGGCGTCGTCGAGCATCTGCCCGGTGAGGTCGACGCCGCGGAGGCCCTCGCGGCTCGCCCTCCGCACGCTCGCGCCCACGACGAGGTAGGCGGTCCGGTAGTCGATCCCGCATGTCTGCATGACGAATTCGGCCAGGTCCGTCGCCTGGGAGAAGCCCGACAGCAGTGACTCCCGCATCCGGTCGGCATTTACCCTCAGGGTCCGCACGACGCCGGCCATGAGCCGGGTGACCCTCCGGGCGAGCTCTAGCAACCGGGGCACCTCGCCGAACGCGAAGATCAGGTTGTCGCTGCGGGCGGACGGCGTCTTGACGACCGAGAGGAATCCGGACAGTCGCCCGATCGAGACGCCCGCCGCGCCTCGGACGATCGCGAGGGCGTAAGGGTTGCGCTTCTGCGGCATGAGGACGCTGGCCCTCGTGTAGGGCCCGGCGAGATCCACGAAGTCGAACTCCTGGCTGTCCCAGATCTCGAGGTCCTCGGCGAGCTTGCTCATGTTCGTGAGCAGGCTGGCGCCGGTCGCCAGTAGGTCGATCAGCCCGTCTGTCTGCCACATTGCGTCCCTCGTGTGCTCGATGATGTCCGCGAACCCGAGGAGCTCGGCCTCCCGGGCCCGAGGCATCAGGAGTCGGCTGCCGTTCACGCAGCCGGCGCCGCCTGGGCTGCGGTTCACCCACTCCAGGCCATGCCGCAGGCGATCCGCGTCCCGCAGCGCGGGGAAGGCGAACGTCAGGAGGTAGTGGCCGAAGGTCGACGGCTGTGCCTGCTGGAGGTAGGTCTGATCGGGGATGAGGGTCTCCGCGTCCCGCTCGGCGCGCTCCGTGACGGCGCGGACGAAGCCGGCCGTGTCCTCCATGAGCCCGACGACGAGCCGCCGGAGCCCGAGGCGGAGCGCCATGCGCCCGGCCTCCCGCCGGGGGCGCCCGGCGTGTAGCCACCCAGCGTCGTTCCCCAGGCGTTCGATGAAGTAGCGCTCCCGGCAATTGTAGGGATCGCCGTAGTTCGGGTCGTATGGGAAGTCCTCGACCCTCGTTCCGGCGACCTCGAGAAGCACGCCGAGCAAGCGGCGGGCGGCGTCCTCCGGGATGACGTCCACCTCGCGGAGCACGAGCACGTGGGCGATGTCGGCAAGATTCAGCCCCTCGTGCAGGAGAGGCGCGTCCGCTACCTCGAGCGCGAAGCCCGACTCGACGAGTTCCGGTGCGGGCGCCTCTCCCGAGGGCCCGAACTCCGTCCTCCCTGTCACTTCAACCCCTCCTCGTTCGAACACGACGTGTCCAGGAGCGTCGCCACGCCCCCCGTGTGCAGGAAGACCACCGAGCCCTTGAGCCCGTCGCGGAGGAGCGCGATCAGCTCGGCCATGGCTTTCGCGGTGAACACGGGGTCGAGCAGCAGTCCCTCGGTCGTGGCCCCCAACCGTGCCGCCTCCTCCCCCTCGGGCGACGGCGAGCCGTAGCCCGGTCCGCGGGCATCCCGCAGCTCGACGTGTCGCTCATCCGCGGACGGCAGGCCGAGCAGCTCTGCGCACCCCCGGGCCAGCGTGAGGATCCGCTCCCGGCACTCCTTCTCGGGACGGCTGACCGAGGCGCCGACCACCCGCCAGGGATGGCCTCCGCCGACCGTTCCCGCGACCAGCCCGGCCTGCGTCCCGCAGGACCCTGCGGCCACCACGATCACCTCCGGCTCCGCCCCCTCCCGCTCCAGCTGGCCGGAAAGCTCGTCTACGGCGAGCGCATACCCGACGGACCCGAGCGGCGTGGCGCCGCCACGAGGCACCACGTACGGACGCCGCCCCCGCGCGCGCAGCTCGGCGGCGGTCTCCTCCAGGGCGCGGTCCACGGAGCTTCGCCCGGGGTCCCCGGTGAACCGGACCTTCGCGCCCAGGCTCCTCATGAGGGTCAGGTTCGCGGGCGGCCGGTGCGGCTCCTGCCCGTAGACCACGAGCCCGCAGTCCAGGCCGGCCACCCGAGCCGCGGCGGCTGAGGCCTGGCAATGGTTCGATCCGGGGCCCCCGCCGGTCACTAGTACATCGCAACCCCGCAGGAGTGCGTCCGCCACGAGGAACTCGAGCTTCCTTGCCTTGTTTCCGGCCAGAGCGAAGCCGGTGAGGTCGTCGCGCTTCACGTAGATCGGCGGGGATCCCAGCGCCCGCTCCAAGCGATCCGCTCGCTGCAGCGGGGTCGGCAGCACCGCGAGGGGGAAGCGCTCGGGCGCACTCACGGCCAGGTGTCGCCCTCGGACGCCCGGGCTGCCTCGGCTCGCGCGAGCACCGCGTCGACCATGGCCCCCGAGGCCCCGGCGCCCGCGGGCCGGTCGAGGGAGCCGACGAGGTCAGGTCCAAGTAGGGTCCGGAGGTCGTCCTGGGACAGGACCGCCTCCAGCAGGGACTCGCCTCGCTCCCGGGCGACCGCCAGCAGCTCCTGGAGCCTGACCTGGGCCCGATGCTTCCCCAGCCTGGGGGCGAGGGCCGCCAGCACTTGCTCGGACGCGGCGTGGCCACCCGTCGCCACGATGTTGCGGAGCATCGCTCGCTCGTCGACCTCGAGGCCCGAGAGGATCCACTTGGCGAGCGACAGCCCCGCACCCGTGAGCAGGCAAGCCTCGGGGAACGCCACCCACTCGGCCTTCCATCCGCGGCCATCGCGCTCGTGCTGCTGGACCATGCCCTCCAGGATCACGGCAGCCTGGGACCGAACCAGCATCGACAGCGTCCCGAGGTGCTCGCTGGCCTCGGGGTTCCGTTTGTGCGGCATCGTGATGCTCCCCACGCCCTGGGGCGAGGTCGGCTCGCGGAGCTCCCCGATCTCCGGTCGCTGCAGCTCGTATACCTCCGTGCCGATGCGGGCGAGGGTTGCCGCGACCATCGCGAGCAGCCCGACGAACTCCGCGAGCCGGTCGCGGGATGTGGTCCACGACACAAGGGGGTCGGCCAGCCCGAGCTTCGCGCAGAACGCTCGACGCAGATTCGGGCCCCGCTCCCCGAAGAACGCGAGGTTCCCGACCGCCCCGGCGAGCTGCCCCACGAGCCACCGGGGAGCGGTGCCTCGGAGCCGCTCGAGGTGCCGGCGGACCTCGTCGGCCCAGCTCGCCGCCTTCAATCCGAAGCTGATGGGCGCGCCGGGCTGCCCATGGGTGCGCCCCAGCATGAGGGTGTCCCGATGCCGGCGCGCGAGGTCCAGGCACAGGCCTTCGACCTCCCGGAGATCCCGCCAAGCGATCCGTCCCACTTCCCTCATGGCGAGCGCCGTCCAGGTATCGGTCAGATCCTGCACGGTTGCGCCGTAGTAGACCCACTCGCGGGCCTCTTCGGGGAGGACGCGCTGCAGGCCCCGGATCAGGCCGAGCGTCGAGTGGCCGGTCCTTCGCGTCTCGTCGGCGACGAAGGCGAGGTCGAGCCGGTCCACCGTCGCGTTCCGGGCGATGGTCTCGGCAGCCTCCAGGGGGATCATCGACAGCTCCGCCTGGGCCTCCGCGAGCGCCGTCAGGATGTGGAGCCAGGTCTGGATCTTTTGGGTCTCCTCGAACACCTCGCGGAGCTCGGAGGTCCCCCACAGGTGCCCGTAGATGGCCGAGTCGGTTACGCGAGAGCCCACGCCGGCTCCGCGGCCATGAGCACCAGCGCGAGACCTTCGCGGACCTCCGCCAGGCTCGCTCCCCATGGCACCGTGACGAGGAGGTCGTCGCGGAAGGCGCCGCTCTCGAGCTGGCAGCACTTGGTGAGCGTGGGAACGTCCGAGGGACGGGTCAGCTCTCGGGGGCACATCTCGACGTACAGCGGCTCATCTCCGTAGAAGTGGCGGTGAATCTCGCGGGAACGCGCGCAGCCCACAAGCACCCAATCGGCCCGCGGGGGGCGCTCGTCCAGGTAGGCGACCTCCGCGCCCTGCGGCGCGGCGCCCGATCCGCGGCACGGGAACAGGTAACGGTCGGCCGGCCGATCCCGGGCCAACTCCACGATGTCGATGAACTCCGCTCGGACCTCCACCGGGGGGAGCTCCTCCGCGACCTCCAGGAGGCGGCGGACCTGATCGATGAGCTTCGGCGGCTCGGGGGGAACGACCTCCACCACGCGCAAGGGGATGGGGGCGGGGTCCAGGATGAAGTTCACGTGCTCGTAGCGACCTTGGACGACGACGCACCGCGCGTCCGGGGCGAGATCCGCCGCGGCCCGGGCGAGCTGGGTGGGGACCGCCGTGTCGACGTCTGGGGCGGAGACCAGCGCTGTCTCGTCGGGCCCCGCGAGCAGCTCCACGTCGACGATCGGGGAGAAGAGCGGCTCATCCGAGGCCTTCGCGACCCTCACGACGGCGGCCTTGCCCGCCCGGCGGGCGACGACGTAGCTCGTGCGCCGGTACGCCTCCCTGCCCATGAAGTGCCGACTGAGCTCCTCCGGCGTGAGTGGCCCGTCCACGCGGGCCACCGCAACCCCCCGGTACCGCCGAGGGACCAGGTTCGTCACGCCTCGGCCTCTTCCTGCGCCGGCCGACTCGACAGGTGCACGGTGTCGGCCCGGAGGCCGAGGCGGAGGGTTTCGAGCCCGATGACCTCGGCAGGGGCCACGTTCCCCAGGCTTACGTCGGAGCCGAATCGCCCGATGAACCAGGCCTGCTGATCCTTCCTAGGCGCCTCGAAGACGACGCGGGGGAGCCCCACCACGTCGGCGACGGCCTCCACGACATCCTCTCTAACGCTCCCGTCGGGGCGATAGATGCCGACCGTACCGCTCTCCCGGCCTTCGGTGAGGACCCAGGTGGCTCCTGCGGCCAGGTCGCCCGTCATCTCGGCGCTCCAGGCCTCCGGCGAGACGGGCGCCGAAGGGTCCTTGGACCCGACCTCCGAGAGGACGACGAACTGTCGCGCCGCCTGGACGATCAGCCTGCGCTTCTCCCGCGTCGGCATGCCCACGGCGCCGTTCGAGACCTCGACGCAGGGGAACCCCACGTCGGCCGCCCAGGCCAGGCACGCCTCCGCGCGGCCCTGCGCCCAGGCGATCTCCAGGAGCGTCCCGCCGACGCAGGCTCGGACGCCCTTCCGGCCGAGAAGCTCGACTTTCGGAGCCACCTCGGGGTCGAGGTAGCCCGTCCCCCATCCGAGCTTCCAGACGTCGATGAAGGCGCCGACCCGCGCGACGAGGGACTCTACCTCCTCCAGCGATGCCCCCTTATCCAGGACGTGCGTGAGCCCGACGAGTCGGGGCTTCCCGCTTCGCGGTGGGAGATCGAGGAACGACGGCTTCCGAGTCATCGTTGCCTATGGTAGATGGGCCTCCATCGTAGTGGAAACCGTCGTGTCGGGGGCCGTGTGTATGCTCGGCGCCGTGAGGCTCGGGCTCCATACCGGTTACTGGGGGGCGCGGCCCGTGGATTCCGTCCCCTTGGTGCGCGAGGCGGAGCGGCTCGGTTTCGACTCCGTGTGGACGGCCGAGGCCTGGGGCTCGGATGCGGTGACAACGCTCACCTGGCTGGCGGCCCATACAGAGCGGATCGGCCTGGGCACGGCGGTCATGCAGATCCCGGCGCGGACGCCCGCCGCAACCGCGATGACCGCCATCACGCTCGACCACCTCACCGGCGGGCGGTTCCGGCTGGGTCTCGGTATCTCCGGACCGCAGGTCGTGGAAGGCTGGCACGGTGTCCCCTACGGCAAGCCGCTCGCGCGGACCCGCGAGTACGTGTACATCGTCCGGGCGATCCTCCGCCGGGATGCGCCGGTCGAGCACCACGGGGAGCACTACGACCTGCCGGTTAAAGGTGGCACCGGGCTCGGCAAGCCGCTTCGGACGATCGTGCACCCGCTCCGCCGCGACCTCCCGATCTACCTGGCGGCCATCGGGCCGAGGAACGTCGCGCTCGCGGCCGAGATCGCCGACGGGTGGCTTCCCATCCTGTTGGCTCCGCATCGAACCGACGTGTTCTGGCCGAGCCTGGAGCGCGGGTTCGCCCGAAGGGGGAAGGGCGGAGCCGACTTCGACATCGCCGCGATCGTGAACGTGGTCGTCGGCGAGGATGTCGACGCGTGCCGCGACCGGCTGCGCCCGTTCCTAGCGCTTTACGTTGGAGGCATGGGAGCGCCGGGCCAGAACTTCTACAACGCGCTCGTTTCCAGGTACGGCTTTGAGGCCGAGGCGAAGCAGATCCAGGACCTCTACCTGGACGGCAAGCATCGAGAGGCGGCGGCCGCCGTTCCCGACGCGCTCATCGACGAGGTCTCGCTGGTCGGCGCGCTCGGTCGGATCCGCGACCGGCTCGCGGCGTGGCGCGAATCCGGCGTCACGACGCTCATCGTCTCGACCGAGAGCGTCGAGGCGCTTCGCGTCCTCTCCGAGGCGATGGCATGATGCCTGGGCGTCTCGACCGAGAGGAGGCTCGCATGCCGGTAGCACGGTCCGCCGACCATCCGACCTTCGAGCTGCGGGGCAACGTGATCACAGGACTTGCGGCGCCCGGCAGGGGAGCCGCGGAGACCATGATGTACCGCGTACACGTCCCCGCCGGCTCCTCGCTGCCCGCGCACCGGCACGACCACGAGGAGGTGTTCCATCTGCTGAGCGGCTCGCTCACGTGGGTCGGCGACGGTGAGGAGCATGACCTGGCGGCGGGCGATACGGTGATGATCCCGGCCGGCGTGTTGCACCACGCCTCAACGGTTGGCGGCGCCGAGATGCTGGTCGCGATGCCCGTCCGCACGCTGTTCATCCCGGAAGGCAGCGAGGGCAACGTGCCCCCCTGGGGCGAGTAGAGGATGGGGCCGCCGTGGCGGCGTACTTCTCGGACGTAACGCTGTTCGATGGCCGAAGGATCAAGCTCCGGGCGGGCGTGCTCGTCTCAGACGGGAAGATCTCCTGGGTGGGAGCGCACGCGCGGGCTCCACGGGCGACGCGCTCCGCGCGGGAGGCCGACGGCGCAGGCAAGACCCTGACTCCCGGCCTTATCGACTGCCACGTCCACCTGTGCTTCGACGGCCAGGCGGACCTTGCGGCGGAGGCTCGGGACCTCTCGCCGGCGCTCGCGGCGCTGAAGGCTGCACGGAGCGCGGTCCGCCACATCGAGTCGGGCGTCGCAACGGTCGGGGAGGGCGGCTGGACGCCGCTTCACTCCGCCGCGGACAACGGCGACGCGCGCATGGCCGAGCTGCTCCTCTTCCACGGCGCCGACCCTGGTGCGCTCAACGACGAGGGCAAGCGCCCGCGCGACCTGGCAACGGCCAGCGGGGGCGTCGAGGTCCTGGAGCTGCTGCGGGCGCGGGGCGCCTGATCCGCTCGATCCGGCGAAGCCCAGGCTATCCGGATCGGGAGGCCGCGTCGTCCAGGAAGATCCTGACCTCGGCGACCTCCCGGAACCCCGGCCGCCAAGATGAGGCGGGACATCGCGCCGGCGACGAATGTCGCGCGCGCTGCCGCCACCGGGTCGCCACTCCCAGGTGCACGGCATCCGGCCTCGTGTGCTGAGCAGCTCGCGGATCCGCCGAACCGTCTCATCGACCTCCTCTGCGGACAGGCGAACCCGCTGGACGACGGTCCCGGCCGGATGGTCCGAGTCCGCGAGGAAGATGACGAACCCCTCTTCGATGATCCCTTCCTCACCCGGCCCGAGCGGCGTATGGGTGTTCGCGTCCTCGGCGAGCCCGAGCAACTCCCTCGAGAGCGGCATGCCGATCACGATAGCCGGTGAGTGTCAGACCCCCGCCCTATGGTGCGATCAACGAGACGAGAGCCGGGATGCGGCTCCACCGAGGAGAGAGCTATGAACGAGGTCGGGATCGCACTCATCGGGCTCGCGGTCGGGCTCGCGGTCGGGGCCGCCGTTGTCGGACTGCGCAGGTCGGCGTCGGCCCCGGGACGGGATCCCGGTGCCGCCGCCAGGCTCGAGGCGCGGCTGGAGGTCCAGGCGGCGGAGCTCCGTCGCATAGCAGACGGCGCCCACCTCCGGGACGGCGTCGGCGAGGCGCTGCGCGCCGAGGTCTCGGCGGCGCGGCGCTCCCTCGAGGAGATCGCCCTCCGGGAGCAGGAACGTCGCGGGAGGCAGCTCGAGGACTCGGAGGTCATCCGTCGCCTCTCCACGGTGCTGGCTGGAGGTTCCGCCAAGGGCCGGGCCGGGGAGAACCTGCTGGGCGAGCGGCTTGCGGATCTACCTCCCGGGATGCTCATGACCGACTTCAAGGTGAACGGCAAGGTCGTGGAGTTCGGCCTTCTGCTTCCCGACGGCAGGAGGCTCCCGATCGACTCCAAGTGGTCGGCCGTCTCCGAGCTGGAGGCGATGGAGGCCGCGGAGGAGCCCGCCGAGCGCGAAGCTTGCGCTCGCGAGGTCGAGCGCATCGTCGCGAACCGAGCCAAGGAGGTGGCGCAGTACCTGGACCCCGCGCTCACCGCCCCGGTGGCCATCGCCGCGGTGCCCGACTCCGCCTACGGCGTGCTTCGCCGGGCGCATGCCGATGCCTTCGCGAAGGGCGTCGTGATTGTGCCCTATTCGACCGCGCTCCCGGTCTTGCTGTTTCTCTACAGCCTCGTGTGCAGCTACGGGGACGTCGGGGACGTCCAGGGCTGCCTCTCGGAGCTCGCCGCCCTCCTGGACGCGATGGAGGGCGTCCTCGAGAACAAGATCGCGCGCGCCGCGACCATGATCGCGAACGGCGCCGACGAGTTTCGTGCCCAGCTGGGGAAGGCCAGGGGGTCCGTCGCGCGTGGCCGAGCGACGAGAGGGGAGCCTCCGGCCGTCAGGGATCTTCCGGAGGGGGTGTTGAAAGCCGTCCGCTGAGCTTCGCGAGCGACCCGTTTACCGGCCCGAGTAAGCTGGCCGGGATGGACTTCGACGAAGCCCTGGCGCGGCTCGGGTTTCATCCTGCCGAGCGCCGTTCGGGCCGCGGCACGAGGTTCTATGCGGCGGAGCCGAACAAGTACATGACGTACTCGCTGCACGTCTACGACGATGGAATGGCCTTGTTCACCTGGGAGTTCGCGATCGCGGACTACCTCGCCACGAAGGGCATACAGGTTGGCTCCGACGAGGCGCTCAACCAGTTCATGTTTCCGAGACACGACGTGCGGGGGCCTCAGGATGCCGCCTGGCTGGCTGGCGCCATCGATCAAGTCGAGGCGAGCCTGCGGGCGCTGCGGTTCGACACGCCCGAAGCGTAGGCATGAGCGTCACCTACCCTCGCGGATTCCGCGCCTCCGGCATGACCGCCGGCCTGAAACCCAGCGGTCGTCCCGACCTTGGTCTGCTGGTCGCCGATCGCTCGTGCTCCTCGGCCGGCCTGTTCACGACGAACACGTTCGCCGCCGCGCTGGTGAGGCTGTCCCAAAGGCGCCTGGCCGGCGGAGTCGTCCAGGCGGTCCTCGTCAACAGCGGGCAAGCCAGCGCCGCGACCGGGACCGCTGGGGAGAGGGACGCGGAGGCGGCCACGGCGGCCGTGGCGCAGGAGCTAGCCGCGCTTGACGAGAAGCTTCGTCACAAACGGGCCGACTTTCAGGCCGCGACTCGTGAGGCCCCGATGAGGACTTCCACCTGCCGTTCGTAGGCTCGCCACGCCGAGATGAGCGGCGGTGGTGCTGGAGCCCGAGGTCGAGCGGCACGTTCGAGGTCGGTGAGCGCGGGTACCACGACGCGGGAGGCGACTTTCGTAAGGAAGGAGGCGATGCGGCGCCCGTAGGGGGTGAGCTCGTAGCAGTGAGCTCCCTCGATCCGGCGGATGAAGCCCTTGCGCCGGAGCCTCCGCAGGTCGTAGCTCGCCTGGCGGGCCGTGTAGGGGCCCCACAGGACGCCCATGAGCGCTCGGAGCGCGGCGTTGGTCAGGCCCCCCCGCCCACCACGTGGGAGAAGCTGACCAGGGCGGCGAGGAGGGCCATCACCCGAGGGTCTCCGAACCGAAGTCCCGGTGCTCGGAGGCCGTCCACGTCGAACGGCAGGACCACCCGCTGAA
>JBQTIP010000045.1:0-39949 GCA_052388025.1 Actinomycetota bacterium
GGCCGGAAGTAGTACCCGCCGACCAGGTCGCCGTGCGCGGGCATGGGCTCCGCCCGCGCCCACAGGAAGGTCGCGACGATGTGCCGCTCCACGGTGAGCGGCAGGTCCACGCCCACCTGCAACGCGAACGGTCTCGTCCACGGCCCCGCCGCGATCAGCACCCGCTCGCACGCGGCCCGCGTGCCGTCCTCCGCCACGAGGGTCGCCCCGCCCGACCCGATCCCCTCGACGGACGCGACGCGCCTCCTGAGCCTGGCCTCGGCCCCGAGCTCCACGGCCCGCTGGAAGAGACCCTGCGTGACGCCCACCGGGTCCGCGTGCCCGGCGTCCCGCTCCCAGGCCGCGATCCCGATGCCCTCGAGATCGAACTGCGGGAAGCGCTCGAGCACGTCGTCGACGCTCAGCAGGTCCGTAACCACCCCAAAGCCGTTCAGTCGGGCCACGGCCTCGCGCATCGACGCCTCGTCCGCCGGCGGGTGCAGGTACAGGAGCCCGGTGCGCCGGAAGTCGGCGTTCCGCCCCGTGTGCTCCTCGAAGCGCTCGATCATCTCGATGCTCTCGTGCGCGGTCCGCGCGAGGAACGGGTTCGTGTAGTAGGCGCGGCAGATCGCGCTCGACCGCCCGGTCGGCCCGCCCGCCGGCGCGCCCCGCTCGAATATCGCCACCTTCAGCCCTCGAGACGCGAGGTGATAGGCCGCCGACGAGCCGTGGCACCCGGCCCCGACGATCCCGACGTCGAACGAATCCATCCTCATCCGCTCCCGGTCGCGTCCGTCCACTAGAGGTCCATCGTGGCGCTCCGGGGGTGGGACTCGAACCCACAACCTTCGGATTAACAGTCCGCCGCTCTGCCAATTGAGCTACCCCGGAATGACGCCCGGGCAGTCTACCAACGGCCGCTCGGTCCCCTGCCGGCGCATCCGATAGGCTCTGCCGGCACTCGAGTCGGAAGGAGCGGACATGAAGTTCATCCTTGGAGCGATCATCGGCTTTCTGATCGGCTACCAGATGGGGCGGCGAGCCGGGCAGGAGGGAGCGGGCGGGACGGGCGGTCAGGGACGCAAGCTGGTGGATACTGCGCGTGCCCGATTCGGCGTGGTGCAGCGCGCCAGGGCCTCGATCCAGACCCGGTTCGGAGGCAACGGCGAGCCGGATTGGAACTAGTCTGAGTCAGACTACCGGGAAACGGGCGGCGGCTTCGCGGAGCGGGGGTGGGGATGGGCTGGCAAGCGGAGCGAAGCCGCCGCCCCGTGCGCTACTCGAGGTAATCCCGGAGCTTCTGCGACCGCGAGGGGTGACGGAGCTTCGAGAGCGTCTTCGACTCGATCTGGCGGATCCGCTCGCGGGTGACGCCGAACTCGCGGCCTACCTCCTCCAGCGTGCGCGGGTGTCCGTCCAGCAGCCCGAACCGGAGCTGGATGACCTTCTTCTCGCGCTCCGAGAGCGTGTGGAGCACCGACTCGAGCTGCTCCTGCAGCAGGATGAACGAGGCGGCATCGACGGGGACCACGGCCTCGGCGTCTTCGATGAAGTCCCCGAGGTGGGAGTCCTCCTCCTCACCTATCGGAGTCTCGAGCGACACCGGCTCCTGCGACACCTTGAGGATCTCGCGGACCTTCTCCGCGGGGATCCCCATCTGCCGGCCGATCTCCTCGGGAAGCGGCTCGCGGCCGAGGTCCTGTAGTAGCTGGCGCTGCACCCGGACGAGCTTGTTGATGGTCTCCACCATGTGCACGGGGATGCGGATCGTGCGCGCCTGGTCGGCGATCGCGCGGGTGATGGCCTGGCGGATCCACCACGTCGCGTAGGTCGAGAACTTGTACCCCTTCGAGTAGTCGAACTTCTCCACGGCACGGATGAGCCCGAGGTTCCCCTCCTGGATCAGATCGAGGAACAGCATCCCCCGCCCCACGTAGCGCTTGGCGATCGATACCACCAGCCGAAGGTTCGCCTCGATCAGCTTCTTCTTCGCGAGCTGCCCATCGCGCTCGACCCGGCGGAGGAATTCCAGGAGATCGTCTCGGACCTTGGGCTTCCAGCTCTTCGCGATCCGGTCGCGGCCGATGCCCTCCACCTTCCCGAACTTCTCGATCTGGTGGTCGCGGATGGCGACGACGTGTTCCACGACCCCGCGGAGCCGCTTTCCGTCCACCTTGTCGTCGCCGTCGAGCGAGAAGGTGAGCTCGGTCGCGAACTCGCCCGCCTCGATGCGGCGGGCGAGATCCACCTCCTGTGCCGCGGTGAGGAGCGGGACCTTCCCGATCTCCTTCAGGTACATCCGGACCGGGTCGTTCGTTGGAGCCTTGAGGAGGTCGACGTCCAATCGGCTGCTGACGCCCGGCTCGGTGAGGTCCTCCCCCGGTACCTCGATGACCTCGATGCCCTCGCTGCGGAGATGCTCCTCGACCTGCGTCAGGAATTCCTCGACCTGCTCGGGTGTGAAGTCCTCTACCGGGACGCTTTCCAGGAGATCCTCTGAGGTGACGAAGCCCCGCTCACGTCCGCGGGCCGCGATTGCTTCCTTCGCTTCCTCCAAGCCCAGGTCGCGGGCTGCCTCGGTCAAACGGGTCTCCTCGCGTGCAATGGGGCGGTTCCGAGAGTGTACGAAACGCAAACCGGCATCGACCCGCCGCGGCGGGTAACCGTTCTACGCCGCGCCCTCGCGCCGATCCTTCAGGCGGCGGAGCTCCCCGTCGGCCGAGATGAGCTCCTGGAAGAGCGAGTCGTAGTCGGGGTCGGTGGTGGGGTTGAGCTTCTGGAGGCGCTGCCGGATGGCCGCGCTCTTCCTGCGCAGCACGAACTCCTGGAGGCGCGTCCACACATCGCGGGCGTACTCGAGCGTCGCGTCGCCGTCGACGGGCTCCAGGGCCAGCCCGGAGAGCAGTCGCGCCATCTTCTCGTCCTGGGTGCCGGCGACCAGTGAGCCCACATCTCCCTTGGCGCCATTGAGCACGCCGAACAGCTTGCGGTTCTGCGCCGACTGGAAGTGATCCTCGCCGAGCTTCCCCGCCATCTCGCGGAAGATGTCGTCGTCTCGGGCAAGGAGCTTCAGCATCTCCCGCTCGACCCTCTCCTGAGCGGACGCGCGCTTGATCGCTTGTCCGACCTCCACGGGGCGTCCGGCCATCTTGCGCTCGAGCGTGATCAGCACCGAGCCCTCCGACACTCCGGCAGACTCCGCCAGCAGGTGCGCGTACTCGCGCTGGCGCACCGGGTCGGTGAGGCCCTCGACGATCGGAAGCGCCGATGCCACCGCCGCGGTCTGCCCCTCCACGGTGCTGAGGTCGTGGCGCATGACGCTCCGCCGGATCATGTACTCGACGAGTGGTCTCGCTTCGCCCGCGAGCTCTCGTAGCGCCTCCCCACCGTGCTTGGCTAGGAAGTCGGCCGGATCGAGCCCCTCCGGCAGGATCAGGACGACGGGTTGGACCGGAAACGTCTCGTGGAACGAGAACGCGCGCTCGGCCGCTCGTGCCCCGGCCTCATCCGAATCGAAGGCAAGGACCACCCGCTGGGCGAATCGCGAGAGCAGCCGGAAATGCCCTTCCCCGAGCGCCGTACCGCACGTCGCGACCGCGGCTTCGATGCCCGAGCCGACGAGCGCGATCACGTCCGTGTAGCCCTCGACGACGAACGCCTCACCCGACTTCGTCACCGCGCCCTTGGCCCGGTGCAGGTTGTAGAGGACCTCGCCCTTCCGGTAGATCGGGGTCTCCGGGGAGTTCAGGTACTTCGGGCCCTCATCGCGGCCGCCGGGGAGCAGCCTCGCCCCCAAGCCGACCGAACGGCCCGAGAGATCGTTGACCGGGAAGGTGACCCGCCCACGGAACCGGTCGCGCGTCCCGCCGGAGGAGCCCCTCGCCGCGAGCCCCGCCTCCACCAGGATCTCGGGCGAGAAGCGCGGAGCCAATCGCCGGAGCAGGAAGTCGGGGGAGGCCGGGGCGAAGCCGACGCCGAAGCCCGCTGCTACCTCGCGGTCGATTCCCCGCCGCTGGAGGTACGCGCGGGCTTCCTCCGCCTCCGGGGCTTCCAGGAGCGTTCGATGGTACAGGCCGGCCGCCTCCTCGTTGGCCCGGTGGAGCGATTGCCTCCGGGATGCCGCGCGCCGATCGGCCGGCGACTCGCCCTCGTAGCGGAGCGTCACCCCGGCCTCCTTTGCCAGGCGCTCCACGGCCTCGACGAAGGTCAGGTTCTCGACACCCTGGAGGAATCGCACGGCGTCGCCGCCGGCCCCGCAGCCGAAGCAGTAGTAGACCTGCTTGCTCGGGGACACTGAGAACGACGGTGTCTTCTCCGTGTGGAACGGGCAGAGGCCGACGAGCGAGTCGTGGCCGGCTTTCTTCAGCGTCAGATAGCCGCCGACGATCTTGACCAGGTCGGTCCGTTCCCGGACCGACTCCAGGTCCTCCTGCCTTATCCTTCCCGCCACCCGTCCCCTGTCACTCTTCCAGGAGCCAGCTCTGGGGAAGGAAGAGCTGTTCGTACGTCCGGAGGGCGTACCGATCCGTCATGCCGGCGATGTAGTCGGCTATCCGCGTCGGTAGGTCCCCCGGGGAGCGATGGTACTCCGCCGGGACCTCGTCCGGGTGGTCGAGGTAGTAGGCGAAGAGCGACCGGACGAGCGAGATGGCCTTCTCCTGCTCGGCCCTCGCGTCGTCACGCAGGTACACCTGCTCGAACATGAAGTCTCGAAGCGCGTCGAGCGCTCGGAACGCGGGGGCGGACAGCCTGATGTCCGGCGTGCCCTCGCTGGTGTGGACGAGATCGGTGACGAGGGTGTTGATCCGCTCGCTGTGGGTCCGGCCGAGGACCGCGGTCGCCTCCTCGGGAAGCTCATCGGGCTCGAGCACGCCCGCCCGCACGGCGTCGTCGACGTCGTGGTTCACGTACGCGATGCGGTCGGCGAAGCGAACGATCTTGGCCTCGGGGGTCGAAGGCGGCGGCATCGACCAGCTGTGGTTCACGATGCCGTCGCGGACCTCCCAGGTGAGGTTCAGCCCCTCCCCGTCGCGCTCGAGGTAGTCGACCACGCGCAGGCTCTGCTCGTTGTGGCGGAACGGCCGCCCGAAGAACGGGGAGAGGGCCTGCTCGCCGAGGTGCCCGAACGGCGTATGGCCGAGGTCGTGTCCGAGCGCGATGGCCTCGGCGAGGTCCTCGTTCAAGCGAAGGGCCCGGGCGGCGGTCCGGGCGATCTGGGAGACCTCCAGCGTGTGGGTGAGCCGGACCCGATAGTGATCGCCCTCGGGCGCCAGGAACACCTGGGTCTTGTGCTTCAGACGGCGAAACGCCTTCGAGTGCACGATCCGATCGCGGTCGCGCTGATAGCAGGTGCGGAGGGAATCGGGCGGCTCCTCCCGCTCCCGGCCCTTGCTCGCGGTCGAGAGTGTGGCGTGCTCCGAGAGCGTGTCGCGCTCGATCTCCTCGGTGCGCTCGCGGGGGTGCCTCACGCGGCCATACTAGCGCGAGCCTCCGACACGCCTGAGGGAGGCCCGGCTCCCCGAGGCGAGGCCGCTTGGGTGCCCGATCTCGTACAAGGAGTCGAGGGGCGACGGGAGGAGACGGCATGAGCGGTCGGCTGAGGGGAAGGGTGGCGGTAGGTGTTCTCGCGCTGCTGCTTGTGGGATCCGCCTGCGGCGGGGGCGACTCGGGCGCCGCGAGCGGCGGAGGCGGCAACGGCGACGACGACAAGGGAGGGGGACTCTACGGCGGCGGCGGCGGAGCTGGTGGAGGCGGAGAGGAGACGGGTACCGGCGGCGCCTCCCTGCTCACCCTCGACCAGAACAACTTCTTGTTCGCGCCTGCCGATTTCTCCGTGAAGAGCGGCGACACCATCACGGTGAGGAACGCGAACGCCAAGACCCCCCACACCTTCACCGTGGAGGACGAGGGCATCGACGTAGTGAACGATCCGCTCCAGTCCCAGGACGTCATGATCGACCTGCCTCCGGGGACGTACGAGTTCATCTGCCGGTTTCACGAGGCCCAAGGGATGACCGGCACCTTGACGGTCACCTAGGTGGAGGCCAGGAGCCCGGCCTTCTCCTCCGCAAGTTGCTGGTCGGCCATCCGCCGTACCTGGATGGCCAGGGCTATCTCCTCGGTGATCGGACGCGTCACCATGACGGCCGCGACGACCCGGCCGAAGATGTCCCGGACGGGGCAGCCGTTGACCTGAAGGATCAGGTCCTGGTAGGTGTCCTCCGGCCTCATTCGGAGGAGGAACCCGCGGAGCTCCTCGCCCTTCAGGACCTTCTTCTCGAGCAGTTCCTCGGGCTCGAGCCGGTCGCCCGCGATCGTACGGAAGTCGAACCGCTTGGCCATGTCCTCGATGGTCACGCCCTGCTCGATGCCCGTGGCGTCGTACAGGGACCGGTTGACGTAGAGGATCCGGCCATCCTTGCCCACGGCGAGGGCACCGTCGGGGATGGCCTCGAGGATGGGCTCGACGTCGGAGGCCGGCGCCACGCCGAGCTTCTGGAGGTACTCGCGGTACTGGCTCGTGTTGCCCATGGCCATCCGGTACTCGGACAGGTTGGCGACGAGGGTGTGCTCCGTGTTCGTCGTCTTGCCCTCGACGGACTCGATGGCGCGTGCCAGGGCCTGCAGCTGGTCGTTCATCCGCTGGGCCGTCGCTCCCAGCTTCGAGATCTGGCGGTGCCCCCGCCACAGGAGCGCGCCCATGATCCCGCACAGCACGAGCAGGGCAAGCTGCCACTGGCTCGAAAGAGGCTTCAGCCACTCCATCTCACGACCCTCCTGCGTCGTCGAAGTCGACGGGCGCACCGACCGGCTTCGTCGAGTGTTTCTTCGGCAGCCCGCCGAACTCAAGTTACCCCCCCTTTTACCTATTTGCGGGTACCGCACCTTGGGAGGACTGGTGGGTAGAACGGGCTAGGCCGTTCGATCCGAAAGGCCGATATCAGTACGACGGCTAGCCGCCGAAGACACGGTAGTAGAGGTACGCGAACGTTTCGCGCGCATATCCGCGCAGCCTCGTGAGTTGTGTCGTGGCGGCCGACTGCCACGTCGCCGAGACGAAGCCATCGATCCCGAGATCCGAGGCAATCTTCTTGACGCGGAGGTTGTGCCACGGATCCGAGACCAGGAACGCGGTTCGCAGGTCGTGCTCGCGCATGAACCCGGCAGCGGCCCGCAGGCTCTCGTAGCTCGAGCGGCCCGTCGGCTCCGCCTGCACCGCCTCGGCGGGCACGCCTTGGGCGATCAGGTACTCCCGCCCGGCCTCGGCCTCCGTGGTCTCGTCGCCGGCCTGCTTCGCGCCAAGGACCAGCACCCGGTCGGCCCTGTCGTCGCGGTAGAGCAGCACCGCCTGGTCGAGCCGCCCGGCGAAGACGGGCGAGGGCCGCCCGCCGTACTGGGCAGCGCCCAGGACGACGATGACGTCGACGCGGTCGATGCTGCTCGCGTCGTCCGTGTGGGCGGCACGCCATACAGCCACGGCCGTAACGCTCACGACGGCCACCACCACAGCGGCAAGGCCCGCAATGATCGAGAGGATGGGATGGCGGCGGACAACACCCACTCAGCCAATCTAGCAGCGGCTCGTCGTCAACCAGCCGCGAGCACCCCCGATGCTTCCAAGACTTGGAGGAACTCGCCCCGAGCGAACCCGTTCCCGATGACCGCTTGGGCTGCACAAGGCCCGCTGGAGCTCCAAACAAGGACCCAGTCCTGGCCGACGCCGAGGAGCCGAGCCTCCTCTCCGCCCGCCACCGTGAGGGAGCCCGCCACCGACATCCCCTCCCCGAACTCGCCCGAGATGCCCGAGAAGAAGTGCAGGACCCGCCCGGCCGCGTCGACGAAGGACCGCCGGATTCCGACATGGTCGCTCTCGGATCGCCGGATCGTGTTCTGAAGCCGGAACTCGGGCGGAGGCGTGACGTCGACCCGGCATGCCTGGACGCTCGACTCGGGCACGGGGGCCCGATCCGACTCCCCTCCGGGACACGCCGTCACCAGGAACGCTACGCCCACTGCGAGAGACGGGATGACTCGCCTCATGGTCGGAGCGACGGGGGGATGGGGTATAGGAGTGGGCCGGTGCCGTCCGGAGCCGCCTCCTGGCCCAGGCCCGCGTACACGCCTCCCAAGCTCATGACTCTGCCGGAGACGATGGAGGAGGGGACGCCGAACACCTCCCGCGCGAACCTCGCGAACTCCTGCGCTCCTCGTTCCGTCCGGAAGGCGGAGACCAGCGCCCACTCCCCCGGCCTTTCGAGCCGCCGGCGCAGGTCCTGGAACTGCGAGGTCGGCACCACGTAGTACCCCTGCACGTCACCGAAGGTCATCTGCGCGATCGCCGCTTCTGCAGCGGCCTCCGTGTCGTACACGCCGCCCACGACCAGGAGAAGGTACTCCCCCGGACCCGTATCCCTGAAGACGAAGGGAGCAACGGCCGACCGAAGCGAGCCGGACTCGGCTCGGCCCCCGGCCGCGATCACCCCCAGCACCACCAGGGCTCCCACCGTCAGTCCAATGGACACCGCGATCGTGCGCTTCATCTTCGCTCCCTCCCGGGATCAATAGTCCTTGGCGTATTGGAAGTGCATGGGGTCGCACCAGTCGTTCCCCCACGTCCACCCGTGGCCCTTGAAGATCGAGGAGAAGTTGTAGTTCGTCGTGCTGTTGCATTGACCCAGGGGTTCCGACGCCGAGGAGATGTCGACGGCGATGCCCCAGGCGTGCGTGCTCCAATCGGTGCCTCCGCGCTTGACACGGCACGCGTACCCGTAGATCCCGCTCTTCGTGTACGAGCTGAGGTGGGCATTCTGGATGTGGCCGTAGACGTCGTTGTCGAGATTGGTCGAGTTCCCTCCCTTGTTGCCGACCATCTCCGTCGGGTAGCCGCCCAGCTTCCGGTGGAACACGACGGAGTACGTCACGTTGTTGTCGGCAGCCCTCCACTGCATGCTGATCGCCCTGGCGTTCGCGCTGCACGGTTGGCCGAACCGGCTCACGATCTGCGTGTAGCCGGACGGCACGGCGGGATAGTTGTAGTGCTTGTCGCGCCAGCCGAGCTGACTCCAATGGGATGCCATCAGCGCCGGCGCGACGAGCACGACCCCGAGGGGGAGCAGGATCCGCCGGGGAAACCGGCGGAGAAACGATCGCATGATCCACCTCCTGCGGCCTCGCGAGGGAGGTGGGGAGTGAGGGGACTCTAGCGAACGCCCGGTCGCCTCGAATCACCCGGACGGGGGAATCTTCGCTCCCGTCCGGCGGATATGGCTACTTGGACGCCGGTTCCTGGGCGCCCACAGCAGCCTGGCCGGCGGCGAGCCGCGCCGTCTCCACTCGGAACGGCGAGCACGACACGTAGTCCAGCCCGATCTCGTGGCAGAACGTCACACTCGCGGGGTCGCCGCCGTGCTCGCCGCAGATCCCGACGTGGAGGTGCTCGTTGGCCGCCCTCCCCTCCTCGGTCGCAATCCGCATGAGACGTCCGACGCCCGGCCGGTCGATTGTGACGAACGGGTTCGCCGGGACGAGCTTCCGCTCCTCGTACATCGCCACGAACTTGCCGATGTCGTCGCGGGAGAACCCGAACGCGGTCTGCGTGAGGTCGTTGGTGCCGAAGGAGAAGAAGTCGGCCACCTCCGCGATCTCGCCGGCCGTGACGGTCGATCGGGGCAGCTCGATCATCGTCCCCCACTCGAGGTGGTCGAGCGTCACGCCCTCGCGCTCCAGGATCTCGCGGGCGACCGGCTCGAGCTCCTCGCGCATCTGGCGTAGCTCCTCTTTCGTCGCGACGAGGGGGATCATGATCTCGACCTTGGGGTCGCCGCCCTCCGCCTTCACCGCGCAGGCCGCCTCGACGATCGCCCGAACCTGCATCGCGTACAAGCCTGGCTTAACGATCCCGAGCCGCACACCGCGGAGCCCGAGCATCGGGTTCGCCTCGTGTAGCTCGTTCACCTTCTGGAGGATGCGCTTCTGCTCGGAGACGTCGTCGCCGCGGGCCTCCCCGAGCGCGACCTCGACGGCGAGCTCCACTTGGTTCGGGAGGAATTCGTGAAGCGGCGGGTCGAGGAGCCGGACCGTCACCGGCAGGCCGCTCATGGCTCGGAGGATGCCGGCGAAGTCGGTGCGCTGCAACGGGAGCAGGACGTCGTAGGCGGCCTGCTCGTCCTCCGGAGTGTCGGCGAAGATCATCTGCCGGACGGCTTCCACGCGCTCCTCGCCGAGGAACATGTGCTCGGTGCGGCAGAGGCCGATCCCCTCGGCGCCGCGCTCGCGCGCGTTCGTCGACTGCTCCGGAGTGTCGGCGTTGGCGCGGACCCGGAGGCGCCGGCGCCCGTCCGCGACCGCCATGAGCCGGTCGAACGCCCGCCAGATCTTCGCCTCGCGGGCCGCAGGGTCGCCCGACCGCGCCCTCTCGAGCAGCGACTCCTCGAGCGGGAGCTCCCCCACGTACACGGCGCCGCTGAATCCGTCGATCGTGATCACGTCACCCTCGCGAACGGTCGTCCCGTTCGCGGAGAATGCCTTCGCCGACAGGTCGATCTTGATGGCGTCGGCGCCGCAGACGGCCGGGATACCATCGCCACGCGCGACCACGGCCGCGTGCGAGTTGGTCCCGCCGGCGGACGTCAGGATGCCCTGCGAGGCGATCATGCCGTGGTAGTCGTCGGGCGTGGTCTCGCGGCGGACCAGGATCACGTGCTCGCCTCGCTCCCTCGCCCACGCCTGCGCCTCGTCGGCGCTGAAAACCACCCTGCCAACCGCGGCCCCCGGCGAGGCATTCAGCCCGGTAGCGATCGGCGTTTCGCGTGCCTTCGCCTTCTCCGCAATCACCCGCTTGAACAGCTCCTCGAGGCGATCGGCGTCTACCCTTAGGAGCGCTTCCTCATCCGTGATGAGGCCGTCCTGGGCCATGTCGGAGGCCATGACCCACTCGGCGAAGGCAGTGCGCTTGCCGATGCGGGTCTGGAGGATCCACAGGCGTCCCTTCTCGATCGTGAACTCGATGTCGCACATGTCGCGGTAGTGGCGCTCGAGGATGTCCATGGTCTCGCGGAGCCCCGCGTACGAGGCGGGGTCGAGCTGCTCGAGATCCTTGAGGGGCAACGTGTTCCGGATGCCCGCGACGACGTCCTCGCCCTGCGCGTTCGGCAGGTAGTCGCCGTAAGGGACCTTCTCGCCGGTCGCGGGGTCGCGCGTGAACGCTACGCCGGTACCCGAGTCGTCCCCTCGATTGCCGAACACCATCGCGACGATGTTCACGGCGGTGCCGAGGTCGTCGCTGATCTTGTTCTGGCGGCGGTAGTCGATCGCCCGCTTGCCGTTCCAGGACTTGAACACAGCCTCGATCGCGAGGCGCATCTGGTCGCGCGGGTCGCTCGGGAAGTCCCGGCCCGTGTGCTGCCTGTAGATCTCCAGGAACTGCGCTAGTAGTTTCCTGAGATCCTCCTCGTCGAGGTCGGTGTCCTGCGCGCCCTCGAACTTCGCTTCCTTGGCGCGGTCGAGCGCGTCCTCGAACGCGTCCCCAGGCACGCCCATCACGATCTTCCCGAACATCTGGACGAACCGGCGGTGCGCGTCGCCCGCGAACCGCCAGTCGTTCTCGGACTGCCTGGCGAGCCCCTGGACCGAATCGTCGTTCAGGCCGAGGTTGAGGACGGTGTCCATCATCCCGGGCATCGAGAACTTCGCGCCGGAGCGGACCGACACGAGCAGGGGGTCGTCGGCGTCGCCCAAGCGCTTGCCCATGGCCTGCTCGAGGGACTGGAGGTGCTCCTCGACCTCGTCCATGAGGCCGGACGGGAAATCGCCGTTCGCGAGGTACGTCAAGCAGGCCTCGGCGCTGATCGTGAACCCCGGAGGGACGGCCAGGCCCATGTTCGTCATCTCGGCGAGGTTGGCCCCCTTCCCGCCGAGCAGGTCTTTCATGTCCTTGTTGCCTTCGTGGAATTCGTAGACGTACTTCGTCACCGCGAGCCTCCGCACGATGTGGAAGCCGCCAGTCTACGGAACGGTGGTGATCCAGGCAGGTCGGCCATGGTAGATCCGCCGAGCGGCCGGCGAGACGATCCGTGATCTCACCGACTGCCTCATCGCGGTCCCAGCGATCCGAGAGGCCGACGCGATCCAGCACAAGGACCGGGACTTCGACGCGATCGCCCGCCACACGGACCTCCGGATCGAGCCGCTCAACAGCGGCTGATTGCAGGCTCAGAGGATCCCAACGCCGAGCGCGTTGAACGCGGCCTCGTCGGTCGCGAAGCCGACCTCGACACGGGATCCGGCGAGGGACACCCCGACGTGCCGGTTCTCCCCCGCCTCCAGCCATCGCCCCATCGCCTCGAAGAATTCCTCCGCGTCACGGGCCGTGTCCCAGACGGTCGCCAGCACCACGGCGACGCGGTCCTCGTTCGACCACGCGCGATACAGCCCGCCGTCCCAGCCCGCCGCAGCGGCGCCGGCCTCCTCCGCTGCCAGCCGCAGCCCGAGCAAGATCGCGAGCCACTCTTCACCCACCTCCTGGACGTCCAGATCCATCCACCCCTCGCGGAGGGCCGGAGCCAGGTCGGGGACGTCTACCGGTTGCGGCACGTCGTTCGGGTAGCGCTCGGGGTGGATGATCTGCTCCGTTGAGGTCGGCAGGCTCTCGATCGCTTCGTTCACCGCGTCGAGCCCTCCGCGGAGCTCCAGGCTCGCGATGAACTGGAGCCCTGCCGTGTACGGCCATATCTGCGTCTGCACGATGAACGGCGGCACGTCCTCGATCGGCGGCGCTCCACCTCCGATCAGGCCGAGCTGCTCGTCCACGGTAAGGAACTGCCTGGCGAACCGGATCGAGAAGAACTGCGCGCTGCCCTCGACCGCCGCCACGGCCGCGGCCAGCGCCTCGTCCCGGCACCCGCTCTCCAGGACATCGATCCGCTCGAGGCGGAAGTGCTGGTCGTCGATCGCGTGCGTCAGCTCGTGCGCCAGCGTGACTCGCTCGATCGGCGTCGGGTGCTTCGACCCGATGAACACCAGCTCGCCGGACGTCGGCACGTAGAAGCCGATCACCTGTCCGGAGAAAAAGCTTCGCAGGGCATCCTGGATGCTCGTCCCCTCGGGGATCGCCCCGATCGTCTCCCAGGCCAGGCTCCGACGCGCGAACAGATCGTCTGGGTACGAGTGGTCGAAATAGCCGGTCAGCCGCCGCACCAGCTCCTCCTGGCTTGTCGGGTCCACCGGCACGCGGTCGATGAACTCCAGGCCTCGGACCTGCTCGACCTGGTCCTGGACCTCGGCGATGGCCAGGGGGATCGGCCCCTCCTGCACGACGTCCGTCGGCGGAAGCACCGGCGGACGCTCGCACAGCCTCGCCATCGCGGCCGCCGCGGATCCCTTCTCCGTGGGAACCGGCGACGGTGTCTGAGGCGAGACCGGCGCCGGGCTCTCCCCCACATCGGGCGGGGTCAGCGAGGGCGAGGTACAGGCCGCGGCGAATAGGAGGAGCGAGAAGAGGCCGGCGCCGAACCGGGCCCCGACGCTCACCGGCGTGGCGCGGCCACGCTCGCCACAGCGACCGCTATCGCGAGGCCGGAGAGGATCGTCGACGTCCATAGCAGCTTGGTAGACGCGAGCAGTCCCGAGCCCGCGAACGCCATCGCCACGCCCGAGGCCACGAGCAGCCCGAAGGCCGCGGCGTACAGGCCGATCGGACCTCGTCGCTCTTCGCTCAGAGTCGCTCCCGCAGGTAGCCCACAAGGTTGTCCATCGGCAGCCGGTCCTGCCGCATGGAGTCACGCTCCCGCACCGTGACCTGCCGGTCCTCGAGCGAGTCGAAGTCGACGGTCACGCAGAAGGGCGTCCCCACTTCGTCCTGCCGACGGTAACGCCGCCCGATGGCGCCGGCGTCGTCGTACTGGCTCATCCACTCGGGCTTTACGATGTCGAAGACGCGCCTGGCCTCGGGCACCAGCGTCTCGTTCCGCGACAGCGGCAGCACGGCCACCTTGACCGGGGCCAGGTCCCGGTGCAGCTTGAGCACCGTCCGCTTCTCGGTGTCGCCCTTCGCGGTCGGCGCCTCGTCCACCGCGTACGCGTCGATCAGGAAGGCCAGAAGCGCCCGATCCACGCCGGCCGCGGGCTCGATCACATACGGGAAGTACCGCTCGTCCTTCTCCTGGTCGAAGTAGGTGAGGTCCTCGCCGGAGAGCTGCGCGTGCTGTCGCAGGTCGTAGTCGGTCCGGTTCGCGATGCCCTCCAGCTCGCCCCAGTCCGTGAACGGGAAGGCGTACTCGACGTCGACCGTTCGCTTCGAGTAATGGGAGAGCTCGTCCTGCTCGTGCTCGCGCAGGCGCAGGTTCTCCTTGCGGATCCCGAGGTCGACGTACCACTGGAACCGCACGCTGATCCAGTACTCGTGCCACTCCTCGTCGGTCCCCGGCTCGACGAAGAACTCCATCTCCATCTGCTCGAACTCGCGCGTGCGGAAGATGAAGTTCCCCGGCGTGATCTCGTTGCGGAACGACTTGCCGATCTGCGCGATCCCGAACGGGAGCTTCTTGCGGCTGGTCTGCTGGACGGTGATGAAATCCGTGAACATGCCCTGAGCCGTCTCGGGCCGGAGGTAGGCGGCGCTCCCCTCCTCCTCTACCGGGCCCATATGGGTCTTGAACATCAGGTTGAACCGCCTCGGCTCCGACAGCTTGCCGCCGCACTCTGGGCACGCGGCGCCCTCGAGGTCGTCCTCTCGGAACCGGCGGTGGCAGTCCTCGCACTCCACGAGTGGATCGGCAAACGACTGGACGTGTCCGCTCGCCTCCCAGACACGTGGCGACATGATGATCGCGGCCTCGAGCCCGACGACGTCGTCGCGGAGCTGGACCATCGAGCGCCACCAGGCCTGGCGGACGTTGCGCCTGAGCTCGACGCCAAGCGGTCCGTAGTCCCACGACGAGCGCAGCCCGCCGTAGATCTCGCTTGACTGGAACGCGATCCCTCGGCGCTTGGCCAGGGACGTGATGGCCTCCATTAGGTCGGCCATGAGCGTGAACCTCCTTCCCGGCCGCTGGCGGCGGCCGCTGGCGTGGCGGCCAGTGTACCGGCCGGGTGCCGGTACGCAGTCGCCGCGATGTGGCGTCTTTAGGACTTTCGCCCGATGTCCGGCCTACGCCGATGGCCGTACGCTCTTGGCGGATGCCGGCGTTCGGCGTAGGACGGTGACGCCAGTGGACAAGTGCAGCGCCTGCGGGGGCCGGATCTCCCCCGGCCTCACCTGGTGCGGTCGCTGCTACACGCCCGTGCTCCGGGTGATCGTCGGTCCGGCCCTGCCCGATCGAGCCGGTCCTCGCCGGAGGCCCGAGATCGAGCCGCCCCCCGAGCCCGTCTACTCGCACTGGCGCGGCGGCCCAACCACCTTGGGCCCGCTGGCCAAGCTCGCGATCACGATCGGCCTGCTGGGGCTCGGGCTCGCCTGCTACCCGCTGGCGTCAGGATGGGCGGAGAGCCTCGGGGAGCCCAGCCTTGGGTTCGTCGCCTTCTTCGTGTGGGGCTACTTCGCGGTGGCGGCGCTGTTGCTGACCCAGCTCTGGAAGCGCGGTCGCATCCGCTGAGCTGGGGACGGCCGTTAGGCGCTGGGGACGGCCGTTCGGCCATTTCGCCGGCCCGCGGCTCAAGACTTCGAGCGCCAGATGTCGATGAAAGCTGCAGGCGAGAGGAGGTCCGGTGAGCCGGCAACGGGGCAAGTGGGCGCGAACGATCAGGATCGCTGGAGGCGTCCTCGTGCTTCGAGACGAAGGCGACAAGGAGGAGAAGACATGAAGAAGACGTTCGTGGCGCTCACCGTCCTCGCGATCACGGGGGCGCTCGGCGCCGTCGGCGTGTCCGCGGCCCCGGCCGTGAGCCATTGCGACGGCCACAATGACGCCTCGGTCACGAAGGTGGAGGGTCAGGGCGTCTTCGACATCGGCGGCCTCGTCGTGACCGTCGACGGGCCGACCGTCACCTTCACCGACGGCGCGGGCAATCCCGTCGACGTGTTGTTCTGCGTGAAGGCCGCTCTCGGGAACAGCGGGCTCGAGTTCGGTTCGTCCTTCACCGTGGACTTGCCGAACGACGGCGGGCAGATCCCGGACATCAGCTACGTCGTCGTGTACGGGGACACCGGCGGTGGCGGCGGCGATACCTAGTCTTCGGTGACGGCCCCGAAGCGCCGGGAGCGCTTCTGGAAGTCCCGGATGGCCTCGTACAGGTGCTCGCGGTTGAAGTCCGGCCAGAGCACCGGCGTGAACCACAGCTCGGAGTAGGCGACCTGCCACAGCAGGAAGTTGGAGATCCGCTCCTCGCCGCTCGTTCGGATCAGGAGGTCGGGATCCGGCATGTCCGGGTGGTAGAGCCGGGCCGCGATGCTGTCGGCCGTGATCCGTTGCCCGCGGAGTCTCCCGGCCTTCTGGTCCTCGAGCAACTGCCGGACGGCGTCGACGATCTCGGTCCGGCCCCCGTAGTTGAAGGCGATCGTGAGCGTCATCCCGGTGTTGCGACGCGTCATCTCCTCCGAGACGTCCATCTCGCGGAGCACACCTCGCGGGACGCGCCAGTCGCGACGCCCGAGGAACCGGACCCGGACGTTCAGGTCGTGGAGCTCCTCCCGACGCCGGTAGAGCAGTCCTCGATTGAACTCCATCAGGAACTTCACCTCGGCCTTCGGCCGCCGCCAGTTCTCGGTGGAGAACGCGAACATCGTGAGCCACCCCAGGCCGACCTCGACACCGCCCTTGACTGTGTCGAACATCGCCCGCTCGCCGGCGGCGTGGCCCTCGGTGCGCGGCAAGCCGCGCTGCTGCGCCCACCGGCCGTTGCCGTCCATCACGATCGCGACGTGCGCCGGCACCCGGTCGCGGTCGATGTCCGATAGGTAGGTGCTCACGGGACCAGGCTCCTCGCCAGCATCGGGAGGCTCCGCATCCGGCGCTCCAGGTGGTACTCGACGAAGCCGTACAACATTGCCCGGGCCTCCCTCCGCACCTGGAGATCGGGCGTTAGATCGCCGGCCTTGAGGAGGTCCGCCGTGGCGAGCTCCGCCAGGAGGCCGAGCGCCGCCGGCGAGGCCGGACCGGCGCCGTGCTCGGCGCATGCCGAACACACCGCGCCGCCCTGACCGCTCGAGAACAGCTCCGGCTCGAGCCGTCCGCACACCGCGCAGGCGGTGAGGCTCGGGTGAAAGCCCGAGAGCGAGAGCAGCTTGAGCAGGAACGACTCCGCCACGGCGGCGGGGTCGACGGGCCCGGTCTCCAGCGCCCGGAGGCCGGAGAGGAGCAGCATGAAGAGCCGGACGTTCCGCTCGTGCTCCTCCGCGACCTTGTCGACCGCCTCGAGCATGGCCTCGCCGGCGGCGAAGAGGTCGAGGTCGTCTCGCAGCGCCCGGTGCGGCGCGATGATGTCCGCCTGGGTGACGGTGTCGAGCGCGCTCCTCCCCCGGTAGACGAGCAGCGATACGTGGGTGGCCGGCTCGAGGCGGGCACCGAAGCGGCTGGTGGTCCTGCGGATGCCCTTGGCGACCGCCCGGACCTTCCCGGCGCCTTGAGTCATCACCGTGACGATCTTGTCGGCCTCGCCCAGCTTCACCGAGCGCAGGACGACGCCCTGATCCCTATAGAGGGGCACCCCGGAATCGTAGTCCCGAGCCGTGGCCGTTCCGCTGAAGCGATGTTGCGGAAATGTGGTATCGGGCACCCGGGAGGCGGGGCCCTCGGGCCTCGCCTCCTCCGAGCACCGGACGGGGGGTCTAGCCTTCCATCGCCTCCATGTTCTTGGTCACGACCTCCATCGTCTGTTGCAGCCTGTCGGGCGGGCTGAACTCGACCAGCGATGTCCCGGCGAAGATCACCGGGGTGTGGCCCGCCCCACGAAGTAGGCGTCGCCGCCGACGAACTCCTCGTCACCGTCGGCCGTGTGGTTCGCCCGCCGTTGCCGCCACCATGGCTTCGTCGACCTTCATGAGGCCGTCGTCGACGTCGCCCGCGGCGACGAGCGCGCGGCCGAGCAACGCGAGCCCGGAGGCCTCCAGGTCAGCGTCGCCGAACCGCCTCCCGGCCTCGACGGCCGCCTCCGCATGGGCCCTCGCATCGGTCACATCGAATACCAGCTCTCCTCTCGCGAGCTCGAGCCAGCCATGCTCCGCGCACGACGACTCCTCACGCAGCAGCCCCTCCACCCGCGCGATCCATCCGTTGCTCGCGACCTGGTTCCCGAGGCCCTCCGCGTACTCGCGGGCGAGCCAAAGCGCGATGCGGGCCGCCGCCCGGCCGTCGCCGCGCCTGCGCAGCTCAGCGTAGGCGCTCTCGCGGTGCTCCAGCGCTCCGTCGACGTCACCGAGCCACCAGAGCGCCCGGCCGAGCCCGTCGTGGCCCTCGGGCCCGGCACCGGAAGACAGGGACTCCTCGAAGGCGGCCCTCGCGCCCTCCCAATCCCCTGAGGCGAGCGCTTCCTCACCGCGAGCGGCGGCGTCCACGGGAGCGACCTCACGCATGAAGCGATGATGACAGGAGTCCCGCGGGAAACGCCATAGCACATCCTGTCGGGTGGAGATCGGTGGAGTCGGAGGCTTGAGTAGCGGCGTCGCCGGGGCGCCCGCCCGCTACCAGACGACGGTTCACCGGATACCGGGCGCATCTTCCCTCACCATGTGGTCACCTTCATATGCTAATGTGACCACCATGGAGGTTGGGATTCGGGAGCTGAAGCGAAGGCTGTCCGAGTTCGTCGAACGCGCCGCCGGAGGGCAGGTGATCCGGGTTACCGCCCATGGGCGGCCGAAGGCGATGCTGGGGCCACTTCCCGGCAGCCTGGACCTCAAACGCGGTGAGGCCGAGGGCTGGATCACGCCCGGCGCCGACGACCCACCGGCCGCAGCGAGGCGACGCCATCGAGCCACGCGGACGATCGCGGAGACCCTCGCGGAGGACCGTGGAGCGTGAGCCTGTATCTCGATGCGAGCGCCCTCCTGAAGCTCTACGTCGAGGAACCCGACAGCGCGGCCTGTGATGAGATCGTGACCGCCGACCCCACATGGGTATCGGCCCGGCACACCGAGGTCGAAATCAGGCGCAACCTCACTCGTCTGCTCCAAGGCCGAGCCCTGTCGAGCGCGCGGGATCAGTTCGCGGTCGACTGGAACCGCGTAAGCGTCGTCGAGCTCGATCGCGTGACGTGCGGCGTCGCGGCAGACCTCGCCGAGGTGACCGGCGCCAGGACCCTCGACGCGTTGCACCTGGCGGCCGCCCAACGCGCCGGCGGGGGGAGTCTGCCGATCCTCACCTACGATCTGCGGCAGGCACAAGTGGCCAGGTCGCTCGGCTGGACGGTGCTCGGCTCCTGATCGACGCACGGTCGGGCGCCCATAGGGTGCCAGACGGTCTTCATCGCTTGGTCGAGCGCGAGTGGATCCCGCCTAGGTCTCGCACGGTCGTCACCGTAGACTCCTGGCGTGAAGATCTGTCCCAGCTGCCGTCAGGACAACCCAGAGATCGCCAGGTTCTGCCTCGCTTGCGCGACCCCCCTCGGTGAGCCGCCAGAGGCCGCCGGGTCGAAGGAGCGGAAGGTCGTCTCCGTGCTCTTCTGCGACCTCGTCGGCTTCACCGCCGCGTCGGAGACAGCCGACCCGGAAGACGTTCGGGCCCGGCTGCGTCCCTATCACTCCCAGCTGCGCACGGAGATCGAGCGGTTCGGCGGGACGGTCGAGAAGGTCATCGGCGACGCGGTCATGGCGGTCTTCGGCGCCCCCATGGCACACGAGGACGACGCCGAGCGCGCCGTCCGCGCGGGCCTCCGGATCCTCGAGGCGATCGACGAGCTGAACGAAGACGACCCCGGCCTCGGGCTGCGGGTCCGGATAGGGATCAATACCGGTGAGGCCGTGGTCGCCCTCGGGGCCCGGCCGGAGCGAGGCGAGGGCATCGTCACAGGAGACGTCGTGAACACCGCCTCGCGCTTGCAGGGCGTGGCTCCGGTCGGCGGCCTGGTCGTGGGCGCCGCGACGTACCGGACGACGATGAGACTGTTCGACTACGAGGCGCTGGACCCCATCAGGGTGAAGGGCAAGACGGGTCCGGTCTCCATCTGGCGAGCAGCTACGGCGTGGACGTTGAGCGCCCCGCCACCCCGTTCATCGGCCGCGACGAGGACCTGGCCCTGTTGCAACAGTCGTTCACCAGGATGCTGCGGGAGTCCTCCATGCAGCTCGTGACCGTGACCGGCGAGCCCGGCGTCGGAAAGACACGACTGGTGGCCGAGTTCTTCCGCTTCATCGACGAACGCCCGGAGCTCGTCTTCTGGCGGCAGGGCAGGTGTCTCCCTTACGGCGAGGGCATCACCTTCTGGGCCCTCGGCGAGATCGTGAAGGCGCAGGCCGGGATCCTCGAGTCGGGCGGCCCGGGCGAGGCCTCGGCGAAGCTGATCCAAGCGGTCGAGGCCCTCGTGGAGGATCCTTCCGAGCGCGAATGGATCGCCTCCAGGCTGGCTCCCCTCGTAGGGGCGAAGCTGGACGGGGGCGGCGCCGCGGAGCGTGGGGAGTCCTTCGCCGCATGGAGGACGTTCCTAGAGGCGGTCGCCAGAGGCGGTCGCCGCCTCCCGGCCTCTCGTGCTCGTCGTCGAGGACCTGCACTGGGCGGACCGAGCGCTGCTCGAGTTCCTGGAGCACCTGACGGACTGGTCGGAGGGCGTCCCCATGCTGCTCCTGTGCTCTGCCCGTCCCGAGTTATACGAGCGCGTCCCGGGCTGGGGCGGCGGCAAGCGGAACTCGACCACGATCTCCCTCTCGCCCCTCTCCGCCGAGGACAGCGCACGGCTGATCTCGGCGCTCCTCGACCAGGCCGTGCTCCCGGCGGAGACCCAGACCCTCCTGCTCGAGCGGGCGGGAGGCAATCCGCTCTACACGGAGGAGTTCGTGCGCATGCTGAGCGACCGGGGTCTCCTCGTGCGGCACGGACAGTCGTGGGCGGTCGAACCCGGCTCGGAGATCCTCGTCCCCGAGTCGGTTCAGGCCCTCATCGCCGCGCGTCTCGACTCGCTCCCGCAGGACCGGAAGGCGCTGCTGCACGACGCTTCGGTTGTGGGGAAGGTGTTCTGGTCGGGTGCCCTCTCCGCCATGGGGGCCGTCGATGAGACAACGGTCAGGGACGGCCTCCACGAGCTCGCGCGAAGGGAGCTCGTGCGGCCCGCCCGCAGGTCCTCCGTTGAGCACCAGGCCGAGTTCTCGTTTTGGCACCTGTTCATCCGGGACGTGGCCTACGAGCAGATCCCACGGGCCACGCGGGCGAACCGGCACCGTGCGGTCGCCGAGTGGATCGAGCGCATCTCCGGCGACCGCGCGGGCGATCAGGCCGAGTTGCTCGCGCATCACTACGGGCAGGCCCTCGACCTCGCTCGTGCGTCCGGACAGACGCAAGACGTTGCCGAGCTCGAGGCGCTGACCGTCCGCTACCTAGTCATGGCCGGCGACCGCGCGGTGCACCTTGACGTGAGCCGGGCTCGACGCCACCTCGGGAATGCCCTCGAGCTTCTTCCACCGGGTCACCCTCGGCGGGCGGGTGTGCTGGTGAAGGCCGCGCTCGCCGCCCGCGCGGCGGGCGACTACGACGAGTCGGAGCACGGACTTCAGGAGGCCATCGCCGACTTCCGCGGACGCGAAGAGCTCGTGGCCGCCGGAGAGGCCATGATCGAGCTCACCGTGGCCATCTGGCCCCGGGGGGACACCGCGCGCGCGTGGCACATCATCCGCGAGGCGGTCGAGCTGCTCGAGGGCGAGCCGCCCGGCCGCGAGCTGGCCCGGGCGTACGTCCGAACGGCCGGCGCGTACGCGATGTCGGGCCAGAGCGAAGAGGGCATGCCGTGGGCCGAGAAGGCCATCGCGACCGCGAAGGAGCTCGGCATCGAGGAGTACGTCGCAAGGACCCTGCAGTTCAGAGGGATCTTCCGCTGCGAGCTCGGCGACATCGGAGGGCTCGAGGACCTCCGCGAGGGGCTCCGCTTGTGCCACGAGCTCGCGTTGGGGGATCCGACGGTAGCGGGACACAACAACCTCGGCGACTGGGTGTGGTTCGAAGAAGGGCCTGCTGCCGGACTGGAGATCTACCGAGCGGGGATCGAGTTCGGCGAACGGCACGGGCTCACCGGCGTCGTCGTCTGGACGAAGGCGCAGACGCTCTGGACCCTGTTCGACCTCGGGGCCTGGGACGAGCTCGTGCGCACCGGCGACGAGGTGATCGAGTCGGACCGCACGGGTGGCGGCGGGCAGGTCACGGTGATCGCGCGCACGTACCAGGCCCGCGTGCTCGCCGAGCGAGGACTGGCCGACGAGGCCAGCTCGTTCATCCACGAGTTCCTCCCCCGGGCGCGAGAGATCAAGGACCCGCAGGTCCTCGTTCCAGCGCTCGGTATGGCCGCGCTCATCGAGCTAGGGCGTGGCGACCACGCCGCGGCGAGGTCGCTGGTCGAGGAGTTCGAGGGGTCCACCCGGCGGCACGAGCATTACCGAACGCTATTCCTGCCGGACACCGTCCGGTTCTGTGCCGCGACGGGCCGGATCGATCTGGCCGAGCGGCTGGTCGCTGGGGCGCCGGAGTCGGCCGCCCGGTTCCGCCATGGGGCGCTCACCGCCCGGGCCATCCTGGCCGAGGCGAAGGGGCGGCTCGACGAGGCTGCCGATCTCTACGCGGAGGCCGCCGAGCGGTGGACCGAGTACGGGTTCGTCCTCGAGCGAGGGCAGGCTCTGCTCCGGCTCGGAAGATGTTCGCTCGGGCTCGGGCGATCCGGCGAGGCGATTGATCGACTTCATCTGGCTCGCGTCGTGTTCGACGGTCTCGGCGCGAAGCCGCTGCTCGCCGCGACTGACGACCTTCTGGAGCAGGCGACGGCGCTCAGCTCGTAGACGCCGTCAGGCGCCCATCGGGTGCCAGACGGTCTTGGACTCCATGAAGGCCGTGATCTCGTACGGGCTCTGGGCAGCGGGAGAGAACGGGTCGGCGTCGGGAGCCCGGTGCACCCGCTTGACGTTCTCGGCAGCGAGGGCCTCGACCTCCGCACACATGTCCCCCGGTACGCCCGTGATGTCGATCGCGTTCACGTCCATGTGGCCGGCCAGCCACGGGATCAGCTCGCGCGTGTGGCCCGTGATGATGTTGATGACGCCGCCGGGCACGTCGGACGTAGCCAGCACCTCCGCCAGCGATACGGCCGGGAGCGGTGACCGCTCGCTGGCCAAGACGACGACCGTGTTCCCGGAGATCACCGCAGGCGCCAAGCGCGAGACGAGCCCGAGCAACGCCTGGTCCTGGGGCGCCACGATGCCCACGACACCGGTTGGCTCGGGGATCGTGAAGTTGAAGTAGGGGCCGGCGACCGGGTTCGTGGCCCCGAGGATCTGATGGATCTTGTCGCACCAGCCGGCGTACCAGACCCACCGGTCGATGGCGGCGTCGACGCCTCGGGCGGGGTCGGCGGCTCCGGCATCGGCGAGCTCGGAGCGGAACTGCTCGCGCCGCCCCTCCATCAGCTCGGCGACCCGGTAGAGGATCTGGCCTCGGTTGTACGCGGTCTTGGCCGCCCAGCCGGGCCAGGCGGCGCGGGCCGCCCGCACGGCGTCCCGGAGGTCCTTCCTCGACGCCTGCGCCGCCCATGCGAGCAGACGGCCGTCGGCGGCGTGGACCTCGTAGGACCGGCCGGACTCCGATCGCGGGAAGTCTCCGGCGATGAAGAGCTTGGCCGTCCGGCGGACCGCGACCCGATCACCCACCGCTGCCGTCCTCCAGGTTCAGATACGGCTCGAGGCCGTGCAGCCCGCCCTCTCGGCCGAAACCGCTCTCCTTGTAGCCGCCGAACGGCGACGACGGGTCGAAGCGGTTGAAGGTGTTCGCCCACACGACGCCGGCCCGCAGCCGCTCGGCCATCCACAGGATCCGCGAGCCCTTCTCCGTCCAGACCCCCGCCGAGAGCCCGTAAGGGGTGTTGTTCGCCTTCTCGACCGCCTCGTCGGGCGTGCGGAATGTGAGGATCGAGAGCACCGGTCCAAAGATCTCCTCGCGAACGATCCGGTGGGACTGCGACACGCCGGTGAAGAGCGTCGGGCGAAACCAGAAGCCGCGCTCGGGCAGGTGGCACTCGGGCTGGTAGATCTCGCCGCCCTCTTCGATCCCGGAGGCGACGAGCTCCTCGATCTTCTGGAGCTGCTGGCGAGAGTTGATCGCGCCCACGTCGGTGTTCTTGTCGAGGGGGTCTCCGACCCGGAGGGTCTCCAGCCGCTCCTTCAGCTTATCGAGCAGCGGCTCGAAGACCGGCTCCTGCACCAACAGGCGCGAGCCCGCGCAGCACACGTGTCCCTGGTTGAAGAAGATGCCGTTGATCACGCCTTCGACCGCCTGGTCGAGCGGCGCGTCCTCGAAGACGATGTTCGCGGCCTTGCCGCCGAGCTCGAGCGTGAGCCGCTTCCCGGAGCCGGCCACGGTCCGCCGGATGATCTTCCCCACGTCCGTGGAGCCGGTGAACGCGACCTTGTTCACGCCCGGGTGCCCGACCACGTACGCGCCGGTCTCCCCCGCCCCGGTCACGATGTTCACGACGCCGGGCGGCAGCTCCGCGTCGCGGATCACCTCGGTCAACACCAGCGCCGTGAGCGGGGTCGTCTCGGCCGGCTTCAGCACCACCGTGTTGCCGGTCGCGAGCGCCGGAGCGAGCTTCCAGGCCGCCATCAGCATCGGGAAGTTCCACGGGATGACCTGGCCGGCCACGCCGAGAGGCCGCGGGGTCCGGCCGGGGAACGCGTAGTCGAGCTTGTCGGCCCAGCCCGCGTAGTAGAAGAAGTGCGCGGCGGCGAGCGGCAGGTCGACGTCGCGTGACTCCTTGATGGGCTTGCCACCGTTCAGCGTCTCGAGGACGGCGAACTCTCGCAAGCGCTCCTGGAGCGCGCGAGCGATGCGGTACAGGTACTTCGCCCGCTCGCTCCCGGGCAGATCACGCCAGCGATGCTCATAGGCGTCTCGCGCGGCGTCGACGGCGAGCCCGACGTCCTCCTCGCCCGCCTCGGCCACCTCGGCCAGCACGTCCTCGGTGGCAGGGTTGATCGTCTCGAAGTAGCGCCCCGACCTGGGCTCCACCACATCGCCGCCGACGAACAGGCCGTAGCGGTCCTGCACGCGAACGATGTCCGTGGACTCGCGCGCGGTCGCGTACTCCCACGGGACCGGCTTCTCGATGGCGCCCATCAGTCGATCGTGAAGTAGTCGGGACCCTGGTAGCGGCCGGTCCGTTCCTTGTCGATCTGCATCAGCACGTCGTTCAGCAGCGATGACGCCCCGAGCCGGAAAAGCTCGGGCGTCATCCAGTCGAGGCCGAGGGTCTCGTGAACCAGGACGAGGTACTGGATCGCCTGCTTGGACCGCCGGATCCCGCCGGCCACCTTCACGCCGACCCGCCGGCCGGTCTCGTGGAAGAAGTCGCGCGCGGCCTCCATCATGCAGAGCGCCGCGGGAAGCGTCGATCCGGGCGTGATCTTCCCGGTGGAGGTCTTGATGAAATCGGCGCCGGCGGCCATCGCCAGCACCGAGGCCCGCCGGACCTGGTCGTAGGAACCGAGCTCCCCGGTCTCGAGGATGACCTTTAGGTGCGCGTCGCCGGCGGCCTCGCGGCAGGCCGCGATCTCCTCGAAGGCCTGCGCGTACCCCCCAGCGAGGAACGCCGAACGATTCAGCACGATGTCCACCTCGTCGGCGCCGAGCTCGACCACGTCGCGGACCTCGGCCACCCGCTCGGCGAGGGGCCCGAGTCCGCTCGGGAACGCCCCCGCCACGGACGCCACTCGCACCCCGGTCCCCCGGAGCTGGCCGACGGCCACCGGGACCAGCGTCGGGTACAGGCAGACCGCCGCGACCGGCGGGATCGTCGGGTCGATGGGGTCGGGACGGACGGCCTTCGCGCACATCGCCACGATCTTGCCGGGCGTGTCCGAGCCCTCGAGCGTCGTGAGGTCCATGCACCGAATCGCGAGATCGAGCGCCCAGAGCTTTGACTCGCGCTTGATCGAGCGCTTTGCGAGCCCCGCGGCCCGCTCCTCCAGGCCGACGGCGTCGACCGGCGTCACGCGCGCCACCAGCCGGGCCGCTCCCGCGGGGCTGAAGCGGGCGAGGGCCGGATCGCGACGCTGGATATGGGTCGGCGCCTCGGACATGTGGGACTCCTGGGAGACGGGAAGGTATCGTAGTCGAAACACAAAGGAGGACGGCTTGAGGAGAACGCTGCTCGTGCTGCTCGCGGTCGTCGCGCTGGCCGGGGCGGCCTGCGGCGGTGGGGACGACTCGGCCGACGGGGGCGGCAACGGCGAGCCGGCGAGCGACTGCGTCGACCTGTCGTCCGGTGACAGCTTCTCGATCACGATCGCCGGCTTCGCGTTCGAGCCGAGCTGCCTGACCGCGGCGGCGAGCCAGAGCATCTCGATCACGAACGAGGATGCCGTCGCCCACACCTTCACGATCGAGGGAACCCAGATCGACGTCGAGATCGCCGGGGGTGAGACCTTCAACGGCGAGCCGGTGACCGGTGTCGTGGAGCCCGGGACCTACACGTTCATCTGCCGGTTCCACTCCGCGATGACGGGCGAGATCACGGTCGTCTAGAGGCCCAGGCGGGCGAGCGCCTTCGGGTCTCGCTGCCACTCCCTCAGGACCTTCACCCGGAGATCGAGGAAGACCTTCGAGCCGAGCAGCGGCTCCATCTCCTCGCGCGCCCTCGTGCCGATCGTCCGAAGGGTCGCGCCAGCCTTGCCGATGAGGATGCCCTTCTGGGAATCGCGCTCGACGACCACCGAGGCGGCGACCCTGACGAGGGCGTCATCGCGCTCGATGTCCTCCACCACGACGGCGACCGAGTACGGAACCTCCTCCCGCGTGACCTCGAGCGCCTTCTCACGGACGATCTCCGCCAGCCGAAGCTCGAGCGGCTGGTCGGTGAACTCCTCGACCGGATAGAGCGGCGGGCCCCCCGGCAGGCGGGCGACGAGGAGACCGAGGAGCGTCTCGACCCCGTCCCCGGTTCTCGCCGACACCGGCACGACCTCGTCGAAGTCTCCCAGCCCGGCGGCGGCGGCAAGCTGCGGCACCGCGTCGTGGCCTCGCAGCACATCGAGCTTGTTCACGACGCAGAGCTTCGGGCACGGCGCGGGGCCAACCTGCCGCTCGAAGACGAAGGCATCGCCGCGCCCGACCCCGGTCGCCCCGTCCACGACCTGCACGACGGCGTCCACACCCTCCACCGACGCCGCCACTTCCTCGTTCAGGCGCCTGCCCAGCAGCGTCCGCGGCTTGTGGAACCCCGGGGTGTCCGTGAACGCGATCTGGAAGCCGTCGGTCGTCAGGATCCCGCGGATGCCCCACCGGGTGGTCCCGGGCTTGTCCGAGACGATCGCCACCTTCTGCCCGACCAGCGCGTTCACCAGGGTCGACTTGCCGGTGTTCGGCCTCCCGACAACCGCGACGAGGCCCGAGCGGAAGCCCACGAGCTACGTGAACGAGGAGCTGTCGAACGCGTGGGGCAGAAGGTCCGCGAGCGACCACTCGGCCCTCGCCCCGCCGGCCGCCTCCGAGACCACGAGCATGTCCGGGCCGAACTCGTGGAGCACCTGCCTGCAGCCTCCACAGGGCGGAGTCGGCCGCCGATCGCTCGTCGCGACGGCCACCGCATCGATCCGTCGCTCCCCGGCAGCCACCGCGGCTGCGACGGCGTTGCGCTCGGCGCACACCGACAGCGGGTAGGAGGCGTTCTCCACGTTGGCGGCGGTGAACACCTTCCCGCCGGCGAGCAAGGCGGCGCCGACTTGGAACTTGCTGTACGGCGCGTACGCGTTCGCCCTTACCTCTCGGGCCGCAGCCACGAGCCGGTCGATCTCGTCGTCGGGCGGCCTACTCAGGGCTGACCTCCGCCGGGCTCGGCTCCTCGGTCTCGACCGGCGTGATGAGCACCTTCGCGATCCGCCGGCCGAGGACGCTCTCCGCCTTGAACGTCAGGTTGTGGAAGCTGACCTCCTCGCCCTCGGCCGGGATGGAGCCGAGGAGGTTCAGCATCAGCCCGCCGACCGTGTCCCACTCCTCGTCGGGCAGCTCAACGTCGAGCAGCTCGTTCACCTCGTCGATCGACATCTTGCCATTCACCCGGTACACGCCGTTGCCGACCGCGACCATCTCGGGCTCCTCGCGGTCGTACTCGTCGGTGATTTCCCCGACCAGCTCCTCCAGCAGATCCTCTAGCGTCACGAGCCCCGACACCGACCCGTATTCGTCGGTGACCATCGCGATGTGGAACTTGCGCTGCTGCATCTCCCGGAGCATCTCGGCCGCCTTCTTCGATTCCGGGACGAAGCGCGCCTGCCGCACGATCTCACGGAGCGGCGTGTCGTGCCTCCCCTGGTGCAGGGCCTTCAGCACGTCCTTCGCGTAGACGAGGCCGACGACGTTGTCGAGGTCTTCCTCGTAGACGGGGATCCGCGAGTATCCGTGCTGAAGTACCAGCGCCTGAACCTCGCGCAGCGACTCGCCGGCCTCGATCCCGACGATGTCCGGCCGGGGCACCATGACCTCCCGCATGATGGTGTCGCCGAACTCGAAGATGGAATGGATGAGGTCCTTCTCCTCCTCCTCGATGCTCCCCTCCTCGTGGCCGGCCTCGGCCATCGCTCGGAGCTCCGCCTGCGAGACGAACGGGCCCTGGCGGAGCCCCTTCCCCGGCAGCAGCACGTTGGCGAGCGAGATCAGCAGGCGGGTGGGGAGGGCCAGCGCCCGTCCGAGGAACCAGACCACGGGGGCGACTGCCAGCGCGGCCCGGTCGCTGTGCAGGATCCCGAACGTCTTCGACATCGCCTCGACGATCACGAAGTACGCCAGGGTGAAAGCGATCGAGAGCAGCACGACGCCCAGGCTGTCGAACGTTCCCTCCGCGAGGATCGCCACGAGAATGGCCGAGCCGTTCTGCGCGAACATCACGGCGAGGTAGACGGCGTTCAGGTAGCGCGGAGGGTCGGCCTCGATACGCTCGAGGATGACGGCGTTGCGGCGCTTGTCCTCGACGAGGGCCAGGGCCCGGACCCGCGTCATGCGGGTGAGCGCCGCCTCGGAGATCGCGAGCACCGAGCCGAACACCACGAGCACCGCCACGGCGATCCAGAGCCACGTCACTGCGCTAGCATCCCCGTGTAGCGCTCCTGCCGGGCCCACATCTTTGACCGCTCGCCCCCGTCCGCGTGGTCGTGCCCCAGCAGATGGAGGATGCCGTGGACGAGCAGGAGGCGCAGCTCGGCCGCCGCATCCGGGTTGTTCCTCGCGGCGATCTCGGGCGCGATCACCACGTCCCCAAGCACGCGCACGCCGTCCTCGTCCTCATCGAGCGGGAACGACAATACGTCGGTCGGGCCTTGCTCGCCGAGGTAGCGGAGGTGGAGCTCGGCCATCTCGTCGGCGGTCACGAACGAGAGGGAGAGCTCGGAGCGAACGGCTCCCTCGCCGCGAAGACATTCGGCGGCCAGCCTGGCGAGCCCATCGGCGTCGACCGGCAACGATTGGCGATCCGAGACGAGGACGCTGGGTTGGTCGCCGTCGTCACTCATCGGCGGTCGCCGCCCGCTGCTCCCCGAAGACGCGGTAGGCCTCCACGATGTCCTGAACGATCTTGTGGCGCACGACGTCCCGAGCGCCCAGCGCGACGAACTCGATCCCCTCGATGCCTCGCAGGATTCCCTCGACCACCATCAGCCCCGACCGCTGTCCGGTCGGGAGATCGACCTGAGTGACGTCGCCGTTTACCACGGCCTTCGACCCGAAACCCAGGCGCGTTAGGAACATCTTCATCTGCTCTGGCGTAGTGTTCTGCGCCTCGTCGAGGATGATGAACGAGTCGTTCAGCGTGCGCCCACGCATGAACGCGAGCGGCGCCACCTCGACCGTGCCGCGCTCCATGAGCCGCGGCAGCGTGTCCGCGCCGGTCATCTCGAACAGCGCGTCGTAGAGCGGCTTCATGTAGGGGTCGATCTTCTCGTAGAGGGTGCCCGGCAGGAACCCGAGCCGCTCGCCCGCCTCGACTGCGGGGCGGGTCAGGATGAGCCGGGAGACCTCGCGGTCTTGCAGCGCTTTACCGGCCGTCGCGACGGCAAGGTAGGTCTTGCCGGTGCCGGCCGGGCCGATGGCAAAGGTCACGGTCGCGCGGCGGATCGCATCGACGTAGCGCTTCTGGCCGAGGGTCTTCGGCGCGATCCCCCGGCCGCGCCCGGTGAGGAGCACGTCTCCGAGGACCTCGCTGGGCCGCGCCTCCTCGCCCTTGATCAGCTCGATCGTCTGGCCGACCGAGGACGCCGTGAGCTGATGGCCCTTGTCGAGGAGCAGGAGCATCTCCTCGAAGAGCAGGCCAACACGCGCGGCCTCTCGCTCCGGCCCGGTGATCGTGATCTCGTTACCTCGAACGAGGATCTCCAAGTCGAATGCGGCCTCGACGAGCTTGAGGAGCTCGTCGCGCTGGCCGAGGAGGGCGACCATGGACCGGCTGCCCGGCACGAGGATCTTGACTTGGGTGGTGGCTTTCGCCAAGAGCGTCCTTCTGGGGTGCCCCCCATCCTTCCCTGTTGCAAGAGGGGTCGTCGCCCGACGACCCCTCGAACCACGTCGATTCTACCGTGGGAGCCGCGCCCCCGACGACTATCCGGGCGGCCAGGACATGCGGCGGCCGCCGAGCAGGTGGAAGTGCAGGTGGAACACCGACTGGCCGGCGTCCGGACCCACGTTGGCCACGATCCGCCACCCCGTGCGGTCGATGCCCTCGGCCTTCGCCAGATGCGCGGCCGCCTGGAACAGGTCGGCGAGCATCCCGCCGTAGCGCGAATCGAGGTCCGTGATCTCCGTGATGTGTTCCTTCGGGATCAGCAGGATGTGGCTGGGCGCCTGCGGGTTCCGATCTCGGAAGGCGACGACGTGATCGGAGACGTGGAGGATCTCCGCCGGCACCTCGCGGGCCGCGATGAGGCAGAACGCGCAGTCGGCCATGCCCCGAATCTACCGTATGGGACGATCAGTCCCCCGGGCTGCGCAGCGTTCCCCTCCCGGGCGCGCCCTTCTTGACGGACTCGCCTCGCAGGTCGGCGAGCCGCTCTACGAGGGCCCGCTCGTCCTTCTTGAGGTTCCTCGGCGTCTGGACGTGGACCGTGAGGAACAGGTCTCCGCGTCCGCGGCGGCCGAGGTTCGGGATGCCCTTGCCCCGCAGGCGAAACGCCACGCCGGACTCGGTCCCCGGCTCGATGCGGACCCGCGCGGAGCCGTCCAGCGTATCGATCTCCAGCTCGGCCCCGAGGGCAGCCTGGGCCACCGGAACATCCAGAATGGCGAACAGGTCCTGCCCTCGCCGTTCGAAGATGGGATGGCGCGCGACCCGCATCGAGAGGTACATGTCTCCAGGCGGACCGCCGTGACGCCCGACGTGGCCGGCGCCTGTGACGCGGAGCTCGAGCCCGTCCGAGACGCCGGGCGGCACCTCGAGCGGCACGGTTCGAACCCCTGCCACCCGACCGCGGCCCCCGCACGTCTCGCAGGCCGAGACGACCTCCTCGCCGGATCCCTCGCAAACCATGCAGGGATGCGCCGTCATCACCGTGCCGAAGATGCTCCGGCGGACGTCCTGCACGCTTCCCGTGCCTCCGCAGGTTCGGCACCGGGTCGGTGAGGTCCCCGGCTCGGCTCCGCTCCCGCCGCAGCGCTCGCACGACTCGAGGAGCTCCACCCGGACCTCTCGCTCGACCCCGAAGGCCGCCTCGGAGAACGACAGGGACACTTCCGCGTACAGATCCTCTCCCCGCTGGGCCCTCGATCGCCGCTGCGGAGGGCGGCGCCTGCCGAAGGTCCCCCCGCCGAAGAACGCCTCGAAGATGTCCCCGACGTCGCCGAATCCGAACGCGTCGGGGCCGCCTGCCTGCCCGAACGCGTCGTACTGTCGGCGCTTGGCCGGATCGGAGAGGATCTCGTAGGCGGCCGCGACCTGCTTGAAGCGCGCCTCGGCCTCGGGATCCCGATTCACGTCCGGATGATGCTCCCTCGCGAGGCGGCGGTACGCCTTCTTGATGTCCTCGGCTGACGCGTCGCGTTGCACCCCAAGGATCTCGTACAGGTCACGAACCTCGGCCATTGCCGCCTACTCGCCGAGCTCCGTGGCCAGCTCGGACAGCCGGCGAGCGACGGCGCGAACTGAGGCCATCACCGAGAGATAGTCCATGCGCGTCGGGCCGACGACGCCGATCGTCCCGAGGGACGCCTCGCCGGCACGGAACGGCGCAGCCACGATCGAGGCCTCCCATTCGCCCGTGGCGGGGTGCTCCGCGCCGATCGTCACGGACAGATCGTCGCCCGCCGTCACGTCTCGCAGGAGGAGGAGCATCTCCGACTCGCGCTCCAGCGCCTCGAACAGCCGCCGGACGGTCTCCCGTCGCCAGTGGGCGGCCTCGTCGGCGAGGTTCGCGACGCCGCCCACCAGGACGTGGTCGCTGCGCGCCCCACGCTGCATCTCGCCGAAGGTATCGACGAGGGCGAGCAGCAGGTCGCGCTCGGTGGGCTTCGCCTCACCCGCCAGCCGGAGGGCCTGCGCCCGGGCCTCCAAGACGGAGTGCCCGCGGAGCGCGTTGCCGAGGCGCCGTTCGAGCGCCTCAAGGGCATCCGAATCGAGGGCCTCGGGGCGGTCGACGACCTGCTTGTCGATGCGTCCCTGCTGGCCCACGATCAGGATCATGACGGCCGAGCCCACCTCGATGAGCTCGATGCGCAGAACGGCTTCGTCGAAGTGGCGAGGCGGGACGGCCAACCCAGCATATTGCGTGAGGCGGGAGAGCAGCTGGGTCGTGCCCCTCAGCATCTCCTCCAGGTCCAGCATGGTCTCGGCGAAGAACCCCGTGATGGCCCGGCGCTGCGCTTCCGGGAGCCGGCCCCCGGGTGGCAGCGAGTCCACGTACTGCCGGTAGCCGAGGTCGGTGGGGATGCGCCCTGCCGACGTGTGCGGATGGCTCAGGTAGCCGAGCTCCTCGAGGGCCGCCATCTCGTTGCGGATCGTGGCGGAGGAGACCCCGAGGCCGGTCCGCTCCGCGATGGTCTCGCTTCCGACCGGCTCGCCCGTTCGCACGTACTCCTCGACCACGGCCCGAAGGACCGCGCTCTTGCGGGCACCGAGCTCCGGCACTTCCACCATCCCTACATTGTTAGCAGTCTCGGGCCCCGAGTGCTTACCCGCCACTCTGAAACTGCTTTCACCGCATACTGGAGCATCTGGGTCGTCGACGCGGACGGGTCGAACGGGCGGCGGCTGAACGGGAGCGACCCCCTGGAGACCCCGGACTACGAGCCCGAGTGGTCGCCGGACGGAAGCTCGATCCTCTTTACCCGGGGTCATGACATCTACGTGATGGAGTCGGACGGGTCGTCCGTTCGGCTCCTCACCGACGGAGACCCCGACACGTACGATCGCTCGGCCACGTGGTCGCCGGACGGCTCGCAGATCCTCTTCGCCAGCGACCGGAGGCCAGGCGATCAATCCCGGTTCTACGTGATGAACGCCGACGGCACCGACGTCCGGCCCGTGGGCGACCTGACGGGGATGTCGCCCGACTGGTAGGTCCACCTCAGCCCGCGAGCGCGAGGACGAGCTCGTTGAGCAGCAGCATCCCGCGCTCGGTCGGCACGAGATCGCCGTTCCGGCGAGCGAGGAGGCCCTCCTCCAGGTACCGCCCCGCGACGTCGGGCTCGACCAGCGAGGCCGGGATTCCCTCGAAAGTCCGGAGGCGAAGAAACACCTCCTCGAGGTAGTCCTCATCGGCGCTCAGCCGTTCCTCGCCGCCGATCGGGAGCGCGCCGCCTTCCACGGCCTCGAGGTAGGCCCCGGGCGGGCGGAGGTTCCACCAGCGACGGCCGTCCCGGAACGAGTGGGCCCCCGCGCCGAGACCCAGGTACGGCCGCCGCTGCCAGTACCCCAGGTTGTGACGGCACTCGAAGCCGGGCTTCGCCCAGTTCGAGACCTCGTAGTGCCGGTAACCCGCCGCGGCCAGCGTCTCCGACGCGAGGAGGAACATGTCGGCCTCCAGGTCCGGATCGGGGGGCGGCACGATGCCGGCCTCGACCTTTCGGCCGAGCGGCGTGGCCGGCTCGATTGTGAGGGCGTAGGCGGAGATGTGCTCCGGCGCCAGGTCGATTGCCTTCTCCACCGTCCGGCGCCAGGACGCGAGGGTCTCGCCGTTCGCGCCGTAGATGAGATCCAGGTTCACGTTCGCGTAGCCGGCCGCACGCGCCGCCGCAAAGGCGCGCCGCACCGAGTCGGGCGAGTGGAGGCGCTCGAGCGCGGCGAGCACCCCAAGGTCGAAGGACTGCGCACCCATCGACAGGCGCCCGTACCCGGCCGCAAGCAGCGCTTCGAGCTTGGGCCCGTCCACCGTGTCGGGGTTCGCCTCGATCGTGACCTCGGCGCGCGTATCCACGTCGAACCGGAATCTCAGGTGCTCCAGAAGCTCGGCGAGATCGCCCGGATCGACCGTGGTCGGGGTCCCACCGCCCAGGAAGATCGACGTGACCCGTTCGCCGGCCCACGAGCCGGCCCACAGGTCGGCTTCGGCCCGCAGCACCGCCACGTACCGTGGAGCGAGATCCCCGAGGCCCGCGTACGCGTTGAAGTCGCAGTAGCCGCAGCGTGTCAGGCAGAACGGCACGTGGACGTAGATGCCCGCGCTCACGACTTCCCTCCCGGCTTCCGGTCGACCCGCAGGGCCTCGATGAACGCCTCCTGCGGGACGTCGACGCGCCCGACACGGCGCATCCGGGCCTTCCCCCTTTTCTGTTGCTCCAGCAGCTTGCGCTTACGGGTGATGTCCCCTCCGTAGCACTTCGCCAGGACGTCCTTGCGCTTCGCCTTCACGGTCTCCCGGGCGATGATCCGGCTCCCGATCGACGCCTGGATGGCGACGTCGAAGAGCTGCCGCGGGATCAGCTCGCGCAGCCGGTCGGTCATCGCGCGGCCGTACTGGTAGGCCTTCTCGCGGTGGACGACCGACGAGAACGCGTCGACCGGCTCGCCGTGCAGGACGACGTCGACCCGTACGAGGTCGCCCCTCTCGTAGCCCCGGGGCTCGTAGTCGAGCGACGCGTACCCACGTGTCCGCGACTTCAGCTGGTCGAAGAAGTCGAAGATGATCTCGGCGAGCGGCAGCGTGTAGTGGACCTCGGCCCGCTCCGGCGAGAGGTACTTCATGTCGGCGAGCTCCCCACGGCGAGACTGGCAGAGCTCGAGGACGGCGCCGAGGAACTCCGATGGCGTGATGACCGTGGCCAGGACGACCGGCTCGTCGACGCGGTCGTACGTGCCGGCCTGCGGCATCTCGGAGGGGTTGTGGACCACGATCGTCTGGTCGCCGCGGACGACGTGGAACTCGACGTTCGGCGCCGTCGCGATGAGCTCGAGGTCGAACTCGCGCTCCAGACGCTCCTTCACGATGTCCATGTGCAGCAGGCCCAGGAACCCGCAGCGGAAGCCGAATCCGAGAGCGTGCGAGGTCTCGGGCTCGTAGGCGAGGGCGGAATCGGAGAGCTTCAACTTGTCGAGGGCTTCCCGTAGCTCGGAGTAGTCGCCGCCCTCGGCCGGGAACAGGCCGCTCCAGACCATCGGCTTCGGTTCGCGGTAACCGGGGAGCGACTCGCGCGCCGCGGCCCGTCCCGCGATCGTGATCGTGTCCCCGACCTTGGCGAGATGCACGTCCTTGAAGCCCGTCACGAGGTAGCCCACCTCCCCGGCCCCCAGCTTCGGTACCGGTGTGGGATTCGGGGCGAGCACGCCGACCTCCTCGGCCTCGGACTCGAGCCCGGCCACCATGAGCCGGATCTTCGACCGCGAGGGCAGGCTGCCGTCCACGACGCGGACGTAGGCGATCACGCCTCGGTACGGATCGAACAGCGAGTCGAAGATCAGCGCGCGGAGCGGCGCGGCCGGGTCGCCGGCCGGCGGGGCCACGCGCTCGATGACGGCATCCAGCAGGTCGGGAACGCCGAGGCCGGTCTTGGCCGAAACGTGCAGGATCTCGCCGGGAGCGCATCCGAGGATCTCGGCCAGCTCCCGGGCGGTCTCGTCCGGGTCGGCCTGCGGTAGGTCGATCTTGTTGAGCGCGGGGATGATCGTCAGCCCGGCGTCGCGGGCGAGATGGAGGTTCGCGAGGGTCTGCGCCTCGATCCCCTGGGCGGCGTCGACGAGCAGGATCGCTCCCTCGCACGCGGCGAGCGAGCGCGACACCTCGTAAGTGAAGTCCACGTGCCCCGGGGTGTCGATGAGGTTCAGCACGTAGCTGACCCCCCGCGCGTCGTATGCGAGCCGCACCGCCTGGGCCTTGATCGTGATACCGCGCTCGCGCTCGAGGTCCATCTTGTCCAGGTACTGCTCCCGCATGTCCCGGTCGGAGACGGCGTGCGTAAGCTCGAGCAGCCGGTCGGCCAGCGTCGACTTCCCGTGATCGATGTGGGCGATGATGCAGAAGTTCCGGATCAGGCTGGTGTCGGTCACGGCGCACCTATCGTACGGGCCGGGCACGTTCCCGCCCGAAAGACGACTGGTACACTCGGTCGCCGTGGCCAACATCAAGTCCCAGATCAAGCGGAACCGCCAGAACGAGCGCGCGCGCGAGCGGAACAAGGCCGTGCGGTCGGCGCTGAAGACCTCAGCGAAGAAGGTGCGATCCGCTACGGCCGAGGGCGATCTCGACGCGGCCGCGGCACGAGCGCGCGAGGCTTCTCGCGCGCTCGACAAGGCGGCGGCGCGCGGGGTGCTGCACAAACGGACCGCCGCTCGCCACAAGTCGCGCCTCGCCCGGTCGGCGGCCGGCGCGGCCGCCGAGGCGGCCGACTCGACCGGCTAGGCCACCCTCTCCCCCGCGATCGCGCTCACCAGAAGCGGCAGCACCAGGTCGTCGGTGGCACCCGACTTCAGCGCCCGGTCGGCCTCCGCCACCTCCCGGTGAAGCCCGACCAGCTCGGCGAGGGTGAAGCGCCGGGCCTGGTCGCGATAGCGCCTGGCCTGCCACTCGAACCGCAGGCCGGCCGCCCTCGCCAGATCGGCGAGCGGCATCCGCTCCGGCAGCGCCTTCACCCTGAGCAGGTCGCGAAGGCGGGAGGCGATGCCGCCCAAGATCATGAGCGGGTCGTCTCTGCCCTCGAGGAGCGTCCGGAGCGAGCGGATCGATCCCGGAAGATCCCTCCCGAACGCGTGGTCGCACAGGTCCCAGACATGCTGCTCCCCGAGCCCCCGGAACTGCCTCGAGACGATCTCTCTCGTCACTCGCTCCCCCGGGAACGCGGAGGCGAGCTGGGCGAGCGCCTGATCGATGGATGCCGGGCGCTCCCCGAGGATCTCGACGAGCGCGGCGGCGCCGTCGGGGGCGACCTCGATCTCGTTGGCGCGGCCACGCGCCATCATCCATGCGGGGAGATCCTTCCGGGACACCTTCACCTCGCGCACGACGCCCGCCGGCCGGACCAGCTTCACGAGCGATGCGGGCGCCTTGCCTCGCTCGGGGACCGTGGCGCACAGCGCGAGCGGCGCATCGGGAACCGGCGCCGCGAGATATGCGGCGAGCTCCTTCAGGGCGTGATCGGGGAGCGAGCGGCAGTCTGTGACGAGCAGCGCACGGCGCTCGCCGAAGAGCGAGGGAGTCGCGAGATCAGCGGTCTCGCCGCCCTGCCACTGACCGGCCTCGATCTCGCGCGGAGCGGTGTCCCCCAGCGCCTCGAAGGCCGCCTCCCGCAGCAGGAAGGGATCCTCTCCCCACAGGAGGAGAACGGTCGGATTGGAAGGGCTCACGTCCTCGTCGATTCTACGAGGAGCCCGTCGCGCGTGAACGTGATCGTGATATCGCCGGCCAGATCCGTTCGAAGGACCCGGGCGCCGGTGGCTCGTATCTCCTCGAGGACCTCCGGCACCGGGTGGCCGTAGTCGTTCGGGCCGACGCTTACGACGGCCAGCTCGGGAGCGACGGCCTGGAAGAACTCCGGAAGCGACGTGGCCGCGCCGTGGTGAGGGACCTTCAGCACGTCGGCCCGTAGGGAGACGCCCGTGTCGAGCAGCACCCGTTGGGACGGCTCCTCCGGCTCGGTCGCGAAGAGCACCGTATCCTCGCGATACGACACGGCGATCACGAGCGCGTCGTTGTTCGCATCGGATTCCGTGCCCACCCAGCACCGGTCCGGCGACAGCACGTCGAGCCGCAGATCGCCCACCGCAAGCGACTCACCCGCGCGTGGATGCACGACGCGGATCCCCTCGTCCGCGATCGCGGCGAGCAGCTCGCGGTGGAGGGCGGAGTCGTCGGGGCATCCGGGCTCCAGGACCGCCCCGACCGGAAAGCGAGCGAGGACGGCCGGGAGGCCCACGATGTGATCGGCGTGGGGATGTGAGGCAACCACGATGTCGAGTCGCTTCACCCCCAGGGCCGAGAGCTCGGTCGCGACCTGCTCGGGGTCCGGACCGCCGTCGATCAGGACGCTCGCGCCGCCGGGAGACCTGACGAGCGCCGCATCGCCCTGCCCGACGTCGAAGAAGTGGATCACGAGCCCCGATGGCGGCCCGGCCGAGAGCGCCGTGGACCATACGAGGAGCGGGAGGAGCGCGGCACCCACGACCATAGCGGCTCGTGGCAGACGACGCCGGGACCGGAGCCAGAGGGCCACGAGGCAGACGGCGACGACGCCGCCCACCAGCGGCACGAGCCCCCCGCCGGAGGTGACCCAGGGCACCGGAGCGCTCGCCAGACGATCCGCGATCAGCTCCAGGTACCGCATGGGAAGGAGCGCGAGGGCGGCCAGCAACCGACCTGCGGGCTCCAGAAGCGCGCCGACCCCCGCGGCCCCGAGGCCCAACAGCAACGCGGGCGAGACTGCCGGGAACGCCAGCAGGTTCGCGAGCACGGTCACCCCCGGGACCTCGTGGAAGTGGAAGAGGAGGACCGGCGTGACTCCCACCTGCGCCGCCAGGGTCGTCCCGGCCGCGAGGGCGATCGGGCGCGAGAGGAACCGCAGCCGCTCGGCGAGCGGTGACGCCATCGCGACCATCCCCGCAGTGGCCGCGACGGAGAGCTGGAACCCGATCGACCAAACCAGCGACGGGTCAAGGACCAGCAGCAAGAGCACCGCTCCGGCAAGGATCGCCCCCGTGGCACGAGGCCTGCCCAGGAACACCCCGAGGAGCGTCAGGCCGGCCATCACCCCCGCGCGCATCACGGAGGGCTCCGCCCCGGTGAGGACCACGAAGAAGACGACCGTGCCGAGCCCCAGAAGGAACCGCGGAACGCGGGAGAGCCGCAGCAGGAGGGCCAGCCCGAGGACGGGGCCGAGCACCATGGCGACGTTCTCCCCCGACACCACGAGCAGGTGACCCAGTCCGGTCGCCTGGAAGTCCCTGGCAAGCCCCGCATCCAGCATCGAGTCGTCACCGAGCGCTAGCCCCATCAACAGCCCGGCCTCTCTTCTGGGAAACAGCGTCCGGATCGACCGCCCGGCGAAGGCTCGGAAGCCCTGTGCCGCACGAACCAGAGGGTTCGTGGAGGGTCCCAGGCGAACGGCGTCGCGGACCTGGAGGATCGCCGCAATCCCCCGTCGGCGAAGCGCCTCGACGGAATCACCGTCGGTGGGCAGCCGGAGCTCCCCCGACAGCTCGACCCGGTCGCCGCGAACTGCCTCGAAGGGGTCCCCGGCACCCCGGATCCACAGAGGTTCGTGGATCTCGGCGGCGCCGTCCTCCCACCAAACGGTCGCGACCTGGGCGATCGCCGACCACCCGAACCCTCCGGGCGCCGGGTCGGTCCGAAGCGTGGCAACGGCCTCGATCCGTCCGGGCGCGAGTCGAGCCAGGAGCGAGCCCTCCACCCGGTGCGCGTGGAGCCCGCCCCATCCGACACCGAGCAGGAACACCG
>JBQTIP010000046.1:0-4279 GCA_052388025.1 Actinomycetota bacterium
CGCGCCCGATACGTAGTGTCGTCTCACTCTTGGCCACGGTGAGCCTCCGAACCTAGGCGTGGCCGAGGGCCGCGTCAAACATCCCCCCACTTCGGGACTCCGTGGCTAGGATGGTCGCCCATGGCCGAGGTGCGGCGAAGCCTGTGGGTTGCTGGGTCGGTCTTCCTGCTCGCGGCCGCGCTCCTCGCCGGCACGCACGCGGACGCCGCCCCGATCGCGCCGCGCTACAAGGAGATCGTCACGGAGGTCGCGCCCGGGTTGACGCTCACGGAGATCGTCGAGCCGAAGATCCCCCGGCGGGCCTTCGTCCTATCCGTCGATCTCACCAAGCCGCTCACGATGGATGTCGGCCTCGCGTTCGACCGCATCGGGAAGACCGAGCGGACCACCAGCATCGCGTCGCGGCACGGCGCCATCGCAGCAGTGAACGGCGACTTCTGGATCCCGTCCTCGGGGCCGGTCCATCCGTTTGCGGAGGACGGCGACCTGAAGAAGTCCTCGGAGGTGCCCGGCATCGGCTTCGCCGTCTCGGTCGACGAGCAGCAGGTGTTCATCGCCCACCCCGGCCAGGCCGTAGGCCTCGTCGAGGTCGATACCGGCGAGACCTGGGCCATCGATGCGATGAACGACGGTCCGCCGGGATTGGGAGAGATCGCCGCGTACTCGCCGGCCGGGGGGACCGCCGAGGTGCCGCCGGCCTACGCGTGCTCCGCGCGACTGTTGCCGCTCGGGTCGCCCCGGTTGAAGGCGCCCGAGCCCGGCGTGGAGAGGGACTTCTCGGTCGATCAGGTCGGGTGCTCGGCCGAGCCGATGCCGACGAACGGAGGCGTGGTGCTCGCGGCGACGCCGGCGAGCGACGAGGCGCTGCGGCTCCTGTCGCTCACCGTGGGAGAGACGGTCCGCGTGACGTGGTCGCTCGGGTGGGTCGGCGTCTTCGATTCGATCGGGGGCGTGCCGCTCCTGGTAAGCGACGGAGAGGTCGTCGTCGAGGCATGCGAGGCGTCGTTCTGCCGCCGCAACCCCCGAACCGGTGTGGGCGTGACGGCGGACGGGCACCTGCTGCTGGTGGTCGTCGACGGCCGGCGGCCCAAGTACTCGATCGGCATGGGGCTCGTGACGTTCGCGGAGCTCTTCGAGGATCGCGGGGCTGTGTGGGCGATGAACCTGGACGGGGGCGGCTCCAGCACGATGGTCGTGAACGGCGAGGTCGTGAACCGCCCGACGGACGACGGCGGCGAGCGCCCGGTCCAGTCGGCCCTCCTGGTGCTCCCGGGCCCGGACGACGGCGAGATCCTGCCGGCGATCGCGCCGGGCTCGTCCGGCGCGGGCCAGGCGGTCCTGCTCGATCCGGGCTCGACGGGAGGCATGCTGGATGCCCTGGCGCGAGGGGCCTGGGGGCCACCGCTCGATCTCTCCCATGACCTGCGGCGCGCTCTCCACCGGTTCCGCGTTCGGTAGCCGCTCTCGAGTGGCCGGGCCCGAGCCGCGGGCTCGATCGGGAGCGTCAGCCGGCGTGGCGTCCTATGTGCTCGTCGATGCGGGCGGCGAGTGATTCCCCTTGGGCATCGATCCTGGAAGCGAGGGCGTCGAGGCGGGCATCGAGCCGGGCCGCCAGGGCATCGATGCGGGCGCCGAGCGATTGCCCCTGGGCATCGATGCGGGCGCCGAGCGATTCCCCCTGGGCGTCGATGCGAGCGCCGAGGGATTCCCCCTGGGCATCGATCCTGGAGCCGAGCGATTGCCCCTGGGCGCCGATCGATTCCCCCTGGGCATCGATCCTGGAGGCGAGGGATTCCCCCTGGGCCTCGATCCTGGCGCCGAGCGATTGCCCCTGGGCGCCGATCGATTCCCCCTGGGCATCCATCCTGGAGGCGAGGGCGTCGATGCGAGAGCCCAGGTACCAGAGGCTCCCGAGCACCGTCGCGGCCAGCAAGCCGATCGCGGTCCAGGCCACCCCAACCATGCCGCAAATGTAGCACCCGGGTATGACAAGCGATCCTCACAGGAGAGGAGGGCCGGCCCCCGCGAAACGGGGGGCCAGCCCCACACCTCCGAATCTTCTCAGGCGCCAGTTAGCTCTCGCACCCGTGGATGGTGTTGGAGCCGGTGCCGCCCTTGCACTCGTCGTTGTCCGCACCGCCGAACAGGTCGTCGTCGCCGCTGCCGCCGAACAGGTCGTCGTTGCCGGCGCCGGCGCGAAGCACGTCGTCGGACCCTCCGCCCCGGAGCTCGTCGGGCCCTTCACCGCCCTTGTCGGTATCGGCCCCGCCGCCGCCGCTCAGGACATCGGCCGCGTCACCGCCGATCAGCCTGTCGTCGCCGCCCTGGCCGGTGAGCGTGTCCTTGCCGCCCTCGCCCTTGAGGGTGTTGATGTTCCCGTCCCCGGTCAGGTCGTCGGCGGAGCCGGAGCCGGTCAGGTTCTCGAGCGTGCCGAGGATGTCGTTCCCGGCGGCCCCGGACGCGGAGCCCGCGGAGAGGTTCGCGGTCACGCCGCCGCTCGCGGCCGCGTACGTGCCGGTGTCCAGGCCGTTCCCACCGGTCAGCGTGTCGTCGCCGACGAGCCCTGCGAGCATGTCGTCGCCGTCCCCACCGAGGAGGACGTTCGGACCGGCGTCACCGGTCAGGGTGTCGCCGAAGAACGAGCCGGTCAGGTTCTCGACGGTTCCCAGTGTGTCGATCCCGGCGCCGACCGTGTTCTGCGCGACCAGCGTGGACAGGTTGACCGACACGGCCGCCCCGGAGCCCGAGTAGTCGCCGTTGTCCAAGCCGTTGCCGCCCGTGAGCACATCGTCGCCGAGGAGGCCGGCCAGATTGTCGTTGCCGTCGTTCCCCGACAGCGCGTTCGCGAGCCCGTCACCAGTCAGGAAGTCGTTGAACGCAGACCCGGTGAGGTTCTCGATCGTGACGAGCGTGTCGATCCCGGCGCCGCCAGTGTTCTGCGCGACCAGCGTGGATAGGTTGACCGACACGGCCGCGGCGGCCGCCGCGTAGCTCCCCGTGTCGGAGCCGTTCCCGCCGGTCGTCGTGTCGTCACCGGCCAGGCCGGCGAGCGTGTCATTCCCGTCGTTGCCGAGGAGGACGTTCGCCGCCGCGTCGCCGGTCAGGAAGTCGTCGAACGCCGACCCGGAGAGGATCTCGAGCGTCCCGAGGATGTCGCTCCCCGCCCCGCCGCTCGTGGAGCCGGTGGTGAGGCTAGCCGTGACGCTGGACGGCGCGGCCGTGTAGTTCCCGGTGTCGCTCCCTGCGCCGCCGGTCACCGTGTCGTTGCCGAGGAGGCCAGCCAGGTTGTCGTTGCCGCCGCCCCCGAGGAGCACGTTCGGCCCCGCGTCGCCCGTCAGGAAATCGTCGAAGCCGGACCCCGTCAGGTTCTCGAGCCCCGCCAGCGTGTCGATCCCGGCGCCGCCCGTGTTCTGGGCCGCGGTCACGGCCAGACTGACCGTGACGCCGGCCCCGGCTCCCGCGTAGCTGTTGGTATCGAGGCCGCCGCCGCCGGTGATCGAATCGTCGCCGGCGTCGCCGATCAGGGTGTCGGCGAAGCCGCCACCCGTGAGGATGTCGTTGCCGCCCTCACCGTTGATCGAGAGCGGCCCGGGGAACGCGCCGCCCGTGACCGTGTCGGCGCCGCCTCCGGCGGTCACGCTCCCCGTCTCCACGCCGCTGAAGCCCACGTTGGCGCCTCCGCCGCCCCCGTCGAGGTCGACCGAGCCAGCCGCGAAGACGATGCTGTCGGCGCCACCCGTCCCGGTGATGGTGAGGGCGTCACCGCCTCCACCGGCGAGATCGACGTCGAAGCTCGCGAGCCCGCCGTAGGGGAACGAGCCGGCATCGATCACGACGGTCTGGTCGCCACCTCCGATTACGTCCACCGTAATGATTGACGTGTTGGCCTCGGTGGCCCCTGGGCCGCCGGGGCATTGCACGCCGTTGACGTTGATTGTGCTGCCGGTTGTATCCAGCGTAGCCACATCGCCCCCGGCGTCCATCGTCACGGCGGCGGTGCTCACCCCGTCGTAGAGGCACGTAACCATCGCTCCCGCGGACGGAGCCAGCGCTATCACCATGAAGACGGCGAGCGCCGCGGTCGACAGGAGGGCTCCCAGCGCTCTGGTGCGCTTGCGGCGTCCCGCCTCCGTTGTCACGCTGCGATTGCGCATCACAACACCCCCCTCTATCTCGACGATACGCCGGATGTTAGACCCGGCCACGGAGCCTGTAGTTTCAACGCCTCAACCGGCCGGGTCAAGCCGTCGCTCGCCCTACGCCAGAAAGCGGAACCGGC
>JBQTIP010000047.1:0-10753 GCA_052388025.1 Actinomycetota bacterium
TGGAGGTGGCGGGAATCGAACCCGCGTCCCCGGGCGACCTCCTGGGTCTTCTACGGGCGTAGCCTGCGGTTAGGTCTCGCCTCGAGGCTCCCACAGGCGGAGGACCCCTCGGCCAGCCCGGCTTCGGTGTCCGACGGCGGCCGCCGGACGGAGCCGCCTCCGTGAGCCTGCTCACGACGCCCGGCCCCCGATCGCAGGCGGATCGGGGCGGACGGCTGCCTAGCTAACTAGGCAGCGAGCGCGTAGTTATCGGCGCTTGTGTTGATCCCGGCTTTTAACGAGGCATCCGGGGACCTCGGCCCGCTTCCCCCAGACGGTATCCGTCCAGGTCGAAGCCAGTGCACCCCCATATGAAGTTGTCACCGCAAGTATACGGCGGCCCGCCGACAGGCCTTGAACGCCGGCAACTACCGCCGGCGACCGGCAGCGCGCTCCATCTCGCGCTGGGCCTCTCGCTCTGCGATCGCGCGCCGCTTCTCGAACTGGCGCTTCCCCCGTCCCAGGCCGAGCTCCACCTTCGCGAGGCCGTGCGAGAAGTACAGGCGCATCGGGACGAGCGCGAGCCCCCGCTCGGCGGTCTTCCCGATCAGCCGCTCGATCTCGGCCCGGTGGAGCAGCAGCTTCCGGGTCCGCTTCGGATCGTAGCCGCGCTTCTCCCCCTGCGCGTATGGGGGGATGTGCATGTTCTCGAGCCACACCTCGCCGTCGCGGACCCGCGCGAACGCCTCGGTGAGCGACGCGTGGCCGCCGCGGAGCGATTTCACCTCTGAGCCGGTCAGCGCGATGCCGGCCTCGAATCGCTCGACGATCTCGTAGTCGTGGCGCGCCCGGCGGTTCGACGCGACGGTTCGCTGTCCGGCGTCGGGGCGCGGGCTCACGGCCGCCGGCCTAGACGTCGAGGAAGCGGCGCATCCCAACGAAGCCGGCGATGAGCGCGACGAGCGCACCCACCCCGAGCAGCCAGGGGACCGTCGCGAGCACGTCGCTGTTGTGGATAAGCGGGAAGAACCCGATCTCGTTCCGGAGCCGGTCGATGAACACGACCTTTCCGATGTACAGGGCGAGGATGGCGGCCCCCGCGGCGATCAGCGACTCCACCAGGCCCTCGACCAGGAACGGGATGCGGATGCGCCAGTTCGTCGCGCCGACAAGCTTCATGATCCCGATCTCCTTGCGACGGGCGAACAGACCCATGCGGACCGTGTTCGCGATGAGCGCCGCGGCGGAGCCGAGCATCACGACCGCGATCGCCCCCACGCCGATCGAAAGGACCCGCACGACCGCGAAGAGCTTGTCGAGGATCTGCCGCTGGTCCACCACGCTGCGGATGCCGGGCTGGGCGCACTCGAGCGCGCCTTCCGCGTTCTCCACACAGCCGAGTACGGCCGCGACCTCCTGGAACTGCTCGGGGTCGTCCATCTTCACCCGGAGCGAGGCCGGCAGCGGGTTCTTGGCGGGATCGCATGACGTGTTGTCGACCAGCGCGGACTGGTTCGCGAAGATCTCCTTGAACCGGGCGCAGGCATCCTCCTTGGTCTCGTAGCGCACGTCGCCAACGGCCGGCAACGATTCCAGCTGCTCCGTCAGCAGCCCGACGGTCGAGGGGTTCACCGGGTCGGTCAGGTAGACCGCAACCTCGACGTTGGCGGTGGTGGCGTCGATGATCAGGCCGATCTCCCGCCCGATCAGCAGCGCCATCCCGAACAGGAACAGCGCGATGAACGCCGTCGAGATCGCCGCGAACGCCACCAGCCCGTTGCGCTTGAGCCCGGAGATCGTCTCCCGGAAGAAGAAGTCCCAGCGCTTGGCCATCAGCTGTAGACGCCGCGAACCTGGTCGCGGACGACCTTACCCGAGTCGAGCTCGATGACCCGGCGGCGCATCGCGTCGACGATCGCCTGGTCGTGCGTGGCCATGACTACGGTCGTACCGATCCGGTTCACCCGATCGAGCAGCCGCATGATGTCGACGGAGGTCGAGGGGTCGAGGTTCCCGGTGGGCTCGTCGGCCAGCAGCACGAGCGGCCTGTTCACGCACGCGCGCGCGATCGACACGCGCTGCTGCTCGCCGCCCGAAAGCTCGTCGGGGTAGCTGTTCAGCTTGTCGCCGAGCGCGACCAGCTCGAGGATCTCGGGGACCCGCTGGTCGACTATGTGCTTGGGCTTGCCGATGACCTCGAGCGCGAAGGCCACGTTCTCGAAGACGGTCTTGTCGGACAGGAGCTTGAAGTCCTGGAACACCGTGCCGATGTTCCGGCGCAGGTAGGGGATCTTCCACGGGGAGAGCTTGTCGAGGTTCTTCCCCGCGACGAAGATCGCGCCCTTCGTCGCCTCCTCCTCCTTGAGGAGCAGGCGGACGCACGTGGACTTGCCGGAGCCCGACGGACCGACGATGAAGACGAACTCGCCCTTTTCGATGTCCACGCTCACGTCGTCCAGCGCGGTGACCGAGTTCTTCTTGTAGATCTTCGTGACGTGCTGAAGACTGATCATGTCCCAGTGAGAGGTCGAGGGGGGATGCGGGGCGAGTCTAACAGACACCCCCGATGAACGGAATCACGTTTGCACTACCCTGGCTCGCCATGAAGGCCGTCGCCGCCCGGGACGAGTCGCAACCGGGAGCCGAACCCCCAGAGGCGACCCGCTCCAGGGCGCGCCGGGCAGCTGCGGCGCTCGCCGGTCCGCTTCTCATCGTCTCGTGCGTCGTTATCGCGATGCGCGGGTTCGTGTTCTCGAACCTGCTCACGAACCAGCATCCCGACATCTTGGCATTCTGGCTCCCCCGTTCCTGCTTCCTGGGGCGGAGCCTCGCCGCCGGCCACGTCCCCCTGTGGAACCCGTTCGAGATGGCGGGAACCCCGTTCGCGGCGGACCCGCAATCGGGCTGGCTGTACCTGCCCTCGATGCTCGCGTCCTGGCTCCTCCCGTGCGGGACGGGGCTCCGCGCGTTCATCGTGCTGCAGCCGGTCGTAGCCGGGCTCGGCCTCTACTGGTTCCTGCGGATGGAGCGCCTGCACCGCGCGGCCGCGACGGCAGGCGGGCTGTCGCTCGCGCTCATCATCGCGGCATCCGTCGTGGGGATCTCGCTCCCGTTCGCGGGAACGCTCGCCTGGACGACGCTCGCGCTGGTCGGCGCGTCCGGTTCCATGCGCGCCGGGCGTCTCTCGCGGCGGCTGCTTTGGACGGCGCTCGCGGCCCTCGCGTGGGGCCAGGTAGCGAATGCGCACATGAGCCACGGCTTGGTGATGTGCACGGGCTTGGTCACGGCCTACATCGCGGCTCGCTCGGTCCGGGACGTTCGGGCCGGGACGACGACCCCGATGCGGGCGGCGGCCGTGGGGCTGGGCTTCCTGGCGATCCTTCCCCTCGCGAACCTCGCGACGCTCGTTCCGCGGTTCGCCCTGATCGCGCGGTCGAGCCTCCGCGGCGGGTACCTATCGCTCGGCGGCACGCTGCCCGCGGCGGCGAGCGTCGGCGATCGGCCGCTCGACGCAAACGGTGTGTTTAGCGCTTGGCCGCTGGCGCTGGGAAGCACGCCGGGCGCCTACGTGGGCGCCGCCATCCTGCTCGCGGCGTTCGCCGCGATGCGCGACCGCGGGCGCCGGTGGCTCATCGCAGCGTTCGCCGTAACGGGGCTCGTCGCCTACCTCCTGACTCTGAACATGCTGGTCGAGGCAGCGTGGTTCCGGAACCTCGTGCTGCGGCTCCCCTTCGGCGACGTCTACCTCCACAATCCCGGCCGCCTTCGGTACCTCGCGTTGCTCGTCGTGCCCGCCCTCGGGGCCGTCGGCATCCACAGCTTCATCGAGCGGCCACCGCGCCTGCCCGAGGCGCTCCGGTGGCTTGGGCTCGGCGCCGCGGCATTCCTCCTCCTGCCGCTCCTGCTCGGCGCGCACCCGAGTCGGTTCGTCCTGCTGGCGGTCGGCGTCGCCGCGACGGCGCCGGTCTTCGTGGCGCTTGCCCGGCGGCGCCGGTGGGCCGCCGTCGCCCTGCCGGCGGTCCTCGCGGTCGACCTTCTAGCTGGAGCGCTCTGGTCCTCCGCCTATCAGGGTGGAACCGTCTATCTCGGCCTGGAGGGCACGGGTCATCCGAACCTGATCCCAGGCCCTCTCCGATGGCCCGAGGTCTCGGTCGATCGCTACCTCAGCCCGGGCCCAATCGCGCGATACCTCCAGGAGGAAGCCGAGGACGGCCGCTACCTGACGTGGATCCCGCCGGCCGCCTACTTCGTGAAGGGATATCTCTTCACGCAGGGGGAAGGCGATTGGCCCGCGCTGGAGATGGGACGCGGGATCCTGTTCCGGATCCACGACGCCCTGGGGTACTCCCCGATCCAGCTTCCGGGGTACTGGTCTTTCATCCGGGCGACGAACAGGCTCCCCGTCTTCTACAACGCCTCCGTGATCCAGCGTCCCTCGACCGAGGACGTGCCGCTCCTCGGCATCCGCTTCCTCATCGCGCCCGAGTCGATCGCGCCCCCGTTGACGGGGACGCCGGTCGCCTCCGAGCGCGGCTACGTCCTCTACGAGATGGACGGGTGGCAGTCCAGGGCATCGGTCGTCGCGAGCTGGACCGCCGTCGATGGTCCCACGGCCGCGCTCGAGGTGGTCCTCGCGCGCGGGTTCGATCCGGCCGTGCGGGCGATCGTCGAGCGGGACCCCGGCATCGTGCAGAGGCCCGATGCCACCGTGGGAACGGCCGTCTACCGCGAGTCGGAACCTGAGAGGGTCTTCATCTCCGTCCGGGCCAACGCGCCTTCGATCGTCGTCGTGCGGAACGCCTGGGACGAGGGCTGGACCGCGACGGTGGACGGGCGAGCGGCCCCCGTGCTGCAAGCCGACTCGTTCCTGCAGGCGGTCGCCGTCCCGGCAGGTGCCCACGAGGTGCGAATTACCTATCGCGACCCCAGCCTCGCGCGAGGCCTGCTCGCGTCCGCACTAGTATGGTTCATACTAGCTGGCGCGGCGGTCGCGGCCCTTGTTCGGGAACGGCGAGGGCGCGGGCCGGCCGGCTAGCGCCGGCGCCGTCGTTGGAGCGACGGAAGCGCCAGGAACGGCGCGCCGAGCCCGATCGCCTCTAGATCCCCCGCCTCTCCGGTGGTCTCGACCGCACCGACGCCACCGTCCGGCGTGTCGATCGTCCAAGAGTGGGTCGCCGGAGTCGGGTCGACGTTCCCGGCCACGTCGATCGCCTCGACGTGGAACGTGTGCGGCCCGTCCTCGAGCTGGATGAAGACCTTCGGCGACTCGCAGTGCGGGAAGCTCACCTGGTCTCTGCCGCACTTGAACGTGGAGCCGCTCTCAGAGGACACGAACTGGAACGTCGCCGACGACGAGCTCGACGGATCCTCCGGCGCCGACGTGATCGTGGTCTGGGGGGCCGACGAGTCGATCGTCACCGTGAGCGCGCCGGACGGCGCCGACCGCGTGCCGTCGGAGCTGATCGCCGTCGCGGTGATCGAGTGCACGCCGTCGCCGAGCTCGGCACTAATGAGCTCCCACTTGCCCGAGGACCCCGCCGTGGTCGTGCCCAGAACCGATCCGCCGCTCGAGACCTCAACGGTGACGGCGGGAGCCGCCGTGCCGGTGAAGGTCGGCGTCGAGTCGGCCGTGATGTCGTCGGTCTTGGAGGCCCCGGTGTCGCTCTTTTGGTCCAGGTCCGGCGTTGAAGGCGAGTCCGGCGGGGGCGGCGAGACCTCTTTGTAAGTGATGCTCGACGTCGAACAGCCTGAGCTGGTCCCGGCCGCGTCCGTGGCCGTGGCGTAGAACGTCGTCGTGCTGTTGTCGGGCACACTCACCCCGAGGCCGGGAGAGGCGAAGGCGGCGGCCGAGCCCGTGGCGACCGGCGATCCGGAGCACGACCCGTCGGGGAAGAGCACGACCGTGGAACCGGCCTCCGCGGAGCCCTTGATCAGCGGCTCGTTGTTGTTGCCGCCGGACTGGGGGCTCGTGCCGGTGAAGGTCGGCTTCGAGGGCGCCACCGTGTCGACCGTGAACGTCCGGGATGCGGGAGTCGGGTCGGTGTTGCCGGCGGGGTCGGTCGCCCGGACCTCGAACGTGTGATCGCCCTGGCGGAGCCCTGTGTAAGACTGGCCGCTCGCGGGGCACGAAGCGAAGGCGGCGCCGTCCAGGCTGCAGTCGAACGTCGAGCCCTCCTCACTCGACGCGTAGGTGAACGTGACCGAGCTGGTGTTGACCAGCCCGCCCGGCCCGCCGGTGATCGTCGTCTCGGGCGGCGTCGTGTCGGGCGGCTCGATGGTCCACTCGAACGTCGCTGCCCCGGACCGGTTCCCGGCGGCGTCCACGGCCTCGACGGCGAAGACGTGGTCGCCAAAGAGCAGGCCGTCGTAGGCCGTGGGCGAGCTGCACGTCGCGAGGCTCGAGCCGTCCAGCGAGCACTCGAACTGCACGGGTGTCCCGGTGTCGCCGGTGAGCTCGAACGTGAACGTCGCAGACGTCTCGACCGTCGGGTCGTCCGGGTGGGTCAGGATCAGCGGCGCCGCGGGCGCGATCGTGTCGACCGTGAACGCCGCAGAGGCCGGCGTCGGGTCGGTGTTGTCGTCGGGATCGGTCGCCCGGACCTCGAAGGTGTGGTCGCCCTGGCCGAGCCCGTCGAAGGAGATTCCGGTCGCGGGGCAGGAGGCGAACGGCGCCGCATCGAGGCGGCACTCGAACGTGGAGTCGGGCGTGCTCGAGGAGTACGTGAACGCTACGCTGTCGACCGCGATCACGCCGGAGGGCCCGGATTCGATCGTCGTCTCAGGCGGCGTGCCGGCGCCCTCGATCGTCCACTGCAGCCCGACAGACCCCGAGCGGTTCCCCGCGTCGTCGACGGCCTCGACCTCGAAGGAATGGAGGCCGTTCGGCAACCCGAAGTAGGTCTGGGGCGACGAGCACAGCTCGAGGCTCCCGGCGTCGATCGCGCACTCGAAATGCACGGACGTCCCCGCGTCGGGGCCGCCGGGTTCGAACGTGAACGTAGCCGTGGTCGCGGTGGTCGGGTCGCCCGGGCTCGAGGTGATCACCGGCGGCGCGGGGTCGATCGTGTCGACGGTGAAGGCTGCGGCGGCAGGCGTCGGGTCGGGGTTGCCGGCGGGATCGATCGCCCGCACGTCGAACGAGTGCGGGCCCTCGGCCAGGGCCGTGTAACCCTGAGGGGACGAGCAGGGCGTGAAGAGGGCACCGTCGAGCGCGCACTCGAAGGTCGAGCCGGCCTCCGAGGACGTGAACGAGAAGGTCGCGTCGGCCGAGCTAACCGCGCCCGTCGGACCGTCGGTGATCGTCGTCTCGGGAGCCGACGTGTCGGGGATCGCTACGGTCCAGTCGAAGCCCGCCGCGCCGGAGCGGTTCCCGGCGTCGTCCACTGCCTCGACACGGAACGAGTGAGGTCCCTCGGCGAGCCCTTCGTAGGTTGCCGGCGACGAGCACGACACGACCGTGCCTCCGTCTAGGGAGCACTCGAAGTGCACCGGCGTCCCGGGGTCGGCGCCGGACTCGAACGCGAACGTCGCGCTCGTCTCCGGCGACGGGTCGGAGGGGTGCGAGGTGATCGTCGGCGTCGCCGGCGCGATGGTGTCGACCGTGAAGCTCCGGCCGGCCGGGCTGGGATCGGCCGCCCCGTCGAACCTGGCCCTTACCGTGAAGGTGTGGTCCCCCTCGGCGAGGCCGCCGTAGGTCTGCGGCGACGAGCAGCTCTCGAAGCGGCCGCTGTCGAGCGCGCACTCGAACGTCGATCCCGCCACCGAAGAGCTGAACCGGAACGTGGCCGTCGAGGCCGCGATCACGCCCGAAGGCCCCTCGGTGATGTGGGTGTTGGGCGGTTCGCCCGAGGGCGGAGGCGGCGGCGGCGTTGTGGGCGGGACCGTTGGGGGTGTGTCCGGCGGCGTCGTAGCCGGCGGCGTCGGCGGCGTCGGGATCGGCGTCGGCTGGGGGGTCTCGCCCTCGCCGGGGGTCTCCCCTTCGCCCGGCTGCTCGCCGTCGCCTTCGTCGATCGGCGCGCAGCTCTCGATGGTCGGATCGAGCTCGCACTGGGTGAAGACGATGAACGGGTCGTCCAGGTCCGAAGTGGTGAGCGGCGACACCGGGCCGATCGTCCCGTCCGGCGCGGTGGAGACCTTATCGCCCGTCTCAACGGTGATCAGGCCCTTCGTAGTCGTGAGCGCCACGGCACCCTCGATCACCTTGGTGGTCGTTCCGAGCGACGTGACCGAGAGCAGGTAGACGGTTCCTCTCACCGAGGCGGTTGCGCTCGGCGTCCTCACCTCGAAGTGGCTGAGCGGGTCGTCCAGCTCGGTCACCGTGTTGAAGGTGGTGCCGATGGGCTGGGCGGTCTTGATGATCTTGGACCGCCACTGGTTCCGGAGCGTGACTAGCTCGGTGAGGTTGAAGGTCGTATCGAAGTCGAGCCCGGTGACGCTGTCATCGAAGTACTCGATGCTCGCGCGCCCATCCGGTCCCGTGCGCACGGTGTCGCCCTGGTGGAGCTCAGTCTCGTCGGCCACCAGCCGGAAGCCGGACTGACCGACCGCCTGTACCTCCACCCGACCGGCGAGGACGTTGAGTGTCGCGAACCGCTTTGCAGTGGCCGGGCCGGCGGTGAATACGAGTACGGCCGCGAGCAGCGTCGTCGCCACGGCCACCCCGACCGCGCCGAGCCTCAGCTGCCTAGCGGTGAGCGTCAAACAGCTCCTCCCCTCCCGACCGCGCGCGGCGGCCGGATCGCTGGAATTCTCCCCCGGCCCAAGCGCCTCTACAAGTCACCCGATTCTCGCTCCAATTGTCGGCCATATGGAGTACCAAACGACATGAGACTTTCGGTCCATTTCCGCCTCCCCCGGAGCCTAGGGCAGGCATAGCCCAGACTGGGGCTCCGGCGGGCTATGCGCCGGCCTTCCAGCGGAGGTAGGCCTCGATCAGCCGGTCGAGGTCGCCCGCCAGCACGCGGTCGATGTCGCCGATCTCGAGGCCGGTGCGATGGTCCTTGACCAGGCGATATGGCGCGAGGACGTAGGAGCGGATCTGCGATCCGAAGTCGATCCCACGCTGCTCGCCGCGGATGTTCTCCAGCTTCTGCTGGTGCTCCTGACGGGCTCGCTCGGCCAGGCGGGCCTTCAGGATCCGCATGGCGACCGCACGATTTTGCATCTGCGAGCGCTCGTTCTGGCAGGCGGCCGCGATGCCGGTCGGGAGGTGGGTGATCCGCACGGCCGAGTCGGTGGTATTCACCGACTGGCCGCCCGGGCCCGCGGAGCGGTAGACGTCGATCCGCAGGTCCTTCGGGTCGATCTCGAGGTCCTCGTCGTCGGTTCCCTCGAGGAGCGGGATCACGTCAAGGCTGGCGAAGGAAGTGTGCCGGCGCTTCGCGGCGTCGAACGGCGAGATCCGTACGAGGCGATGTACGCCGCGTTCGGCCGAGACCAGGCCGTAGGCGTTGGTTCCGTGGACGATGAACGTTGCGCTCTTGATGCCGGCCTCCTCGCCGGGGAGGACCTCGTCCACCTCGACGTCGAAGCCCTGGCGCTCACCCCAGCGCAGGTACATGCGAAGGAGCATCTCGGCCCAGTCCTGCGACTCGGTGCCGCCGGCGCCCGCGTGAAGCGTGACGACGGCGTCGTTCCCGTCGTACTCGCCGCCGAGGAGCGCGGCGAGCTCCACGCGGTCGAGCTCGGCCTCGAGATCATCGACGGTCCGGGCCAGCTCGCCGGCCATCTCCGGATCCGACTCTTCGGCGAGAAGGTCGTCCATCGCCTTGGCGTCGGCGAGGCGGCCTTCGAGGGAGCCGAACCGGTCGAGGTCGGCGCGCAGGCGCGCCAGGCGGGTGGTCAGGTCCTGGCCGCGGGAGAGGTCGTCCCAGAGCGAGGGATCGGCCGTCTGCTGCTCCAGCTCCGCCGCGCGTGCGCGCTTGCCGTCGACGTCAAAGGAACTCCTTCGCCGACGCGACGCGGAGTGACAGCTTCTCGATGCGATCGGTGTGCTCGCTCACGCCCCGGATTGTACCGGCGGGCTACTGCTCGTGGACCGTCACCCTGGCGGCTCAAATCGCGGGTCAAGGCCAGCGGATCGACAGCTTGGCGGCTCAGATCGGTGGCCAGGGGGAGCGAATCGACGGCCTGCGTTTGAGTCTCCAGGAGCACCTCGGGCGCCACGCCGGCTGAGCTGACCTCGGGCAGACTCCTGATCCAAGGAAGGAGCGGCTACGCGCCGCCGTCCTGCCCCTCCAGCCGTTCCCCGATTGCGCTTCTCCGCTTCCTCGTCGCCGGTCCTCTGTGCGACCTTCCGGGAGGGGGCCACATCTCCTCGGCCCGGTGTCGGACGTCACACGCCGATTGTGCCGGACGTTACGGCACGAAGATCCGGCGCTTCCTATCGTGGCGTCAGGATTCGACCGCAGAGTTCGACCGCAGAGAAGGAGGACACGATGAGCACGAAGTCGGGAGCCCTGCCGATCGAGCGGACGTACCTCCGGAAGGTCTGGCTGGCCTACGCGGCGATCGCCCTCGCCTTTGCGGTCGTGATCGCGATCGTGGCCGCCGGTCCGACCTTGACGAGGACCCCGCAGCCTGAGCCGGCCGCAAAGATCGTCCAACAGGACAACGCGCCGATCACGATCAACGGAACCGTCTGCCACCAGTGCCGGTGAGATAACCCCCTCTCCGGACTCCCGGGAGCCGGGGGGGGGGGCCAGCGCGGCCCGGGCGGGCCCAACAGACACACCCGCACCCGGGGCGCGGGGCAGGAGGTGGGTTGGGGCGCCCC
>JBQTIP010000048.1:0-1510 GCA_052388025.1 Actinomycetota bacterium
TTGTAGACGTCACGCGTCTTAGCGGCGGTCGGCGTGCCCTTGTTCTTGGCGTAGTCGGGGTGGTCGGGCCCGATGTAGTTAGAGAGGCAATGCTGGGTCCGGTCGACCGAGACCCACACCGACATCAGGAAGTCCCAGTCGCTGTTGTCCATCAGCCACTCGGTGGCGCGGATCCGCTTTCCGGTGACGTCGAGCGCCTCGGCGAGGTACGGCTCGGGCTTGTTGTGGAACGTCGTCCAGGACATCCCGTTGATCTGCCAAGGGACGCCGGCCTTCTCCAGCTCGTCGGCCAGGCCAGCCGGCTGCGTGTACTGGCGGCCCTTGGGTAGAACCCCGCCGGCGACGATCTTCCCGTCGATGGCCGGCGGCGGGAACATCAACGGGACGTCGACATAGACACCATTGCGACTGGCAGCGGAGTGGTCCTCGACAAAGGTTCGCTCGCGGATCGACTTGTAGGTGACCGGGTACTGCTTGTGGGTTCCAGGGACGGTCTCGAGGATGTCGTAGACGCCGTGGTCGGCCGGGTCGACGCCGGTGAGGAACGATGGCCAGGCCGCCCAGGAGTGGGTCGGGATGGTCGACTTGAGCACGGCGCGCTGCCCCCGCCCGATGAGGGCCTCCAAATTGGGCAGGTCACCCCGTTCGAGCAGGGGATCCAGGATGCGCCAGTCGGCGCCATCCCATCCGATCAGCAGTACTCGCGGCATGTGTGTCAACCTCTCACAACGGGGAGGTGGGATCCGGCGAAGTGTACCGGACCCATCTCTACGTCCGTCGCATGGCGATCGCCGTAGCAGAGGCGCGTCCACGTACCTCGCCTAGCAGGCGAAGGTGAGGCGACGAAGCCGGTCCCGCGAACATTCTGGTGGCTCAATTCGACCGCTTGACGATCGGAGGAATCGAGCGCAGGATCGGGCTGGTACGGCTGCCGTAGGTGGTATGGCGGACGAGGCAGAGCGAATCTCCCAGGTAGTGGGGGAAGGGAGAACGGCGATGTCGAAGAAGGAGCTCGTCGACGCGTACCTGGAGGGGCGGATCTCCCGGCGGGTGTTCATCCGGAGGCTCGCCGCTGCTGGGGTTTCGCTCGGCGCGGCGCTCAGCTACTCACAGGTCCTGGATCCGTCTCGAGCGCTGGCGACTCACCGCGACTTCTACTACTACGCGGATCGGCCGCGGAAGAAGAGGAGGAGGCGTCGGTAGGGGGCGACCCCCGGCGTCGCATCGCCGGCGAGCCGCACGTGCGGGTCGCTCGTTACCCCACACCCAACTCCACCCCCGGCAGAGGCGGCTTCGCGCCACGTTTCGTTGTCGTCCATACGACCCAGGGGATCTTTTCCTCGGTCGTCTCCTGGTTCGCCGACCCGCGCAGCCGAGTCAGCGCCCACTACCTGGTGGCGCTCGACGGACGGGTCGCCCAGTTCGTCGAGGAGGGGGACACGGCGCATCACGCAGGGAGGGTCCGCAACCCCACGGCGCATCTGGTCCCGGATGCGAACCCGAACCTCTA
>JBQTIP010000049.1:0-8562 GCA_052388025.1 Actinomycetota bacterium
CGCATCCCGCACGTCGCCGATCGTCATATCCACCAGGCCCGGGATGTCGCGGACGTTCTCCGTCGATCCGGTCGACAGGTCGTCGAGAATCCGAACCCGGTGGCCCGCCTCGGCAAGACCCCGGGCCAGATTGGAGCCGATGAAGCCCGCGCCGCCGGTAACCAGAACGTCCACTGGGAAGCCCCTCTCTTTGCTCTACAAATGTATTTGCAGAAGGACACCCGGCCATCCTCCGGCTGACGCAATTAGCCTATGGCGCACGACGTAGAAGCGCTGCCCCGGGCCCTACCCGAGCATCCCTCAACCGTGTGAGGCGGCCTCGTCCACTCCCCCCACCTCGAGCGGTGGGCAGCTACCGTTGACGCACTCCCCGGTCGCCAGGTCGAACTCATAGTGGTGGGCAAGGCACCGGATGACCCCGCCCGGAAGCACCTCCCCGGTGGTGAGGAGGTCGTTGCCGGCGTGCGGGCAGAACCGACCGATCGAGTAGCTCCTATCCTCGGCGTGGATCGTGATCATCTCCTCGGAGGCGATAGACCGCTCGAAGTCCTCGACGGCGCTGAGCGCTTCCGGGTGCGCGAACTTGAGCAAGCCGAGCAGGTGGTCGTTGTAGACGTCCGGATTGCGATAGGCCTCGAACCGAAGGGACAGGAAGAAGTCCTCCCAAGGCACGCTCCCGTCGAGCAGCGGCGGCAGCCACCGCGACGCGAAACGGTAGACGTAACCGCACCCGTCGAGTCCGTCCCGCACCGCCTCGGACCCCGGGCCGAAGTCCACCGACCACCGTCCGCCGCCGGATCCCGTTATGTCGAACCCGACCGCCATCCCGATGCGGTGATCGAAGTAGGAGCTCATGCCCTTCACGCGCCCGAAGTACTCGAAGAAGGGCTCTCGGAGGGAGCCGTCGGGATCCGGGTGGCGTCCCAGCACGGCATCCAGATGGGGACGTCGCCGCTCCGCATATTCCTCGAGGTAGGGACACCGATCCGCGAAGGAGAAATCAGCCCACGCCGGGTCCGGATCTCTCATTGCGGCGTCTACGTCCCAGGCGTCCCCGGGGAGGAGCACGGGGACACCGCCCATCCCTCTACCGGCGAGCCAGTCCGCCACCTGCCGCTGATCCGGGAAGATCCCCTCGTCCATCTCGGCGTTGTGCCGCTGGATCGCGGGATCCAGGAAGCACGGCGGCCCGGCGAACGGAAGCAGGACGCGGGGCTCGACGACCTCGATGGCACGCGCCACGTAGGAGAGCTTCGAGCTGCGTTTCTGGCGGGAAAGCTCCGACTTCCGCTCCGGCGGATACTCGTAGCACATCGGGTACCAGGAGGCCCCGGCCCCTTGGAAGGCAAAGACATCGATGACGCCCCCCACCTCGTTTCGGATTCCCCGGAACTGCACCGGGAACAGTCGCGCGTCGTTCAGGTTCAGGAGCGTCCGGCCGTCGCCGCGGATCACGATCGCCGAATCGTGGTTCATGGGCGACTGCTCGGAGACGAAGAGGACGCTGGTTCCGTCGGCGAGCTCCAGCCGCTCCCAGGGCTCCACCTCGATGATCGCGCGAGGGCCGCCCGACTCCACCTTCCTTCGAAGCACCGGCGATGGGTAGCGAGGGATTATCACCGGGACCTCGGAGGGGAGCCTGGCAAGGAACCAGGGATCGACGTGGTCCAGATGCTCGTGGGAGATGATGACGGCGGTCGGCTCCAGCAGCGACGGCTGCTGCAGGAGATGGGAGTTGTCCGGATACTGGAACCAGGACGCCTGGAACGCGCCCTCGGGAGAGAACCAGGGATCGACGAGCACGGTCGCCCTCTTGGTTTCCACCTTCAACCCCGCGTGACCGAGAGCGGTGACCCTCATCCCCGGACCTCTCCGCTCGCGCGGACCCTCCCCAGGTACAGCCACACACCCGCCAGCACGGAGCACGCGCCGACGCCGGATGCGATGGCCACCGTCCCGGGAAGCGTAGCGGCCGCGGCTGCTGTGCCGATTCCCGAGGCCAGCGCCCCGACGCACCAGATCACGAGCGTGGACCGCACGCGCCCGATCCGCCGGGCGAGCAGGTCGTAGGAGTGCTTCCGGTCCCCAGTCGCCATCGACTCCAGCTCTTTAGATACCGCCCGCCGGACGACCGTGAAGACGACCTCGAAGGCGAGCACCCCGAGACAGACGCCGGCGGCGAGGAGGCCGCCGGCGCCGCCCAGGCTCGCCGCGTCGGCCGCGAGGACCGCCAGGCCCGCGCCGACCGCGTACGCCCCTCCGTTTCCGAGGAAGATACGGGCCGGCGGCCGGTTCCAGGCGAGGAACGCCACCAGCGATCCGGCCATTGATAGCCCGAGGCCGCCGAGGGGCGACCCGCCGAGGCTCGCCAGGAGCCCCACCAGGCCCAGGGCGGCGATCGCAGAGAGCCCTCCCGCAAGGCCGTCCTGACCGTCGAGGAGGTTGACCGCGTTGGTCGTGGCCACGACCAATAGGACGGTCGCCGCCTCGCCGAGAGGTCCCAGGGGGTCGAGCGGAAGCACGCTCGCAATCAGGGCCCCAGCGGCGATCTGGAGTCCGAGCCGAAGCGGCAGCGGCAGGGACCTGATGTCGTCCAGGAGACCCACCGCCATCAGACCGAGGATCGCGGCCGAGACCGCGATCGGGATCGATGAGCCGAGCATGCCGAGCGCCGCGAAGGTCGCCGCCACAACGGCCACACCGCCGAGGAACGGCACCGGCGCCTCGTGAATCTTCAGCGCCCCGGGGCTAGGACGGTCGACGAGCCCAGAAGCGAGGCCGATCCGTCGCGCCAGAGGGGTCAGCACGATTGCGACGCCGAGGGCGATCAGGGCGTGCATCGGATCACCCACACGTTGCTCGGCGTACCTCCGTGGACGGCGATCCGCGCCGCGTGGCGGAACCCGAGGCCCTCGTAGAACCGGTTCGCGCCAACGTTGTCCGCTCCCACGACGACCTTGACCTCCTCGGCCCCCGCTTCCGCCAGGCCGGACACGATCCCGCGCGCGAGTATGCGGCCGATCCCCATGGACCGCCGGGCAGGCTCCACGGCGATCGAGAGAAGCTCGGGGTCGGGCAGCAACCCGGTCCCGGAAGGGTAGCTCGCGGTTTCCCTGACCCGGCGGAGGACCCCGCGGCGAAGGACGTGGGGCGCCGCGGCTACGGCTGCCGGGATGCCGTGGCGAACCAGGAACCGACGGTAGAACCGCCCCACCGAGCGAACGCCGGTCGCGAACCCGACCACCCCCTGGCCGTTCTCGGCCACAAGGGCAACGGCGGCGGGGTCCGCCGCCATCGCACGGTAGAGCCTTCTCAGGAATCGACCGCCGAGCGTGGGGAGGAACGCTTCCGGCAGCGCTTCGCGGTGGATACGAGCGAGGGCGGCGGCGTCGGCTGGCCGCGCGCGGCGGATCCGAACGGTTCCATCGACGGCGGTCGGCAGCCCTCGCATTCGCAGGAGAGCTCGGGATTCCTCCACCACGGTCTGGGCGACAGGTCGCTCGTCGAACCGCTCGACGGCCCGCGCCCGTGCCGCCGCTCCCATCCGCACGCGGAGCGCCGGATCACGGAGGAGGGAAAGGATCGCCACGGCCAGACGCTTCGGATCGCGGGGCGGGACGAGGATTCCTTCGATCCCGTCTCGAGCAACCTCGCGGCATCCGCGGATGTCGGTAAGCACGAGGGGCCTTCCCATCGCGGCCGCTTCGATGGCCGACCGCGGCATACCCTCGCGCCAGGAGGGCAGGACGAAGACGTCGAGCATCGCCAGAAGGTCGCGGACGTCCTCTCGCCACCCGGTGACCAGAACATCTCCGGCCGCCCCGGCGATCTCCTCACTCGAGATCACGTCGGACTTTTCGTCGTCGGAGCTCCCTATCGCCACGAAGCGGGCCTCCGGGACGGCCGCCCGCACCCGCCGGGCCGCCTCGACCAGCTCGCGGAAACCCTTCTCCGCGACCAACCTTCCGACGGTCCCGACCACGAGCGCATCCTCGGAGATGCCGAGCTCCCTTCGGAGGTCGCCGACGCGCTCGGGCGTGACCGTTGAGGGGTCGAACCTGGAAAGGTCGGTGCCGTTGCCGAGCAGCACGCTCTTCACTCGACCGAGCAGGCCGATCCTCCGTGCCCAGACAAGGTCCTCCTCGCTCTGGTACAGCTCGAGATCGCTGAAGCGCGCCGCGATCCATTCGGCCGCCAAGACCGGAAGGCGCCTGGCCGCCGGGTCCTCCGGCGACGTGTACAACCCGTGCATCGTGTTCACGACGCACGGGACGCCCGCGAGGCGCCCGGCGATGCGCCCCATGACGCCCGGCTTGGGGTTGTGCGTGTGCACGAGGTCGAACCGCTCCCGCCTGAGGATCGCGACAAGCTCCCCGAAGGCTCGGGCGTCGGCGGCGGGGCGCCAGGCTCTCGTGGCATGGCGCCACGCTATGTGGCGGATGCGCTCGGCCTCGATATCGGTCACCCACGGGCCCGGCGCGCTGATCGCGGTTACGTCGAACCCTTCGTCCCGCAGCCGCCGAAGCTGGCCGAGCAGCAGGAATCGGAGCGTCAGATCGACCGTCGCGACATGAGCGATCCGTGGAACCCTCACAGCCGGCTCCAGGGTCCGCGGCCGAGCGCCCTGTACGCCAGCGCCTCGCCGTCCAGGAGTCCCCGCACCTTGGCCTCGAAGAAGAGCTGCCCGTCGCTCTTCAGGACCGGGATGCGGCCGAGACGGTATGGGTCGATCCGTCCGCGCCGGTTGGTGCTCCAAGCGTCGAGCGCGGCGGAGTCGAACAGCCGTCGGGCGACGCGATCGGCTTGCGCGGATCCGATCGCCCACGGATAGGCGAAATGCCGGCAGGCGAGTCCGAGCCGATCCTCGATCAGCTCCTTGGATCGCCGCATCTCCCCGTCCGCGGCTTCCTCGGTCGCCCGAGAGAGATCGACGTGGCCATGCGTATGCGCCCCGATCGTGACGAGGCCCGTGCCGACGGCCTCCTTGACGTGCTCCCACGTCAAGGTGTCGGGGCCGGCAGGGCCTCCCGCGTCTCCGACCAGGCTCGTGGCCAGGTAGAGGACCGCCGGCACGCGGTAGCGCACGAGCAGTGGGAGGACCCGCTCGTGGAAGTCGCGGTATCCGTCGTCGAACGTCACCACGACTCCGCCGACGGTCGCCTCCAACGCATCGTCGAGCGTCAGCAACCGCTCGCGGCGGGCGAGGCTAGCGAGCTGGCGCTCGAGCGCACGCATCGGGAGCTCGATCTCCGCGGCCCCGTCGCCGACGCGATGGTAGAGGAGGATGCGCACGTCACCGGGGCGGCGCGCCTTGAACAGCCCGTACGGGAGGACCGCGGTTTTCACGGCCTTCCGGGCCACCGTGCTCGGCTTCACCGCGTTTCCTCTCGAATCGGAGCGGCGTCGGATCCGCGCGACGCCTGAGCGGCCCCCAGGAGCGCGGCCGCCACGATTGGGATGGCCGGGAAATGCAGGACGTAGTCGATGCTCGCGTGGATCCCGAGCGCGGCTAGGGCCACTGCGCCGAGCGCGGTCGCCGCGTCGGGCGAGCGGCTGGACCAAAGACGGGCGAACCCCCACAGGAACAGGAGAGACAACAAAGCGAAGCCCGGGAGCCCACCCTCCGCACCCTGCTGAAGGAACTCGTTGTGCGCCCAGCGCGCGTCTCGGTCGTCGAGCGCCGTCGGGCTGGCGAGCTCGAATCCGCCCGGGCCGACGCCCGTCACCGGATCCTCCCGCATTATTACGAGCGCGTCGTGCCAGAGAGCCACCCGGCGCTCCGAGAGGGTCCGATCCACCAGTCGGTCGAGCTCGCCCGCCCGGGGGCCACCCGCGTACGCCACCCCGAGCAGGATCGTTACGATCAGCGCCAGCAGGAAAATCGATGCGCATGCGGCCACGACCAGCCGGACGGCCCGTACGCCGCGGGTGAGCACGAGCCCTAAGGGCAGCACCACGACAAGCGTCGCGGCGGCCAGCGAGCCCCGGATGAAGGGGATCGCCGCGAACGCGATCGCGGCTGCGACTCCCAGCGCCCTCGCCGGCGTGGCGCGGGTGACGGACGCGAGCATCAGCGAGGCGCCGGCGGCCTGGACGAAGAACGCACCCGCGGCGTTCGCGTATCCGAACGGCCCAGCCAGCGGCGCCCGGGAAAGCGCGAGAGGGGAGAGAAGAAGCAGGCTCGCAGCGGCGATCGTCACGAGCGCGGGGACCGCCCAGCGGGCCACGCTCCCCACGAGCCGGCCGGCGATCAGCGCCGCGACCGAGGCCGCGTACAGCGCCGCGACCGGACCGGGCGCGTCTCCGGGCGACCCGGAGGACGCGAAAGTCCACAGGATCGCCGCGGCGAGCAAGGCCGCGCCGACCCCATCGAGCGCGAGCGTCCCCAAGGGCAGGGAGCGGCCCGGTGCGACGGCCGGGCTAGACGGCGGCGAGGGAGCCTGCACCGTCGCCAAGGCCGGCGCCTTCGGCATCCGCCTGGGAATCCTCCTCGGCTCGAGCCTTCTTCAGCGGAGGGATCGACAGGAACACGAAGAGGAGCGGAAGGAGCTGTACGCGCTCCCGGGAGAGCAAGCCGAAGTTCGAGAATGAAGAGAACGCGACCACGAACATCCCCATGTAAGCCGCGGCGAAGACGACGTATGGCTGACGACGGATGCTCCGGATCGCCGCGATGATCCACGGCACGCGCTTCAAGCTGAGAAGCAGCAGGAACGTGCCTTCCAGCGCCGAGAGCAGCGCCTGAAGGTTGTGCGCGTCGAGGGCCGTAGGCCGGTACAGCACGGTGAACACCGCGATCGGGGCGCCCGTCGGCGAGAAGATGTTCGCGGGTTCGAACTCGGAGCCACCGACGCTGGTCGCCTCAGCCGTCTTCTCGAGAGCGGCCGTAACCGACTCGGCGTTGAGGAAGTCCTTCGTCTCCGTTACCAGGAAGGCAGCCCCGAGGCCAAGGATGGCGAGCGTCACCACCTTTGCGGCCATCGCCAGCTCGCGGTGCCTGGAGCGCGACCGGCGGAACACGTACCCGAACATCAGAGCGATCGCCATCATCCCGGGGATGTGCGGCCGAACCATCGCGCCGAGCCCCAACCCCAGCGCGGTGAGCAGGACGCCCCGGATCGGGGAATCGGTGAGGATCCGCGCGATCCCGAAGGCGGCGATCCCCATCGCGAACACCATCCATGCTTCCTTCCCAATGCTCGAGGGCCAGAACAGCATCGACGGGAGGAAGAACAGCAGGCGCGCGTACGTGCGGCTCCGCCCCTCGGGAACGGCGATCACGAAGGCCCGGTAGAACAGGAACATCCCGATGAAGCTGAGCCACGAGTAGACGAAGAACCCGCCGAGGAGCGTCGTCCGGGTCGCCGTGAAGATGATGCCCGTGAGAAGGCTGATGAAGTCCGTGCCGGTGATCGATTCCAGCCCGGTGTCGAAGTTGCCGTCGAGGAAGTTCTCCGAGATGTGGTAGCCGGCCCCCAGGAATCCCTGGGCGTCGGCGCGCCCCCCGTAGACGCCGAACGCGACGAAGGCGCGAAGCAGCGACCCCGCGAACTTGCATATGAGCGCCGCGACTAGGAGCCAGAACAGCCGTCGATCGCCTTCGCGCGCCGCCTGCCTCGCGAGCAGGGGCAGCGTGACGAGGAACAGGAACGGCCCGATGAACATCGCGGCCCACGTGTCGTAGGTGGTGCGCCCCATCATGACGAGCAGGACGATCACGAACACGGCCGTGAAACCGAAGCCGATCGCCACGATGGCACCGGTGCCGGGCGGCTCCGCCCGGGTTGCGTCCTTCACGGCTAGAACACCTCCAGATCGCCCAGGGACAGCGCCCAAGACTCGATCCGAGTAGGATCGGGCCGAAGCTCGTCCCGCAACGGATTCACGACGAACGTCATCCCGCCCGGGCTGCGTGCGAACCCGGAGCGCAGCGCCGCCCGCGCCTGCGCGGACGGCCTTGGGAAATGGCAGGTCAGGTGGTCGACCGGCGCCGAACGGATCACCTCCCGAAGCACTTCCCGAGCCGAGGCTCCATCGCCGGCGGCAACGATGACCTCCGCGATGGTCGCCTCCCAAAGCGCGCCCCGCGGCCGCACGCGGAAGATCCCGAGACCACGCAACCGCCCTGCCGCCTCGAGCGCGACCGCGCGGTAGTCCAGGAGCGGCGCGGCCGCGTAGCGCCAGCGCAGGTAGTCCGCATCACGCGGCGTCGAGAAGAGGGCGTCGGACCCCTCGGCGGCGTTCAGGAGACGCGTGAGCGATTCCGTCCCGCCGAGCACTCCTGCCGCCGTGGGAGCGGCGACCGACGGCGGGACTGAGGTGGGCTCCCTCGCGCTCCTCGCCGAACGCACCTGCGAGGCGAATCGAAGGGGCCGCCGCACCCGGATCGATGCCGGGACCCGCCCAACGATCCGCCAGCCCATCTTGAGGTAGCCGGAAAGGCTCTTCTCGTTGGGCGTGTTGAACACAAAATCGACCTGGTCCCGGATCCGGTCGAGGGCGTCTAGCGTGAGTCGCGAGAAGACCCCTCTTCCTCGGTACGCCGGGTCGGTGGCCGTGTCC
>JBQTIP010000050.1:0-1655 GCA_052388025.1 Actinomycetota bacterium
GCGCGACGGTGTACACGCTCGTCCTGTTCAATGGTGCCTGCAAGGCCCCCCGACAGGAGGGTCTCTTTGCCCCCTCGACGGACGACACAACGGACGACACCGGTGTCGCAACGGACGACACAACGGACGACACCGGTGTCGCAGACGGACGACACCTGGGTGTCGTCCCAACCCCCCTGAACCCCCCGATTACACCAAGACCGACGGTCTTGGTGCGTCCCAGCACCGATGCATTTGCGGCCCACGCAGAAGAAACGGGCATCGACTGGCGAGAGCTCACACCGTCGGCCCGAGGATGGCTGAACGGCGCGCTCCGGCAGATTCGATCGGCGGCAGGGGACCTGAACGGGGAGCTCCCAGCCGAGATCCGCCGGCGCGCCGAACGGTACCGACGTGCCTACCCCGATCAGGCACTCACGCCCTCGGCCTTGGCCAAGTGGTGGCCGAGCCTCACGCGCGACCGGGGGCCGCCCAGACGCCGGAGTCAGGCGCGGGAGCTGCTGGACGAAGCGAGGCGAGAGGAGGCGGTGTGGGATGCAGCATCACGAGGCGAGGAAGCTCCTCGCGCTGCTCTCCGCGGCCTTCCCCCACCGTGACCTACCGGAGGAGACGAGGGCGCTTTACGTCGACGAGCTGGTCTCGCTCGACTGTGCCCGGTGCGGCTACACGTCGACGCGGACGCTGATCCGGGAGGCGCGGTTCTTCCCGCCGATCTCGGATGTCCTGGCCGAGTACCGCACCGAGCACGCGAGCGCGCACCGGGATGAGCGCTCGGCCCTGCCCGATCACGAGTGGACCGAGGCCGACGAGGCCGCATCCGAGGCCGCGATGCGCAAGGCGTTCGCGGAGTACCGGTCCCGCGCGGGAGCCGAGGCCGACCCCTCACCCGAGATCATGAAGCCCCGGGCCCCCTCGGAGTCGCCCGAGCAGATCGAGGCGCGTCGCGCGGCGATGCGCGAGCGGTTCGAGGAGTTCTACGGCGCGGAGATCGAAGCTGGGCGACGCGTGAGGGCGCAACTGGGAGAGGTCGGCTTGTGAAGGGGACTCGTGGGTACAAGATCCTGACCCATGACTACCGCTCCCCGATCCAAGGCGGCGAGCCGATCTGGGACGGGGTGAGCCTCCCGTTTGAGCTCCCGCACCGAGACGTGGACACCGGTCCGGACGAATGTGGGGCGGGTTGGAACTTCGTCACTGATCTCGCCGAGGGGTTTCGGATCGCCGGTCTGTGGCCTACGGGGTGGCCCTCTGTGGCGGTGCGGGTGGAGTCCATGGGCTCCAGCGTCTCAAGAGGCACAAAGAGCCGGGCCGAGCGTCTTCGCATCGTCTCCATATGCTCCGAACGGACCATCCGAGCGGCGATTCGGAAACTCTCTGTTGGGTTCGGTGCTCACGCGGAGCGGATGACCCGTTTGCAGATGGCATGGCGCCACGCGCTGGCGCGACCGGGCCACGATCAGGCGCAGGTCGAAGCACAGTTGTCGGCTGCCTTCCCGCGCGACGTCCGGTTCACGTGCTACGCGAGTGCGTGGGATGCGTGGACTGCGTGGGATACGCGGGCTGCGCGGGATGCGTGGGATGCGTGGGATGCGTGGACTGCGTGGGATACGCGGGCTGCGCGGGATGCGTGGGATGCGTGGGGTCCGTCGGGTGCG
>JBQTIP010000051.1:0-6541 GCA_052388025.1 Actinomycetota bacterium
GCGGCAGGCCGCCGGCGACGTTCGAGCGATCGGCGAGCCGGTTCGCTTCGAGTGGATCGAGGGGATCCACGACGTTCCGCTCCAACGGCCCGAGGCGCTCGCGCGCAGGATCGAACGGTTCGCGAACGAGATCGGTGTCGTAGGATGAGCTCGTGCTGCTGTTCATCCTCATCCTGCTCTTGGTCGCCTCGATCCTCGGCGTCCTCGGCGCGGTCCTGAAGACCGCGCTCGTCATCGCCGTCTCGATCGTGCTGGCGATCGTGTTCCTCATCGCGCTCGGCTCCTACTGGTTCCGGTATCGCGTGTACCGATTCCGCCGCGAGATCGATCGGCGGTACGCCGAAGGCCGGCGGCGCGACGGGTTGCCCCACCCGTAGCCGGCGAGGGCGGCGCCCCTCGAGCTACCGAGCGCGCCGGTAGTCCGCTGCCGAGATGAAGTGGATCGCCAGCGTGTCGCCGGGCTCGCCCCCCTCCACGAAGAACGGGCCGGTCTGCGGGTTCACGAAGGGGAACTCGATCACGCGGGAGACGAGCTCGTCCGGACCTCGGACCTTGCCGCCCAACGCGTCCTCGGTCCGGAGCTCCATGACGGTGCCGGGCTTCACGGTCAGGATCAGCTTCACACCGCCGAACGTCCAGGCGAACTCTGACGGGTCCGGGTGGTAGGTGACGACGCTCTCGTTCATGACGCGATCCTTCTCCTATCAGGAACCGCCCGCCCGGGCTTCCACCTGGTCCAGGAAGTCGTTCACGGTGGCCATGAACTCCTCGCGCTTCTCCCAGAAGCAAAGGTGCGAGGCGTCCTCGAAGATGACGAGCTCGGAGCCCGGGATGCGCGCGTGGATGTCCTCCATGTGCGCCGGCCTCGCCTCGTCGTGGCGACCGGCGGCGATCAGCGTGGGCACGCGAATCTCGTTGAGCCGCTCCGTGACGTCCCAGTCCTTGAAGTTGCCGGTCACGGTGAACTCGCTCGGCCCGTTCATCGTGTGGTACACGTCGTAGCCGGCTTCCTCGAAGGAGCGCTCGAGCCCCTCGGGCCACGGATCCATGCGGCACACGTGCCGGCGGTAGAACGTGACGAGTGCTCCCTGGTACTCGGGGCACGAGGTGAACCCCGACGCCTCGTGCCGGTCGAGGATCTCTCGCTCCTCCTCGGGGAGCTCGGCGCGGAGCTCGTTGCATTCCCTGATCCACCGGGGCATGGAGGCCGGGCTGCCGGACAGGATCAGGCTCTCGAGCGGCGGCCGATGGTCGAGGACGTACTGCATCGCCAGCATGCCGCCCCACGAGCTCCCGAACAGGTGCACGCGCTCGAGCCCCAGAGCCGCCCGGACCGTCACGAGCTCCTGGACGAAGTGGGGGACGGTCCAAAGCGACGTGTCTCGGGGCAGGTCCGACCGCCCGCACCCCAGCTGGTCGTAGAAGATCACGCGGCGGCGGTCAGCCAGGTCCTCCAGCGGGGTGATGTAGTTGTGGGTCATCCCGGGGCCGCCGTGCAGGCAGAGCAACGGCACGCCCCCCTCGCCCACGCTCCGGTACCACACCCGGCCGCCGCCCACCGGGACGTAGCCTTCCTCAGCCATCCGCCTCCCTCCTCCCGGACCAGTCGAGCCCGCCCCGCGAACGGGCGGGGTCAGCCGGCCGCCGAAGCGGGAGCCGCCTCCTCCTCGAGGAAGATCCTCGCCGTGCTCCGGATCCGCTCTGGATCCCGGCTGTTCAGGTAGACGAGGTAGATGACGCCCAGCAACATCCAGATCCCGGCCACCGGACCCGCGTACGAGAGCGGCGACGGGAGCCGAGAGATGAAGTCGAACACGGGGAGGCCCGCGCCGGCGAAGAAGGCGGGGATGAACGCCAGCACGCCGAGGATCGGGATCAGCCCGTGGAGAAACCAGTTGAACTCGCTCCGGCGATGGCGGAGGAAGTACCCGATGCAGGCCAGGTTGACCACGATGTAGATGGGGACGAACACGTCCACGATGATCGTGGCCACGAGGATGAAGGCGGTGAGCGGATCGTACTGGAAGCCCAGCCAGAGGCTCACGACCACCGCGACGAGAAGCTGCCCGCCAACGGCCACGTGCGGCGATCTCCATCTGGGATGGACTCGGGAGAAGACCGTCGGGACGAGCCGGATCCGCCCCATCGCGAACCAGGTCCGGGTGGCGGCGTTGGACCCCGCGTTGGCGTTCGCGATGGCGGAGTTCACGATCGCGAGGAACACGAGGACCCAGCCCGCGCCCCAGACATCGCGCGAGAGGGCATCCCAGCCGGGGAACTCCAGCATCCGGTCGGGACCGAAGAACACCGTCGCGCCGTAGGTCGTGAGCACGTAGAACAGGCCGATCAGAAGGCACGAGTAGACGACGGCCCGCCCGATGGTCCTCCGGGGGTCGGACGTCTCCTCCGCCAGGGGCGCTGCGGCCTCGAACCCGATGAACGCGAGGATCGTGAACACGGACGCTGCGATCACGCCCGAGAGCCCCTCGAAGTCGGGATTGTTCGCGAATGTCGTCCCGAACACCTCGAAGGTGTTGCCGTCGCCCGCCTTCGCGATCAGCCAGACGGCGAGCAAGGCGAACACCCCGACCTCGAAGATCCCGAGGATCGTGCCGGTTCGAGCGGACACGCGGATGCCGTAGTAGCCGAGCACGAAGACGATGGCCGTGCACACGAGCGCCCACGGCCACCAGAGGTCCGCCGACCACCCGAATTCCGTGGACAACGTCCCGGAGACGACGATGCCGAAGATGAGCGCCAGAAGCGGCACGATCAGCGGCTCGACGAACGCGTATCCCCAGGCGACGAGGAAGCCCACCCACGGGTGGAGGCCCCTTGAGACGTAGGTGTAGAACGACCCCGCGGAGGGAAGGTGCTTCGCGAGTTGGCCGATGGAGATCGCGACGAACATGCACGCGACGATGGCGAAGATGACCGCGAGGGGCGTGCCTCCGCCCCCGAAGCTGATCCCGGCCGGGATGGAGAACGCGACGGCTGCCGCCGGAGCCATGTGCGTGATCGACTGGAACAGGACCTCGCGAAGCCCGATCGCCTCCTTCGCGAGCGTGCCGGATGGACTGGTAGCCACGAATCCCCCTTCCCGCGTCTCCGCGACGGCGACCGGCCGCAGCGGAGCCCAGCAATCGAATCCCACCTGCAGAGGTGTTCGGGTTCCTCCTAGTCCCCCTGACGTGTTCTGTCAAGCGCCCATCGGCACCGGATGCGTTCCCCAAACCGCAGCTCGAGCTTCCGAGGAATCGACGAGAACGGCACGTAGGCTCACCCAGACCTGAAGCCAACAGGAGGTGAGCCCACGTGCCGGAGGCAAGTGTAGTGGTGGAGCTGCGGGTGGCGGTGGAAGACGAGGTCGACGCCGTAGCCCTAGAGCAAGCCGTGGCAGCCGAAGGGCGGCGGGCAGCAAGGGAGCTTTACGCGGAGGCCCTCCGGGCGGCGGATCGGCACGCCACCGCCGCCGCGGGAGCAGCACGCCAGCGCCTCGAGGAGCGCTGGGTGGCCACGTTGTTCGGACGGGTCCGGATCTGGCGCTACCGGGTGAGCGGCAACCAGGGGAGCTTCCACCCTGTGGACCGGGCCCTCGGCCTCGCCCAAGCCGAGCCCTCCCCGGCGCTGCGGGAGGTGGTGTGCGACCTGGCCACGAGGGTCCCCTACCGCCAAGCGGCCGAGGTGGCCTCCCGCTTGAGCAGGCAGCCGTTCTCCACACTGAGCGCCTGGCGAGTGGTCCAGGCCGAAGGAGCGAGGATCCGCACCGAAGAGGGAGAGCTCGTGGAGGCCGTGTTCGGGCTCGGCGAGGCACCCCCCCGACGTCGGCATCGCCCCCGAGCTCGTCGTGGTCGAGGCCGACGGGACCTACCTCGCCGACCAGGGGGAACAGGGGGACCGCTTCGAGGTCAAGACCGGGGTGTTCTACACGGGGAAGGAACGCTCGGGAGGCAAGCGCCATCGCCGGTGGCGGCTGCTCAACAAAGGGTGCTACGCGACCACCGGCGACGCCGACGCCTTCGGCAAGGCCCTGGCCGCCCGGGGCTTCGACTGGGTGGGCCTGCACCGGGCTCGCGCTGTGCTCTGCGTCCACGACGGGCTCGACGAGTACGGCCAGGGCTTCCGCGACTGGTTCCCCGGCGCCCGCCACCAGATCGACCACTTCCACGTGGCGGAGCGCGTGTGGCAGGTCTCGGGGGGTGATGCCAGCCGCTTCGAGCGCCTGAAGCGCCTGGCCTTCTCCGATCCCCGGGCGCTCGCCCGCAAGGTTCGCCGGGGGGCCTTCGGGCTGCGCCCCGACCAGGCTCTGGAGCTCGCCGGCTACCTGGAGGCCGTGGCCCAGGATATGTACGGGGTGGACCGGCTGCCCCGCCGGCTTCGCCGGGGCCGCATGCGGGTGGTGGGCTCCGGGGTGGTGGAGAAGCACCAGGACCTTCTGGTAATGCGGAGGATGAAGGGCAAGGGCATGCGGTGGACCCGGCCGGGCGCCGACCACCTCCTCGCCCTTCAGGGCCGCCGGTTCTGCAACCGGTGGCCGACGAGATGGGGGGTGGTCGACCGGTAGGATCGAATCCGACCGAGCGCAGGAGCCCCTGAGGCTTCCACGCTCATCCCCTCGCAGGACCGAGGGGCAGGCGGTCAGGGCGAGTCAGGACTCGACTCCGGAAGTTGGAACGCTTAGGCTCTGGCGGATCGTCATGGTGAGGCTCCGGCGGCGCCACCACCCCACCATGGACTACCTGGCCCGTCGCACCGCGGAGGGCAAGTGGAAGGGAGAGATCATCCGCTGCCTGAAGCGCTAAGTCCCTCGAGAGGTCTACCTCGCCCTGACCGACACGATCGCGTGGGAATGTCACCCCTGAAAGAGTCGGTACGTCGCGCACTGGCCCCCTTGACGCCGAATAGGAGGATTGAAACCGGGTCAAGTCCACCCTCTCCCACGCGCCTCACTGGCTCCCACCAGGAGCGAGTCGCAGGCGACTTGACTAGTTGTATGCCGCTGTATACACTGGTGCAGGAGGCGATGGTGGACGTATGAACAGTGATCTTTCGATCGTCGGGGGCACAATCGTCACCCCCGATTACAGCTTCGAGGGCACAATCCTCGTCAGAGACGGCAAGATCCACTCGGTCTCCTCGTCTACCACCCCGCAGCACGACACGGAGGTGATCAATGCTGGAGGACTCCATGTGCTCCCGGGGATCATCGATACTCACGTCCACTTCCGCGAGCCCGGCTTGACGCATAAGGAGGATTTCACCTCAGGCAGCACCGCTGCTGTCATGGGAGGTGTGACGACCGTCGCGGATATGCCGAACACGATTCCGCCTACATCCACGGTGGAGGCTTACTGGGAGAAGCGAGCAATCGGCGAGGAGAAGTCATACGTGGATTTCTCGATCATCGCCGTTATTCTCCAGGACTCCATCGGCGAGGTTCTCGGGCTGGCGGAGGCGGGGATCGGAGGCTACAAGATCTTCATGGGGCCGACCGTCGGCGGTCTCCTCCCCCCTGACGACGGCGCAATGCTCGAGGCCCTGGAGCTCGTTGCCACCACGGGGAAGCGCTGCGCCTTCCACGCCGAGAGCCACGAGATCATCCACCACCTCCAGGAAAGGCTCCAGCGCGAAGGACGGAAGGACCCGCTGGCGCACGTCGACGCTCGACCCGTGGTGTCGTCACTTGAAGCAGTGGGGCGAGCCGGCCTCTTCGCCAAGCACACCGGCGCCAAGATCCACATCATGCACCAGTCCTCGAACGCGGTCTGCGACCTCGTGAGGCAGCTTCGGGCGGAGGGCGTCGACGTCACGGTCGAGACCGCTCCGCACTACCTCCTGTTCTGCGCGGAGGACATGGAGCGACTGGGGGTGGTCCTCAAGATCAATGACCCCATCCGGTACCGCAGGGACTCCGACCGGCTGTGGGACGAGCTCAAGAGCGGCACGATCAACATGATCGCGACCGACCACTCGCCGCACCTGCCGGAGGAGAAATTCAAGGACGACATCTGGGAGGCCATCCCCGGGTTCCCGGGCGTCGAGACGAGCGTCCGGCTCATGCTCACGGAAGTGAACAAGGGGCGGATGACGATCAACGAGTACGTCCGCTTCGCCTCCGAGAACCCGGCCCGGGTCTGGGGGCTTTACGCCAACAAGGGATCGCTCCTGCCCGGGACCGACGCGGACTTCACCATTGTCGACATGAAGCGCAAGGGGACCATCCGGGCAGAGGACTTGCATTCCAAGGGCAAGTACACGCCCTACGAGGGCATGAAGACAGCCGGGCTGCCCGTCTGTACCATCGTCCGGGGGAACGTCCAGATGCAAGATGGCGACCTCGTCGGCAAGCCTATCGGCCAGTACGTGAGCTCCGGGAGCACTGGGTGATAGCGGGCGTCCTGGTACACCAGGGGACGGCGGGGGACCGGGGACTCGCGCAGGGAAGACAGCTCGGATGGGCAGTTCGGGCCAACGTCGTCTCGTTCATTGGGGCGGTCGAGGCGGGCCTTGGGATCGATCCCGATGGCCTTCGCGCCTGTGC
>JBQTIP010000052.1:0-3849 GCA_052388025.1 Actinomycetota bacterium
AAGGCATCGATGCTCTCGATGTGGCACGCGTGGCTGCCGGGGAGGTCGATGACGGTCGCCCGGGGATAGTGCTCGCCCAGGATGTCCACGATCGCCCGCAGCCACTCGGCGCTGAGGGTCCCCTTCACGAGGAGCACCGGCCGGTCGAACGCCTCGAGCTCGTCGAGGCTTCGCTCCTTCCTACCGAGCAGGTACCCCCACGACACCGCCTGGCGGTGCGGCGTCCACCGTTCCCACTGCGGCAGGGTCCGGACGTCGATCCCTTCCTCCGCGAAGCCGGCCATGGTCAGGAACTCGGCCAGGTCGTCCTCGGAGATGGGCCTGCCGCCGACCCGCTCCCCGTAGGCCTCCATCCGGGCCGTCTCCTCGTCCATCTGCATCCCGGCCTGGCGAGCCGCCCAGAAGGCCGGTGGCTCGATCAACGTGAGCGTCCGCACTCGCTCGGGATAGGTGAGCGAGAACTCGATCAGGGCCCTCGCGCCCCCCGACCATCCCGCGAGATCGGCCGCCCCGACGCCGAGCTCGTCGAGGGTGAGCCGGAGCGACTCCCGCTCGACGTCGTCGGTGTAGCCCGGCACCGGGAGCTCCCCCGCCGAGCCAAGCTCGTTGTGGATCGGCTGCACGCGGATCACGCGGCGTGTCTCAGAGAGCCGCTCGGCGTGGGGGATCCACGACAGCCACCCGGTCAGGCCTCCGGGAACCAGTACGATCGGTTCGCCCCGGCCTTTCACCTCGTGGTGCAGCACCCTGGGCTCCATCACACACCTTCTTTCACCGCAGCCGTCACCGGACTCGGACGTTCCCCGGCCGCGCCGGCGAAGACCCGATCGGCGAGATCGGGATCGTCGTCCTGGACCCACACCTCCGCGAACCGGCCCCGCGCGACCCTGAAGACGGCCACCCGCCTCCATCCGGTCACGGCCCCCGCCGCTCCCGCGCGCACGTCGGCCAGGAGGACGACGTGTCGATCGTTGGCCAACATGTCGAAGACCTCGGCTCGGAAGGTCCCCCCGGACAGCTCGAGGTGCTTCCGCCAGAACTCGAGGAGGCCCGACCTCCCTCGGTACGTTCCACCCAGTCTGCTTCGGGCCGGGTAGCGAACCACGACCTCCTCGTCGAAGAGCGACGCCGCCTCCTCCAGATCCATCTGGTTGAAGGCGTCGAGGTACCGCCTCACGAGCTCCTCGTTCGGATGCCCCATGGTGCTCCTCCTCGGTTCGACCAAGGCCAGCATGCGCTCGGGCCGGACCCGGCGCATCGGGGGTTCTACCCATTTCCCCGTCGTCGCTGGGCCTGGACGAGGGGCGCCCTACCGGGCGAGCAGGTCGTGCTCCATGGCGAACATGGCGAGCGCAGCGCGGGAGGACACGCCCAGCTTCGCGTAGATGTGCCCGATGTGGTGCTCCACCGTCCTCGGCGAGATGAACAGGCGGGCTGCCACGTCCCGGGTGGAGAGCCCCCGAGCCACAAGGTCGAGCACCTCCACTTCCCGTTCGGACAGGCCCGCCGGCCACTCGCGTCGCACGGCGCGCGGTTGGTGACCGGCCGCCCGGAGCACGGCCCGGACGGCGTCGGGGTCCAGGCGGCCGGCGGACGCCTCTCTCTCCAACTCCCTCGCCGCCGCATCCGGGGGCATGGCAGGACGGTGCGCGCGCTCCTCGGTCATCGCCACGAAGGCATCGGCCGCGGCGAGTACCCTCGCCGGCGACGGGATCGCCCCGCCTGACGCGCCTCGGTGGTATCCGGAGCCGTCCTGCCGCTCGTGGTGCATGCCGACCAGAGGGGCGAGCGGCGCGAGTACGGCCGATCGCGAGAGTACGCGTTCCGAGTGGTACGCGTGCAGGCGGACCCCCTCCCACTCGGCGGCGGTGAGCGCGCCCGGACGCTCCCAGGTTCCTGTGGGGATGCCCACACGGCCGAGGTCGTGAAGGAAGCCGCCCCGGCGGAGCGAGAGGGCCTCGGCCTCGGGCAGGCCGAGCTCTACTGCCGCGGCCTCGGCCACCCGGGCCACCCCCGCCGAGTGGCCACGGAAGAACGGGGATTTCATATCGGCCGCGTCGCCGAACGTGCGCGCGACGTCGTCCAGCTGTCCCACCGCGATCCACCGCCTGGGCTCGGGCTCTACGTCGACGGCGCCGGAGAGCGGATCGGATGCCTCGATCTCGTTCAGGAGCGCCAAGCCGTGGCGTGCGAAGGCATCGCAGATGGCGGGATCGAGCCAGCCGCCGGCCCGCTCGCGGACCGCGGCAAGCGCCGCCTCCCGGCCGCCCCGGCCGTCGAAGAGGATCGCCTGCTCGGCGACCTGCGCGAACCGGGCCGCGAGGGCGACGTCATCGCCCCTGCGGCCGCTCGGCCCACCCTTCCCGTCCCAGCGCTCCAGGATCTCGAAGAGGCCGCGCTCGACGGACGGGCCGAGGCCCAGGCGGCGGGCCATGCCCGCGCCGACCTCGCAGAAGGACGTCTCGAACTCCCGGCCCCATCGCCGTGAGCCGGCCATCGCGGTCGCCACGACGCGCGCGCGCCGGAACCCGGGAAGGCCCCTGCCGAGCCCGGCCATGTACCCCATCGCCTCCCGGGGCTTCGCGAAGTCCACCGTGGCGGCACCCGCGAGGGTAGCGATGTCGTCGCCGCCGGCCAGGGCGGCAAGCTCGTGGGCGTAGGCCGTACACCCGACGTGCTTCATCAGGGCCGTCCAGTAGACGGACGCCACGTCGTCGTCGGGGAGATCCATCGCCCTCGCCAGGCCGGTGGCGAGCAGCGATATCCGCGCGGCGTGCTCCGGCGGGAAGCTCATCCCGAGGTCGGCGACGAGCGAGAGCGCAGCGAGTAGCTCGGCCAGCCTCAACCGGTCGGACGCTTCGGGTTCCGACGTGGCCACCGAGGCAGGATAGCCCGAGGGGTGGGTGCCGGCTCGAGCGGGGCTACGCGGGGGACAACATCTCGAGGGCGAGGCCGTCGAGGATGTCGGTCTCAGACACGAGCGCCCGCTCGAAGCCGAAGCGGCGCATCACGTTCACGAGGATGAGGCCGCCCGCGACGATGACGTCGCCCCGGCCCGGAGCCATGACGGTAAGCGACGCCCGCTCGGGGGTCGTCATGAGCGTCAGGAGGGCCAGGACCCGTTCGGCCTCCTCGACGGTGAGCCAGGTTCGATGGATCGCGTCCGGGTCGTACCGGGCAAGGCCGAGCGAGATGGCCTGCATCGTGGTGGCGGTCCCGGCAACCGCTATCAGCGTGCGCGCCCGGCGGACGGGCACCTCTCGCTCGACACGGTGAAGCACCTCCGCGATCGCGGCTTCCGCGCGATCCAGCTCGGCTGCGGCCGGCGGATCGTGGGCGATGAACCGCTCCGTCAGCCGGACGCTTCCAATCTGCGTCGAGATCGCCGAATCCGGTCGCTCCGTCCCGACGACGAGCTCCGTCGAGCCGCCGCCTATGTCAAGCACGAGGAACGGCGCAGGAAGCTCCAGCCCGCCCGTCGCGCCGAGGAACGAGAGCCCGGCCTCCCGCTCACCCGAGATGACCTCGAGCTCCGAGCCGGCGTGATCTCGCACCGCCGCCTCCAGTGAGTCTCGATTCCCGGCATCGCGCAACGCGCTGGTCGCCGAAACGCGGATGCGCCCGGCGTGGAGCGCCCGGGCGCGCCGGCAGTAACGCGCCAGCACACGAAGGGTCCGGTCGAGCGGTTCCGGATCGATCCGCCCGGTACGATCGACTCCCTTCCCGATCCGGGTGATCACCATGTCCCGGGCGATCTCCCCCAGCGCTCCTTCCTCACTCGCCGGCTCGGCCACGATGAGCCGGATGGAGTTCGTCCCGAGGTCGACGGCAGCGACGCGCCCCGCTTTT
>JBQTIP010000053.1:0-3762 GCA_052388025.1 Actinomycetota bacterium
CGCTCGTCTCCGCCTGCAGCTGCCCGAGCACCTCTCGCGTCTTCGGAGCCTCCTCCCGTTCGGCCTCGGTCAGCGCGAGGCGGAGCTTCACCGAGAGCGCGACGAGCTGTTGCTGCGCGCCATCGTGGAGGTTGCGCTCGATCTTCCGTCGCTCCTCGTCCTGCGCTGCGACCAGGCGCTGGCGGGAGGCCCGGAGCTCCTCGATCAGGCGCACGTTCCGAAGCACCAGCCCCGCCTGGGCGGCGAGGTCCTGCAGGAGCTTCTCTTGGGAGGGAGTCAGCGGGTCGCTCGCCGGGACGGCGACCGTCAGCGCCCCGAGGAGCTCCCCCTGATGCCGGACCGCGAACGCGTGGTTGGCGCCGGGAAACTTGGGGAGGTCGTCGCCCGAGAGCGTGAGACGCTCGCGCATTCCTCCATCGCCGGCCGGCCACGATGCCGCGGGACGGAGCTCGTTTGCCACGCGGAGCCAAACACGGGCCCGCGTTGCGCCGGTCCCGGCCGCCATGATCTGCGCCATCCGAGGCAGGACGTCGTCTGTCGAGTACGCGCCCGCGACCCGCTCGGAGAAGTCCGATAGGACCTCGTAAGGGGTCGCTCGCTCCCCGTAGACGATGCGGTTCGCCAGCTTGCGGGCGCGGCTGCGCACCGGCTGGAACGTGACGGCGATGATGAGCGCCGCGACGATCGGCAGCGGTCCGGAGAGCGGATCCCCGCTGCCGACCAAGGCCAGCGGGATGAGAAGCGCGACGAGCACGTACACGAGCGTCATGAACGCCGCAAGAACTCCGTACACCACCGTCTTCTTGATCACGACGTCGAGGTCGTACAGCCGGTACCTGAGGATGGCGATCGCGCACGCCGCGGGGATCCCCAGGAGAAGGGTGAGGATGAAGACGAAGAATGTGACGGTCGAGAAGAGGTCGTCGTGCGAGACCTCGATCCCAAGCAGCGGTCGGGCGGTCTCGCCAAGAATGTCGAGGATGAGGGCTCCGACCGCCGTGGCGCCGACGTACACGAGCCAGCGGATCTGCTGGCGTTCCTCGCCCCTCGACCTGCGGAACCGCAACAGGAGGGCGAGCACCGACGCCAAGCCTCCGGCCAAGACCACGAATCCGGTCGTGGTGGTTACGGCTTCAACGGCCGGCTTCCACCCGCCCGGTAGGCCGAGCGGATTGTCCACGGGCGCCGCGAGCTCGGTGAATCCCGCGTTGATGGGGCCCGGGCTGAACGAGAAGCCGACCCACGTTACGCCGGCGGCGGCAAGGATGATCCAGAGCACCGGGCGCCACCGGCGGGTCGGGACCCGGCCGTCGGGGAAGAGCAGGAACATCAGCGGGAGGGGCAGGAGAGTCGCGGCGAACGCGGAGCGGCCGATCCACGCGGCGAGCGTGGCGGCCGGCACCGACCCGGGGGCGGCATCGATGCCGTACGCGGCGTAATTCCCCGCGAGGTAGCCGAAGGAACCGGCAAGCGCGAACCAGGAGAAAACCCAACCGATCGTGTTCCCACCCCGCCTGGCGACGATCAGCGTGCCCACGGTGGCGAACCCCATGACCACGACGGGGAAGATCGTGTACTCGGACGCGGCCATCGTGTGAGCGAGCGCGCCGAACACGACGAAGCCGACGACGGAGGCCACGGTCAGCCCCCACACGGTCCAAGCGAGCCGAGCCACGGTGTGCTGGATCACGGCGCCGGCTCGAGCGCTCGGGCCGGGATTCGGCCGGTCACCGTCGTTCCCGCGCCCGGGGCGCTCTGAACATCGAGCGTTCCGTCGAGCGCCTCCACGCGGTCGCGCATGATCTGGAAGCCCATCCCCTCCGAGGCGGATGTGGGATCGAAGCCGGCTCCCTCGTCCGACACCGTGAAATCGATCGTGCCGTCGGTCGCGACGAGATGGAGTGAGATGCCCACCCCGCCGGCGTGGCGCTTCGCGTTCTGAAGCGCCTGAACGCAGCAGAAGAAGACGGCCGCCTCGGCCTCCGGGTCGAACCGCAGGTCCCGCGCGGCGTCCACGTCCAGCGCGGCCGGGATGCCCTCCTTGCGAACGTGCGCCTCGAGCGCGGCAACCACCCCCTTGTCCGCGAGCAACGGCGGGAAGATCCCCCGCGCCAGGTCTCGAAGCTCCGCGAGGGTCTCGTTCGCGTCCGCGCCCAGTTCGTCGAGGAGAGCTAGGGCCTCGGCCGCGTCTCGTTCCACGAGATCGGTCGCGGCGCGAAGCTTGACGCCGATCTCCATGAGCTGCTGCTGCGCACCCTCCCGGATCTCGCGTTCGAGTTGCCGGCGCTGGACGTCGCGGGCCGTGACGATGCGCTGACGCGACAGCCGGAGCGCCTCCGACTGGGCAGTGATCTCGTCGAGTCGGGCCCGGAGCTCCACCGCCAGCCTCACGTTGTGAAGAGCGAGGCCGGCCTGCGACGCCAGGTCCTCGAGCAGCTTGCTCTCCGCTGGCGTGAGCGGCTCCTCGGGAGGCTTCGCCACGGCGATCTCGCCGACAGGCTCTCCCTGGTGATAGACGTCGATCGCCCGAGCGAACCCGTCGCCCGGTTGGTCGGGGGGCCAGTCCACGGAATGTTCCGTTCCCGTGGGGATGAAGAGCCGAACCCGGCTCCGGACGGCGCCGACTCCACGTGCCGCGGCCTCGGCCATCTGAGGGAGCGCGTCTTCGATCGAGATCGTTCCCGCCATGCGGTGAGAGAAGTCGGCCATCACCTCGTAGGGCGTGGCCCGCTTCCCGTACACCAGCCGGTTCGCCAGATGCCGCACGCGCTCCCTGACGGGCTGGAACGCGACCGCGACGACGGCCGTCGCCGCGATGGACAGTCCCAGGTTCGGCTCGTCTCTGGTGCCGACGAGCGTGCCGATGCCCACGACGATGGCGACGTAGACGACGGTGATGAACGTAACTAGTCCACCATAGACTAGTGTCTTGCTGATGACGACGTCGATGTCGTACAGCCGGTACTTGAGGATGGCGATCCCGGCGGCGAGAGGAATGAGCATGACCGCGATTAGGGTCACCACCTGAGAGAAGATGGTGAGCCCCTCGCTCTCTTGCGCCAGCCCGAAGAGCACCCCGGCAAGCATGAACAGGGCGGCGACCACGAGGCTCGCGGAGACGAGCCACTTCATCTGCTGGCGTTCCTCCCCGAAGGAGCGTCGGAACCGGACGACCAGCGCCGCGACGGAGCCGAGCAGTCCCGCAAACCCGAGCGGGTAGGAGACCGCCGAGACCACGCCCCAGAGATCGGAGCTTCCGATCGCGAACGGGTTCGAGCGCAGGATCACCGCTTCCTCCAACCGGCCCGGTGCGAGCGCGGTCGCCGCCGAGATGGCCAGGATCCCGGCCGCGGACACCAAGGCGACCGGCAGCCACCGCCGGGAGGGGAGGTGGCCGTCGGGGAATAGGAGGAACAGGAAGGTCACCGGGAGGTAGATGCCCGGAAGGAACACCCAAGCGCCGAGCCAGTCCGCGGCGCGGACGACTCCGGAGACGGCCAGGTCTTGCGCGGCGGCGTAGTCGGCGACTCCGGTACCGAGCGGGGCCAGGCCCAACAGCAGGGCGACGCAGAGGAAGATCCAGCCGATGGGGTTCCCGGGATGGCGGGAGCCGACCAGAGCGCCCACCGTGGAGGAGGCCAGCACGAGAAACGGCAGGACGATCGCGAAGACGACCTCGTCGGCGGGGATGCCGGTCACGGCCGCGAGCGCCCCCAGACCCAGCAGCATGGCGATCGTTGCCGCCCAGAGCGACCAGGCGAG
>JBQTIP010000054.1:0-14394 GCA_052388025.1 Actinomycetota bacterium
ACATCCTCGTGAACAACGCCGGCCGCGCGCACCCGGGGACGTTCGGAACCCTCACCGACGAGGACTGGCGGGACGACCTCGACGTGAAGCTCTTCTCCATGATCCGTTGCTCGCGGGCCGTGCTTCCGCACCTGCGGGCGCGTGGCGGCGGGCGCATCGTGAACATCAACGCCGTCTACGGCCGGTACCCCGATCCCGCGTTCTTTGCGACCAGCGTGAACCGGGCCGCATGCCTGTCGTTCACGAAGACGCTCGCCCTGGAGCTCGCCGCCGAAAACGTCCTCGTGAACGCCGTGAACATCGGGTTCGTCGTCACGCCCCAGTGGGAGAACATCCATCGCAAGCGCGCCCCCGACCTGCCCCAGGAGGAGTTTCTCCGCCGGATGGCCGAGCGAGAGGTGCCGCTCGGCCGGTTCGGTTGGCCCGAGGAGGTCGCCGCCGTGGTGGCCTTCCTCGTGAGCGCGCGAGCGAGCTACGTCACCGGCGCGTCGGTGGACGTGGCCGGCGGCATGGGCAGATACGTCTGACGGGTCTTCGGCCGCTCCAAGCGGCCGACGATCGCGACGATGGCCGCGAGGAGCAGGCCGGGCACGATCAACCACAGCGGTCTCTCCAGCCACCACCTCGGCGTGCTGTCGTGCTCGCGTCCGAACCCGAGCGGCCACAGCGCGAGGATCACGACGAGGTAGGCCGTCATGTGCCACAGGAAGAGCGTCATGATCACGCCGTTCGCGAAGATGACGGCCTTCCACGGCTTGGCCCGTTCTAGCCATCGCGACATCCGCTCCCGGAGCAGCATCGCCGCGCCGATCGTGAAGAGCCCCACAGCCAGGTAGCACACCGTCGGCGGGTACGCGTTCGAGATCGGCTCCACGTCGGTTCCCAGCAGGCTCTTCGGGTAGTGGCCGATCGTGGGGAACCAGCGGAACCGAGCGTCGCCGCCGAGGAGCTCGAAGAACGGCGGGTTCGTGAGGAGGACCAGAGCGGCGAGCCCGACCGCCGACATCGCCACGAACGCCTTCCTCGGGAGCGCGGTCATTCGGCCGTCGGCGTAGAAGTGCCCAAGCTGGTGGGGAAAGAGCAGCACGAACACGACGTTGGCGTACCGGACCGCCGGGTGCCCGAGCCCGAACCCCACCACGTCGACGAGGACGGTGGCGAGCGCGAGCGCGACGGGCACCCAGATGCCGAACCGCCGGTGGAGCCGGATCGTGAGCGGGCTGATCGCGACGACTACGAGGTAGACGGCCAGGAACCAGAGCGGTCCGAACGGGACCGTGGCGGCCGGAGGGTTCATGCCGCGGAGCATCCTCGTCTCGTCCCACAACCTGATCCCGGTGGGGCGGCCCACGTCGGTGAGGTGCAGGGCCATCTGGATCACCAACCACACCGCGAGGAAGACGAGGGACGGCCGGAGGAGCCGCGCCATGCGTGACCGGACGAAGGTCCAGGTCGACTCGCCGCGACGCCGCATGGAGTCGTAGGTGACGAGGTTCGAGAACCCGCCGACGAAGAAGAAGATCGGCATGACCTGGAAGATCCAGGTTCCGAGCCACATCCAGGACGTGACGCCGATGGCGCTCTCCGTCCGGATGAGGCCGTGCTCCCAGAAGATGATCCCGATGAACCAGTGACCGATCACCACGGTCACGATGCTCGCCGCCCGAAGGAAGTCGACGTACCGGTCGCGGGACGCCGGGGTGCGTCCGGCGAGCTCGTCGAGGCCCATGTCGAGAAGGTACGCCCGGCGGGCAGGCGTCGCTAGCGGGGGCGAGCCTAGAGGCCGTCGAAGGCCCGTTCGAGCAGCTTGGCCTGCTCCTCCTGATGGATGGTGAGGCTGCCGGTCGCGGGGCTCGCGCTCTCCCGCCGTGCCACCAGTGCGGCCTCCACGCCCAGCCGCTCCCTTAGGTTCCGGACGACGAATCGCCCCGCGCCCATGTTCTCCGGCTCCTCCTGCGCCCAAATCGTCTCGGCGCCGGGGAACGCGTCGAGCTGCTCGCGGACCGCGTCGGCCGGGAATGGGTAGCACTGCTCGAGCCTGATGAGCGCCGCCGCCCGGGAGTCCCGTTCCCCTCTGTGCTTCAGCAGGTCGTAGAAGAGCTTGCCCTGGCAGAGGATCACGCGGGAGGTGGAAGAGGGCGTCGCCGGGTCGGGGAGGACCGGGCGGAAGTGCCCGTCGACGAGGTCCGCGGCCGGGCTGCTCGCGGCGGCGAGGCGCAGGAGCGACTTCGGCGTCATCACAACGAGCGGCCTGCGGATGTCCCGGAGCGCCTGGCGGCGGAGCAGGTGGAAGTACTGCGCGGCCGTCGATGGGACTGTGACCTGGATATTGTCCTGCGCGCAGAGGTCGAGGAACCGCTCGAGGCGGGCGCTCGAGTGCTCCGGGCCCTGGCCCTCGTACCCGTGCGGCAGCAGCAGCGTCACGCCGCTCGTCTCTCCCCACTTGTCCTCGGCCGCGACGATGAACTGGTCCACGACGACCTGCGCCTCGTTCACGAAGTCACCGAACTGGGCCTCCCAAGCGACGAGGGCGTTCGGGTTCGCCACCGAGTAGCCGTACTCGAACCCGAGCGCGGCGAACTCCGAAAGCGGGCTGTCGTAGATGAAGGCCCTCCCCCGCCGGCCGTCGAGATCGGCGAGCGGCAGGTGCTCGTGGCCGTCCTCTTGGTCGACCAGCACGGCGTGGCGCTGGCTGAACGTCCCGCGGCGCGTGTCCTGCCCGGCCAGCCGGACGGTCACGCCTTGGAGGAGCAGCGAGGCGAACGCCAGCGCCTCGGCGAGCGACCAGTCCACGGCGTCGGCTGCGAGCGCTCCCGCTCGCTGCTGCATCCACTTCGCGAGCTTGGGGTGGATGTGGAAGCCCTCGGGGATCCGCGTGAGCCCTTCCACCGCGCGATCCAGCGCGTCTCGCGGCACGCCGGTCGGCGTCGGCGTGGCGGGCATCGCCTCGGGTGCCTCGGGCTCGACCCTGGGAATCCCGCTCGGCTGCTGCCGCGTCTCGTCGAAGGCCTGCGAGAGCCGTGCCGAGAACTCCTCGAGCGAGCGCTCGGCCTCCTCGACCGACAGGTCGCCGCGGTTCACCAGGTCCTCCGTGTAGCGCTTCCGGACCGAGCGGAGCTCCCCGATGCGCGCGTACATCTGGGGCTGGGTGAACGAAGGCTCGTCGGCCTCGTTGTGCCCCCAGCGGCGATAGCACCACAGGTCGATGACGACGTCCTTCTTGAACGACTGTCGGAACCCGAACGCGAGGCGCGCCACGACCACGCACGCCTCCGGGTCGTCGCCGTTCACGTGGAAGATGGGGGCCTGGACCATCTTGGCGACGTCGCTCGCGTAGGTGCTCGAGCGGCCGAAGACGCGGCCGGTCGTAAACCCGAGCTGGTTGTTGATCACGATGTGCACGGTGCCGCCGGTCCGGTAGCCGGGAAGCTGCGAGAGGCTGAGGGTCTCGGCGACCACGCCCTGGCCGGCGAACGCCGCCTCGCCGTGGACCAGCACGGCGAGGACCGGGGCTTCCTCGCCCCGGTCGAGTAGATCCTGCTTGGCGCGGACCATCCCCTCTACCACCGGGTCGACCGACTCCAGGTGGCTCGGGTTCGACGCGACCGAAACGACGACCTCCTTCCCGGCGCGCGAGGTGTGCTTGCCCGATGCGCCGAGGTGGTACCGGACGTCGCCCGAGCCCTCGATGCTCGTCGGGTCGATGCTGCCCTCGAACTCGCGGAAGATCTGCCCGTAGCTCTTCCCGATCGTGTTGGCGAGCACGTTCAGCCGCCCCCGGTGCGCCATTCCGACGACGACCTCGGCCATGCCGGCGTCGGCGGCGTCGTCCAACAGCACGTCGAGCGTCGGGATGAGGCTCTCGGCGCCCTCCAGCGAGAACCGCTTGTGGCCCACGTACTTCTGGTGCAGGAACCGCTCGAAGGCCTCCGACTCGTTCAGCTTCCGGAGGATCTGGTGCTTGACCTCCGCGGTGACCTCCTGCGAAACGCCCTCGACACGTTCTTGGATCCATTCCTTCTGCGCCGGCTCCTGGATGTGCATGTACTCCACGCCGATCGATCCGCAATAGGCGTCGCGCAGGATGCTCCAGATCTCGGCGAGCTTCGCCATGCGCCGCCCGGCGAAGCCGCCGGTCACGAACGTGCGCTCGAGGTCCCAGACCGTGAACCCCAGCGTGGCGGGGTCGAGCTCCGGGTGGGTCTTGGGGGGCGCGACGGCGAGCGGGTCGAGGTCGGCGATCAGGTGCCCGCGGACCCGGTAGTTGTTGATGAGGGTGAGCACGCGCGCCTGCTTCTCGGTCGCCAGGAGGGTGTCACGTGCCGGGTTGACGTCGGCCTTCCAGCGGATCGGCCGCTGGGGCACGTCCAAGCTCCGGAAGATCTCCCCGTAGAAGTTGTGCTGGCCGAGCAGCAGGTCGTGGATGTGCGAGAGGAACTCTCCGCTCTCGGCCCCCTGGATCACGCGGTGGTCGTACGTGCTCGTCAGGGTGACGACCTTGCTGACGCCGAGCTCGGCGAGGGTCTCGGGATCGGCGCCGTGATACTCGGCGGGGTATCCGATCGCACCGACGCCGATGATCGCCGACTGCCCGGACATCAGGCGCGGGACCGACTGAACCGTCCCGATCATGCCGGGGTTGGTGATGGTCACCGTCGTGCCGGCGAAGTCGTCGGGCGTCAGCTTGTTCGAGCGCACCCGGTGGATGACGTCCTCGTAGGCGCCGTGGAACCCGGTGAAGTCGAGGAACCCGGCGCCCCTGATGTTCGGCACGACGAGGCTTCGGGAGCCGTCGGGGCGCTGGACGTCAACGGCCAGGCCCAGGTTCACGTGCTCGTGGGAGACGGCGCTCGGCCTGCCACCGACGAGGGCGTAGGAGCGGTTCATACCCGGGAAGGCCGCTAGCGCCTTCACGATGGCCCACCCGATGAGGTGGGTGAAGCTCACCCTGCCGCCGCTCGCATGCTCGAGGTGGCGGTTGATGATCTGGCGATTGACCTCGAGGAGCTTCGCCGGGACGGTCCTGACCGAGGTGGCAGTGGGGACGGTGAGGCTCTCGTCCATGTGACGTGCGATGACGGCCGCCGCGCCGGCGAGGGGGGTGGCGCCGTCTGGTGGCACCGGCGCCGCCGCGGGCTGTGCGGGGGCCGGCGGCGCAGCGTCGGCTCCCCTCGGGTGGTAGTCGCTGAAGAACTCCCGCCAGGCCTCGCCTACCGAGTCGGGGTCCTCCAGGAATCGCCTGTAGATCTCGTCGATCAGCCAGACGTTCGGGCCGAACTCGCTGCTGGCTCCCACGGATCCAATGCTACGCCGTGGGGAGCCAGGGCAGTCGGGCGGCCTCGTAGCCGGCGATCGCGTCGGCGTGGCGGAGCGTGAGCCCGATCTCGTCGAGGCCCTCCATCAGGCGCCAGCGCGTGGCCTCGTCGATCTCGAACGTCTCCTCGGCGCCCGGGGCGCTCACCGTTCCGCGCCCGAGGTCCACCGTGATCAGGGTCGCCGGGTCGCCCTCCACCGCGTCCATCAGTGCCCTCACCGACTCGGAGGGCAGCTCCACCGGCAGCAGGCCGATCTTGTGGCAGTTGTTCCGGAAGATGTCGGCGAACGAGGGCGCGATGATCGCGCGGAAGCCGGCGTCCTCCAGAGCCCACGGCGCGTGCTCACGGCTGGATCCGCAGCCGAAGTTGGAGCCGGCGAGCAGGATCGGCGCGCCCGCGTAGCGCGGATCGTTCAGCACGAAGTTCGGATCCTTCCGCCACTCCGCGAACAGGAACGGCCCGAACCCGGTTCGCTCGATGCGCTTGAGCGAGTCCGCCGAGACGATCTGGTCGGTGTCGACGTCGGCGCGGTCGAGCGGGACCGCGGTGCCGGTGATGACGCGGACGGGCTCCACCGGCTGCTACACCTCCGCCGGCTCGAGGTCGGCCGGCGCGCAGAAGCGGCCGGCGATCGCAGTGGCGGCGGCCACGGCCGGGCTCACCAGGTGCGTGCGCCCGCCCCTGCCCTGGCGGCCCTCGAAGTTCCGGTTCGAGGTCGACGCGCAGCGCTCGCCCGGAGAGAGCTTGTCGGGGTTCATCGCCAGGCACATGGAGCACCCGGCGCCGCGCCACTCGAACCCGGCGGCCCTGAAGATCTCGTCCAGACCCTCGCGTTCGGCCTGGGCCTTCACGAGCATCGAGCCGGGGACGACCATCGCGCGCAGGCCCTCGCGAACGCGGCGGCCCCGGACGACTGCGGCGGCCGCGCGCAGGTCCTCCATCCGGCTGTTCGTGCACGAGCCGATGAAGACCGTATCGGGGCGGATATCGCGGATCGCCGTCCCGGGCGTGAGGCCCATGTACGCGAGCGCGCGCTCGGCCGACTCCCTCTTCACGGGATCGTCGAAGGACGCCGGGTCGGGGACGGAGTCGTCGATGGAGACCGTCTGTCCGGGGTTCGTCCCCCAGCTCACGTGCGGCGTCAGATGGGTCGCGTCGATGGTGACCTCGCGGTCGAAGGTCGCGCCGTCGTCGGTGATTAGCGAGCGCCAGTCGTCGAGGGCGCGCTCCCAGTAGCCGCCCGACGGGGCGTGGGGCCGGCCCTCGAGGAACGCGAACGTGGCGTCGTCGGGCGCGACGAGGCCGGCGCGCGCACCGGCCTCGATCGACATGTTGCATACGGTCATCCGTCCCTCCATCGAGAGCGAGCGGATCGCCGAGCCGCGGTACTCGATGACGTGGCCGCTTCCGCCGCTCGTCCCGATGCGGGCGATGATGGAGAGGATCACGTCCTTCGCGCTGACGCCTGCGGACAGGTCGCCCTCGACCGTGACGGCCATCATTCCGGGCCGCTTCTGAGGGAGCGTCTGGGTCGCGAGCACGTGCTCCACCTCGCTCGTGCCGATGCCGAAGGCGAGCGCGCCGAATGCTCCATGGGTGGACGTGTGGCTGTCGCCGCAGGCGATGACGAGGCCGGGCTGTGTGACGCCCATCTGCGGCCCGATGACGTGGACGATCCCCTGGCCGATGTGTCCGGTGGGGTAAAGCGTGATGCCGAACTCATCGCAGTTGCGGCGGAGGGCGTCCATCTGGCGGACCGAGATCGGGTCCTCCGGCCCGGGGGCGGTGGGGACGTTGTGGTCCATCGTCGCGATGGTGAGACGGGGTCGGCGCACCGTCCGCCCGGCGAGGCGCAGACCGTCGAAGGCCTGCGGCGAGGTGACCTCGTGGACCAGGTGGAGGTCGACGTAGAGCAGGTCGGGCTCGCCCTCGGCCACGTGGACGACGTGGCGCTGCCAGACCTTCTCGGCCAACGTCTTGCCCACGGTCGTCACCGGCAGCTCCCGCACCCCTTGTTCCATCTAATGGAACTCAGTACCATTGAATGGAACATGAGTCTAGCACGGACCCCGAAGCCGGCGGTACTCGATCGGGTCGTCGCGATCCTGGATGCGGTCGAGGGCGGGGCGCACACGTTCACCGAACTCGTCCACGCGACGGGATACACGCGCGCGACCACACACCGGCTGGTCAAGACGCTCGAGGACCATGAGCTCCTCGTGTTCCTAGGCGGCTACGGCTACCGTCTCGGGCCGCGGCTGCTGCGCCTCGCGACGGTCGCCATGCGGGAGTTCCCTCTGCGTGACCTCGCGCGCCCGGCGCTCGAGTGGCTCGCCGAGGTCACGGGCGAGAGCGCGCAGCTTTACATCCGATCGGGGGACGAGCGCGTTTGCATCGAAGCCGTGGAATCGCCCAACGAGCTCAGAACGATCGTGCCCGTGGGCGCCACGTTTCCGCTCACCGCTGGCTCCGCCGGGAAGGTGTTCATGGCCTGGACGGACGAGGCCGATGGGGAGCGCCTGATGGCTTCGGCGGAGCGACTGACGCCCACCACGCCGACCGGCGAGCGGCTCGGGCGGCAGGTCGACATGGCCCGTCGGCGCGGCTGGGCGGCGAGCACCGGCGAGCGGGAGGCGGGCGTGGGCTCCGTGAGCGCCCCGGTCCTTGGTTCCTACGGCGAGCTGCTGGCCGTTGTCTCGGTGTCCGGTCCCGAGAGCCGTATGCGCCGCATCAGCGCCGGCCGGCATGCCCCCGCTGTCGTGGCGGCCGCCCGCGACATCGAGCGAGCCCTCGGACTCGGTCAGTCCCCCGGGCCGTCGGCGTGATCGGCCGGTCTCGTGTCTTGATCCCGGGCGGGTACGGCGTCTTCGGCCGGCAGCTCGCTCGCGAGCTCCTGGCCCACACCGACGCGCGCCTCGTCCTGGCCGGAAGGGACCCCCGGCGGGCCGAGGCTGCGTGCCGTGAGCTCGGCGAGGCGGCCCGGCTAGAACCGCTGGCGCTGGACCTCGCCGACCCCGACGCGCTGGCGCGGGCGGCCGAGGGGTGCGTGTCCGTCGCCTGCACGGCCGGCCCCTTCCAGGAGCTCCCGGACGAGCTCCCCCGGGCCGCCGTCGCCGCCGGCGCCCACTGGCTCGACATCAGCGACGACCCAGGTTGGGTGCTCCCGGTGCTGGACGACCAGGGGCTGCACGCTGCGGCGGTCGAGCGCGGCGTGGCGGTGCTGACGGGCCAGTCGACCGTTCCGGCGGTCTCGGGGGTGCTGGCGCGGTGGTGCCGCGCCCGCCTGCCGGACGCCGCTCGCGCCCGTGTCACGCTCTTCATCGGCAACCGGAACGAGAAGGGCACCGGCGCGACCGCGAGCGCCCTGATCGGCGGCTTCAGGGATCCGGCGTGGGTGGGCCTCCCGTTCGGTCGCCGCCGGGCCTACCGGTTCCAGACGCCGGACGCGGAGCTGTTCCGCAAGGAGCTGGGCCTCGAGGCGGAGTTCCGGGTGGCGCTGGAGTGGGCCTACCTGGGAAGGAGCTCCGCCGCGCTCGGGCGCCTCACGCCGCTCATCGGCGAGGAAGGGCAGACGCGGCTGGCCCGCTGGCTCTCGAAGCTATCGAGGCCGTTCGCGCGTTTCGGGAGCGAGATCGGTGTCGTGCAGGTGGAGCTGTGGGACGCGGGCGGGCGCGGGGTGGCGGCGGCAGCGCTCGCGGGGCAGCGACTGGTGATCCTCCCCTGCGCCCTCGCGCTGGAGGCGCTCTTGGCCGGCGAGCTATCGGCCCGCGGTGTGCTGCGTCCGGCCGGGTGGCTTCCTCCGGATACGCTTCTCGGCAGGCTCCGCGCTCGCGGCGTCCGCTTGCTGATGAAAGGGGCATCGTGAAGGCACCCACCGTCCGGCCGCTTACCGTCGGCATGCGCCGGCTCCTGTACGTCGCGAGCGGGCTGGTGGCCCTCGCCGCGTTCCAGCTGTTCGTCCTGACCGACCAGACCGGCGAGTACTTCTCGTGGACGATCGAGCCCCGCCTCACGGCCGCCTTCCTTGGCGCCGGCTACCTCGCCAGCGTGTTCTTCGAGGGCCTCGGCGCCCGCGCGCGTGACCTCGCCGACGCGCGGATCACGGTGCCGGCGGTGCTGACCTTCACCGTGCTGACCGAGATCGCGACCCTCCTGCACCTCGACAAGTTTCACTTCGGGGAGCCGTTCATCTGGGCGGGGGCCGCGGCCTGGGTCTGGATCTTGATCTACACGTGCGTGCCGATCGCGTTGATCGTCCTGCTGATCGGTCAGCTCCGGACGCCGGGTGTCGACCCACCGCGCACCGCCCCGATCCCGTCCGTGGCCGTCTGGGTCCTCCGCGTCCAGTCGGCGATCCTCCTCATCTTCGGCGCCGTCCTGTTCCTCGCCCCCGAGCGGGCGGGTGCCTTCTGGCCGTGGGCGCTCACGCCGCTCACCGGGCAGGCCGTGGGCGCCTGGCTCCTGGGCGTGGGAGTTGGCGCGATGCACGCGAGCATCGAGGCGGACCTGGTGCGGATCCGCCCTGGGCTGGTGGCCTTTGCGATCCTGGGGGCGTTCGAGCTGATCGCCCTCGCCCGGTACTCGGCCGACGTCGACTGGAGCAAGCCGAGCGCTTGGTACTACCTCGCGTTCCTGGTGAGCATCCTGGCCGCCGGCGTGCTCGGGCTCCTCGCGCTCGCGAGGGTTCGCGGGACGTCCAGCCCATGAGCACGATCGACGACGTCATCGCCCGGTTCCGCGCGAGCTCCGAGCCGCTCGTGGAGGCGAACGACGAGAAGCGCCACTTCCACGCCGTCTACATGCGGAACACCATCGCCGTGAGGGACGACCTCGAGCGCGGGGGGTTCCTGGATCCCGAGTGGGTCGAGCGCTGGGACGTCGTCTTCGCCGGGCTCTACCTGGACGCGCTGGACGCGTGGACCCGCGGGGAGAGGCCGCCCGGCCCGTGGCAGGCGGCCTTCGAAGCCGCGAGGGACCCGGACATCTCGCCGCTCCACCACGTCCTCGTCGGGCTCAACGCGCACCTCAACTACGACCTGCCGCAGGCGCTCCTGGCCGTGGTGAGCGACGAGGAGCTGCAGAACCGCGGGCTCGTCCGCGAACGGTTCCGGGACTTCAAGCACATCGACGACATCGTCGTTCGCCGGGTGAAGGAAGAGGATCTGGAGCTCCGCGAGGTCGAGGAGCCGGGGGACCGGACGCTCGTCGACCGGATGCTGACGCCGTTCAACCGGATGGCGTCGAAGCGCTTCCTGAAGGAGGCGCGGCGGAAGGTGTGGCACAACGCCCTCGAGCTGGCGAAGGCGCGGCGGCTCGGGCCCGATCAGTACGCCGCCCGGCTGAAGCAGCTCGAGCGACTCTCCAGGGCCAAGGTGGAGGACCTCCTCCGCCCGGGGAAGGTCCTGCTGCGGCTCGCGGTGACCGGGTACGGCGTCGTGCTGCCGCCGCCTTCCGTCGCCGCGCTCGGGAACCCGAACGGCTGGCCGGACGAGCTACTGGCCGTGTTCGACCGATTCCTCACGGTCGAGTACGCGACCGTCGATCGCAAGGGCACGCCGGTCACCTACCCCCTCACGCCCTACGTCGGAGAGGACGGGCGGACCCTCGACGTGTCCTCCGGCCTGACCAGCCCGGCCAAGGCCGAGCGGGCGCGACGGAACCCGAAAGTCTGCCTCCTTTACTCGAACGCGACCGGCTCGGGCTTGGAGGACCCGCCCGTGATGCTGGTCTACGGGATGGCGGCCGTCCGTGACCGGGACCTCCAGGCGAACACCGACCGGTACGTGCGCGCTTCACTCGCGAAGATGCCCGCACCGTGGAAGCGAACCCCCCGTTGGACGATGCGCCGGCTGGACTGGTACTGGAGCCGGATCTGGATCCAGGTGATGCCCCTGCGGATCCTGTGGTGGCCGGGGGGACGGCTGGACGAGCCGCCTCGCGAGTGGAGGGCTCCGGAGGGGACGGAGTTGCTCGCCTCCGACCCGAAGCCGATGGGGCCGCAGCCGCCTCCGTGGCGCGTGCCCGAGGCCGACTGGCGGGAGCGCGCGGGCCGGGTCGGGCGAGACTTCGCACCGCCGGTGCTCACAGTCGTCGACGGCGAGGGCTTCCCGGTCCCGCTCCGGACGTCGGCCTGCCGGTTCACGGGCGGGGAGTTCCGGCTGGAGGTCCCGGCGGGGCGCCCCGCCGACCCGAGCGGACCCGCGTGCCTGACGTTTGAGTACCACGAGCCCGACTTCAACGGGTACGAGAACGCCGTCTTCGTCGGCCGGGCCGTCTCGGATGGTGACGAGGTGGTCTTCGGCGTGGAGCGGGCCCTCCCCGACATCAGCCTCGCGGGCTCGAAGCTCGAGCGGGTGAGGCGGTTTGCGTCTTCCCAGCGGCTCGTGAAGCCGAGGGTCCGCACCGAGGCCGCCCGCCGCGGCCAGCGCCCGCCCGTGATCCGCATCCCCCGGGACTGGTGAGGGCCGGACCGAGCTGTTGCGAGTAGGCCTTGACAGAAGTCCCATTCCCGAGATAGGAATTACCGCGACATGATCCGGACACGGTGCGCCGGGCTCGTTGGGGCCATGATCCCCGCCCGCCTCTGCTGTACCGACGACGACGTCCCCGGTTAGCGGTCCCGTCCACCTGCGCACGTACAAGGGGCCGCGTCCGCGGCCCCTTCGGTTTCCCGAACGAACCAACCACTGGAGGTCTCCAACATGTCTGTCACAGAGGAAGTGCTGCAGGCAAACAAGGAGTTCGCAGAGGAGTTCGACAAGGGTGATCTGCCCATGCCGCCGGCGAGGCGCCTCGCCGTTCTCGCCTGCATGGACGCTCGGCTGCACCCCGAGAGGTTCCTCGGGCTCGAGATCGGCGACGCCCACGTGATCCGGAACGCGGGCGGCCGCGCATCGGACGACGCGATCCGCTCGCTGATCATCTCCTCGAACCTGCTCGGGACGAACGAGTACGTCGTCATCCACCACACCGACTGCGGGATGCTCACGTTCACGAACGACGACCTGCGGTCGAAGCTCGCCGAGCGGTACGGGGCCGACGCGTCCGGCGTGGACTTCCTGCCGTTCGGCGACCTCGAGGAGAGCGTCCGCGAGGACGTCCGCCGCATCCGAGGGTCATCGTTCATCCCGGGGGACATCTCGGTGTCCGGCTACGTCTACGACGTCCGCACGGGCCGCCTCAACCCGGTGATCTGAAGGCGGGATCGACGGGCGGCCCGAGCTGATCGAACGTGCAGTCGCGCGGCCGGCGGTCCGGCCGCCAGCGGACGAAGCCGGTCGCGTGGCGGAACCGCTCGCCTTGGAGGTGGTCGTACGTGACCTCGCACACGAGGCGCGGCTCTATCGACACGTAGGCCGGGTCGCGCCCGCCGGTCCAGCGGCTAGGCCCGCCCGGCGTCCGCCCGGGCCCGAAGCTCTCGCCGCCCTCGAGGGGGCGGAGCTCCTCGAGCACCGCCCGACGCTCGCGGGTGTTGAACGCCGACGTGTGCCCGACGTAGTGCAGGACGCCTCCGTCGTCGTAGAGCCCGAGCAGCAGCGATCCGACCCCGTCGCCGGACTTCGCCAGCCGGTATCCGCCTACGACGCACTCGGCCGTTCGCCGGTGCTTCACCTTCACCATCACGCGCTGCCCGGGGATGTAGGGTTGGTCGGCGCGCTTGGCGATCACGCCGTCCAGCCCGATCCGCTCGAGGCGCTCGAACCAGCCCTCGGCTTCGTCGGCGTCGTCGGTCTGCGGAGTGAGGAGTACGGTCGTCCGCCCGGAGGGCAGACGCTCGGTTGCCTTCAGCCCGAGCGCCTCGACGAGCCTGGTCCGGCGCTCGGCGAGGGGCCGACTGCGAAGGTCCTCCCCGCCCTCAGCGAGGAGGTCGAACGCGACGAAGCTCGCCGGGATCTCGGCCGAGAGCTTCCGGACGCGCGACTCCGCCGGGTGGATCCGCAGTTGTAGGGAGTCGAAGTCCAGGCCCTCGGGCCCCGCGACGATCACCTCGCCGTCGACGACACAGCCGGCCGGCAGCGCGTCGCGCAGCGCGGGCGCCAGCTCGGGGAAGTACCGCTCGAGCGGGCGGGAGTCGCGGCTCTGGATGTGGACGCGATCGCCGTCTCGGAACACGATGGCGCGGAACCCGTCCCACTTCGGCTCGTACAGCCAGCCGTCCCCGCGCGGGATCTCGCGCTCGAGCTTCGCGAGCATCGGCGGGACCGGCGGCCCGAACGGCAGCGTCACCTCCACATCATGCCGCGGGGGACCCCTGCGTGAGGTGGTGCCAGCACCCCTGGATTTGGGGCGGCTGGGGCGCCGGATTGTGGTGCGGGCACCGGGCCGCGTCGGCGCCCGCCCGGTACCGTGAAGAGACGGGAGGACGCGAATGGCGGTCATCGAGGTCGAGGGGCTCCGCAAGGAGTACCGGCGCCTGCGCGGGGGAGGGACCCTGGCGGTGGACGGGCTCGACCTCTCCGTACCCGAGGGCGGTGTGTTCGGATTCCTCGGCCCGAACGGTGCCGGCAAGACCACCACGATCCGCTGCCTGCTTGGCCTGATCCGCCCGACCCGGGGCGCGTGCCGCTTGCTGGACGCGGACGTGCGGAAGGACCTGCCGAAGGTGATCCGCCGGGTCGGCTCGATCGTCGAGACGCCCGCGCACCATCCCCGGTTCTCGGGACGCCGCAACCTAGAGCTCCTCGGTCGCCTCCACGGTATCGGGCCGAAGTCGGTGACCCAGGTGCTCGAGCGCGTCGGCCTTGCCGAGCGAGCCGACCACCAGGTGAAGACCTACCCGCTGGGGATGCGCCAGCGCCTCGGGATCGGGGCTGCGCTCCTGAAGGACCCCGAGGTCCTGATCCTCGATGAGCCGGCCAACGGGCTAGACCCGGCGGGCATCAAGGAGGTGCGCGAGCTCCTCGGGCGCCTAAGAGGCGAAGGTCGAACAGTCTTCGTCTCCAGCCACATCCTCAGCGAGGTCCAGCACATGGCCGATCGGGTGGCGATCCTGGCGCGCGGGCGCGCCTCAGTGCACCCGGGGCGGCTCAGTGGGCGTTGTGCAAGAGGGTTCGCACGATCGAGTCCTCGATGGCGGCCG
>JBQTIP010000055.1:0-15251 GCA_052388025.1 Actinomycetota bacterium
AACGGGGCCGTGATCCCGATCGACGGCGGCCTCACCGCCTAGGGTCCGGGAGGAAGCGAAGGAGGAAGGATGGAGAAGGAGGAGATCGAAAGCCGGGTCCGCAAGGTCCTGGCGGAGCAGCTCGCTGTGGACGAGGCGCAGGTGGTTCCCGACGCCAGGTTCGCGGAGGATCTGAACGCGGATTCGCTCGACTTGGTCGAAGCCGTTCTCGCGCTCGAGGAGGAGTGGAGCATCGAGATCCCGGAGGAGGAGATGGACGGTGTGAAGACCGTCGGCCAGGCGGTGGCGCTGGTGGCCTCGAAGCTCGGCCTCGCCTAGGTCGTGTCGGCCAGCCGGAAGGTCGTCGTCACCGGCATCGGACCGGTGACCCCCGTCGGGACGGGCGTCGCCGCGTTCTGGGAAGGTGTGAAGACCGGCCGGAACGGCGTGCGCCGCATCCAGAGGTTCGATCCGTCCGGCCTGCCGGTCACTCTGGCCGGGGAGGTGCCCGACTTCGACGTGAGCGACTGGCTCGACGCGAAGGAGGCCAGGCGCACGGATCGCTTCGTGCACTTCTCGATGGCCGCCGCGATGCTCGCCTGGGACGACGCGGGCACGCCCCAGATCCGCTCTGAGAGGGCCGGTGTCGTGTTCGCGACCGGCATCGGCGGCATCGAGTGGCTCCTGAACCAGCATTCCGTGCTGCTGGAGAGGGGCCCCGGCCGCGTGAGCCCCTTCATGGTGCCGGCCCTGATGGCGAACGCCGGTGCCGGCCACATCGCCATGCGCCTCGGGCTGACCGGTCCAAACCTCTGCATCGTGACTGCGTGCGCGTCGGCCGGCAACGCGGTCGGCGAGGGGTATCGGATGATCCGCGACGGGTTGATCGACCTTGCCGTGGTGGGCGGCTCCGAGTCGGCCACGCTGCCGCTCACGATCGCCGCGTTCGCTCAGATGGGAGCGCTGACGAAGAACACGGACCCCGAGACCGCGAGCCGGCCGTTCGATGCGGAACGAGACGGGTTCGTGCTGTCGGAGGGCGCGTGCGCGCTGATCCTGGAGTCCGAGGAGCGCGCGACCGGGCGCAGCGCCCGCGTGTACGCCGAGCTGGCCGGGTACGGCGCGTCGGACGACGCGTTCCACATCACGGCGCCGGATCCCAAGGGATCGGGCGCCGCGCTCGCCATCCGATCCGCGCTTGGCGACGCGGGCGAGGAGCCCGGGGCCGGCGATTACGTGTACGCGCACGGGACCTCGACGCCGCTCAACGACGCGTCGGAGACCAGGGCGCTCAAGGCGGCCCTCGGCGAGGACGAGGCCCACCGGGTCGCGGTGTCCTCAACGAAGTCGATGACCGGCCACATGGTCGGCGCCGCCGGCGCCGTGGAGGCCGCCGTCTGCGCGCTCGCCATCACCCACGGCGTGATCCCGCCCACCGTCCACTACCGCACGCCCGATCCGGATTGCGACCTGGACTACGTCCCGAACGACGCCCGGGCGGCCGACGTGCGACTCGCCCTCTCGAACTCGTTCGGCTTTGGCGGCCAGAACGCCGTCCTCGCGCTCCGCCGCGCCTCCTAGGACGGGAAGGAGACAACAGCCTTCCCCAGGTGCCTCTGCTCCGCCTGCCGGAGAACAAGCTAGGCGATCGATCTGACCGCTTCGACGATCCGATCAACAGATGGGATATAGGCCCGTTCCAGCGGCGGCGAGAGGGGCACGGGCGTGTGCGGGGCCGACACGCGTTTCACCGGCGCCCTAAGGGCTCCGAAGGCCCGATCGGCAGCAAGGGCCGCGATGTCGGTGGCCACGCTGCACCGCGGCGGGCTCTCGTCCACGATCACGAGCCTGCCCGTCCGCTCCACTGACCCCAGGATCGTCTCCTCGTCCAGGGGAGAGAGGGTCCGCGGGTCGATCACCTCCGCCTCGACGCCGTCGGCGGAGAGCACCTCCGCTGCCTCCAGCGCCCGCTTCGCCATCAGGGCGACCCCGACGATGGTGACGTCGCTCCCTGCGTGTACCACCTCGGCCACTCCGAGCGGGACCGTGTACATCTCCTCCGGAACCGGGCCTTTCGAGTTGTACAGCCCCATGTGCTCCAGGAACACGACGGGGTTGTCGTCGAGGATCGAGCTGATCAGCAACCCCTTCGCGTCATGCGGGTTCGTCGGGACTACGACCTTCAGACCCGGCGCGTGCGTGAAGACCGAGTAGAGCGTGTCCGAGTGCTGCCCGGCAGCGCCGAGGCCGGCCCCCATCGCCATGCGGAGCACGAGGGGCACCTTCGCCTGGCCCCCGAACATGTACCGCATTTTCGCCGCCTGGTTGAAGATCTGGTCGAAGGCGAGCGGGGCGAAGCTCGACCACATCACGTCGACGACCGGGCGGAGGCCCGCCGCCGCCGCGCCCACCGCCGCGCCGACGAAGCCGGCCTCGGAGATGGGCGCGTCCCGAACGCGCGAGGCGCCGAACGCCGGGAAGAGGGTCTTCGTTGCGCCGAACGTCCCGCCCATCGAGCCTTCCAGCGGAGGGCCCAGGCCTGCGCCCCCGACAACGTCCTCCCCGAGGACGATGACCGTGGGGTCCTCCTCCATGGCCTGGTGGAGGGCCTCCCCGATCGCCTGCACCATCGACCGGGTCCGCTCGGCGACCCGCTCCTCCTCACCCGTCGACGTAGACATGAGCGGTCACCTCCTCCGGCCGGGGCCAAGGGCCGGACTTCGCGTGCTCCACCGCATCGTCCAGCTCCCGCTGGATCTCTTTCCGGATGAGCTCGATGTTGGCGCCCGTCAGCACCCCCAATTCCTCGAGCCGACCCCTGAACCGGGTGATGGGGTCGAACGCGCGGAGGGCCTTCGCCTCCTCGCGGTCGCGGTAACCCTGCGGGTCGCCGACGTAGTGCCCGGCGAGCCGGTGGACCTTGGCCTCGATGAGCGTCGGGCCCCGGCCGTTCCGCGCGCGGCCGATGGCCGCCTCGGCCGCCTCGGAGACCGCTAGGATGTCGGATCCATCGACCACGATGCCGGGGATCCCGTAGGCCGCGGCCCGGTCCGCGATGTCGGCCACGCTCGTCGAGTAGGCCGTGGGGGTCGACTCCGCCCATCCGTTGTTCTCGCAGACGTAGATCGCCGGGAGCTGCCAGATGGCTGCGAGGTTCAAGCTCTCGTGGAAGACGCCCTCGTTGGCGGCCCCGTCACCGAAGAAGGCCACCGCCACCTGTTTCGTCCCTCGGACCTGGGCGGAGAGGGCACCGCCGGTGGCGATGGCAATGCCCCCGCCGACGATGGCGTTCGCACCGAGCATGCCCCGCCGGAAGTCGGCGATGTGCATAGATCCCCCTCGGCCCTTGCAGAGTCCTGTCTCCCGCCCGTAGAGCTCCGCGAGCATCTCGGGGAGGGAGCACCCTTTCGCGATGCAATGCCCGTGACCTCGATGGGTGCTGGTGATGAAGTCCTCGTCTGTCAGGTGCGCGCAGACGCCGGTCGCCACGGCCTCCTCGCCGATGTACACGTGCACGAAGCCCGGCATGTCGCCCTTGGCGAACTCCCGCTGCACGCGCTCCTCGAACGCGCGGATGGTCTCCATGGTTCGATACATCCACAAGAGGGCGTCTCGATCGGTCGGCATGGCGTCGATGTCCTCCCGCATCAGAAGTCGGAGGCCAGCGACTCGTACTCCTCGCGGGTCTCGGCGACGATCCCGACCCGAGTGCCGATCGGAGCCTCGCTGTTCGAGGGAACCAGCTGATGCAGCCAGCCCTCGTATTCCGACTCTACCTCGACCTCCACCTTGTCGGTGACCATCGTGAAGACCGAGGTACCCGCAGCGACCTGCTCGCCCTCCCCCACGTGCCACTCGAGCAACAGTACGTCGTCGGTGTAGATGCCGGTCTTCGGAAGGATGAGGTCGTAACTCAATCGCACCTCCTTCAGGGACCCGGGCGAACGAGCCCGCAATCGTCGCCAGTCCTCAAGGGGCGAACACGAACTTGCCCCTCCCGGACCGAAGCCCCTCCCACCCGCGCCCGGCTTCCTCGAAGGGAATCCGGGTCAGGTCGATCCGGAGCGTCCCCTCCATCGCGTGGCGAACCATAGTGAGGTAGGCCTCAACGAGAATCTCCCGCGGAGCCCCGAAGTTCGAATATCCGAAGATCGAGAGCTGGCTTCCTCGGATCGACGGGAGGGTGGCCGTCGACGCGGACGCCGTCCCCACGTGGACGACCCGGGCGCCGGTCCTGGCGGCGCCGAGAGCGGCGACGAGCGGTTCGCCCCACAGGATGTCGTAGACGACGTCCGCCCCCGGCGCGCAGGCCTCGACGAGCCGCGCGGGCAGGTCCGGCTCGTCGAGTGCAACGACGTCGTCCGCCACGTCTCGAAGCTGCTCCAGCCGATCACGATTGCGTCCCACGGCCACGACCTTCGCCGCACCGAGGATGCGAGCCGCTTGGACGGCGATGCCGCCGGCCGTGCCGGTGGCGCCGAGCACGAGCACCGTCTCTCCGGGCTGGAGCCCCGCTCGCCACGACAGAGGGAGCCAGCCGGCCAGGCCGGCCGTTCCGAGGGCAGCCGTCACGGCCGGGTCGGCGTCCTCGGGGAGGCGGATCAGGCTGCCCTCCTGAGCGACGAACCGTTCTGAGGCGGCCCCGTTCCGTGTGACGCCCAGGCCGCCACCCGTCGCGTAGACGAGCGTTCCCGCCTGGGAACCGGACAGGACGCGACCGGTTCCTTCGAGTCCGGGAACGTAGGGAAGCGGCGGGTGCCCTGCCCAGAAGGTCCCGCTCGCTACCGCGAGGTCGGCGGGGTTGAGCGGCGCGGCGGCGAGCTCGATCAGGGCCTCTCCATCCGCCGGATCCGGCGCCGGCACGTCGGCGACACGGGGCCCGCTCCCCAGCTCCTCGATGACCGCGGCCCTCATGCGCGGCCCCCACGCGCAGCCTTCGAGGTAGACGCGGCCTCGTCCCTGGCCGCTTTGGCCGGCGCCGTTCCCTCCTGCTCGTACCAGGCGCGGATCCCGCCCTCGGTGAGATGCAGATGGGAGAGCACCTCGTCCCTCAGCCGCTCGGAGTCCGCCGATCGGCTGGCCTGATAGAGACGCCGGTGCTGGGTCCTGCCGGTGGCCCCCGTATGCGCGGCCGACACGGCGAGGCGGACGTAGCGCTCCGAGGTCTGCCAGAGCTGCCGGAGCGTGCGCTCGATCAGCCGCGTCGCTCCCGGCTCCAGGATCGCCCAGTGGAAGTTCCGGTGCGCCTCGATGAACTCGTCGGAGACCCCGTCCGAAACGTCCTCCAGGCGCTCGAGGGCCGACTTGATCGTCTGGAGCCGCTCCGGGTGGAAGGACGCAACCGCCCGCTCTGCGACTGCGCTTTCCAGGATGCGACGCAGGTCGTACAGCTCGGAGAGCTCGTCCAACGAGACGCCCGTCGCGACGGCGCCGCGCTGCGGGAGGTTCTCCACGAGGCCCTCCGCCTCGAGGGAGCGGAGCGACTCGCGGATGGGGATATGGGAGACGCCGAAACGCTCCTCGAGGTCGCGCACCCGGATCCTCTGCCCGGGCGCTATCTCGCCGGTGACAATGGCGCGTCGGAGACGCTCCGTGACGTCGTCGACGAGCGTTCCCCGAAGTGACTCGCCCCCTCTGCCGCCCTTCGTCGCCATCAGCTCCGCCCCCCAGGCGATAAGTTATCCAACAGCAGGTTCCCCGTCATGGAAGGCCTTCCGGGTCGGGCTCGCGCCCCAGCGGCCGGTACCGGTTCGGGTCGGAGAAGACGTCGATCCCTCGGTAGCCGCGGTGGATATGCGCCGTGTGGGGTACGCCGTTGGGAACGTAGTAGGTGTCCCCGCGGGCATACGTCCGCGTCTCGTCGCCGACGGTCATCTCCATGCTCCCCTCCAACACCACGCCCCACTGCGGGCCGTGCGTGTGCTCCGGGATGTCGAGCTGCTCCCCGACCTCGTAGAACATCGTGAGGACGTGCTCGCTCGGCACGATTCGGGCCTCGATCGGGAACGGGCTGTCGGGGCGGGGCAGCGCCCGGATGAAGTCGGGGAACGCGTCAGTCATCGGAGTCTCCTTCGGCGGAGCTCCTCGCCGGGACATAGCCCTCGAGCGGCTGGATGAGGATCCCCCCGTCGACGGGGAGGAGCACGCCTGTTATGAAAGCCGCCATGTCCGATGCGAGGAAAAGAACGGCCCTCCCGACGTCGTCGGGCGTGCAGAGGCGTCCGAGCGGCGTCCGGTCCACGATGCCGTCCCACTGCGCCTCGACGTCGATGCCTTCCGGTGCGCCCTCCCTGATCAAGGCGATCGCGCCCTCGGTCATTGCCGCACCCGGACACACCGCGTTGACCCGGATCCTATGGGACGCGAGCTCCATTGCGAGCGACCGCGTGAGCCCGGCGATCGCGTGCTTCGACGTTGTGTAGTGGGAGAGCCCTTCCGCGGACGGTCGCAGCGCGTCCACCGAGGCGACGTTTACGATCACGCCGCCATGCCCATCCTCCCGCATGACCCGAGAGACCGCCTGCGCGCAGATGAAGGAGCCGAGGACGTTCACGCGGAGGATCCGCTCGAACTCCTCGGGCGGCATGGCGGGCACGAGGAAGTTGGAGAACACCCCCGCGTTGTTGACCAAGATGTCGACCCGTCCCGTGTGGGACCGCGCCGACGCGAGGAGGGCCTCGACACCTCTCTGATCGGTGACGTCCACGTGTTCGGCCACAGCCCGCCCGCCCGCTGAAGCGAGCGCGGCCGCGCGCACCTCGGCGCCCTCGGCGTTCTGGTCGGCAACGACTACCACCGCCCCCGCCTCCGAGAGCCGGCCCGCGATGGCCGCGCCGAACCCCTGAGCGGCGCCGGTGACGATGGCACAGCGTCCGCGGAGGCCGAGGAGCTCCCCGACGTCGGGACCCGTCATGCGTCGGCTGCGGTCATGAACAGGCCGGCGGACCGATCCTCAGGGCGGTACACACGCGGCGTGTAGACATGCGTCTTCTCGAAAGCGAACTTGATCCGCCCCCGCTCGGGTGGGAGCCACGGGGTGACCCGCCGACCGTTTTGCATGATGAGGCGGAGCCTCGAACGGTCCTGGAGGATCCTGACGTCCCGGTCGGGCGCGCCGTCGACGATCAGAACGTCGGCGTACTTGCCGGGCGTGAGCGTGCCGACGTCGCCCCGGTGATTCGGCAGAGTCAGGGCAGCGTTCCGGGTCATCGCGAGGAGCGCATCGCCGTGGCTCATACCGAAGTAGCTGACGAACAACTCCATCTCGCGCGCGTGCCACTCCCCGTAGGGAGTCATCGCAAAGCCCGACTCGGAGCCCGCGATCATCGTCGCCCCGGCCCGGTAGGCCTTGGAGAGAATCTCCGATGCCGCGTCGACCTCCCGCTTGATCCGGTCCCGGACCGCCGGGGCCAGGCCGTCGCCGTTCGCCTCCAAGGTGTTCACCAGCAGCGTGAGCGCCGGCAGGAGCGGGATCTCCCTCTTCACCACAACCTCGAGCGTCGGCTCGTCCATGTGGGAGGCGTGCATGATCCAATCGACCCACGCCGCGGCGGCGTACTCCACGGACTGCCGCGAGCGGGCGTGGATCGTGACGGGCCGCCCGAGGCGGTGGGCTTCGTCCACCGCCCACTCGAGCTCATCGAGACGGAAGGCCGCGTACTCGTCCGAGGAGTTCCCGGAGCCCGCGATCTTGATCAGGTCGACCCCGTCCTTCACCTCGTTGCGGATCTCCTGGATCATCTCCTCCCGTGTGCGCACGAGAGCGCCGAAGGACGACTCGGGCACACCGACCCAACCCGGGAACCCGTCGGCGATCCCCTGTTGGCTGGTTATCTGCTTGCCGGCGCACGCCATTCGCGGCCCTTGGATCAGCCCCCCGGCGATGGCGTTGCGCACCGCCAGGGCGACCCGGTACGGGCCGCCCGGGTCGCACGAGCTCGTGACGCCCGCAAGGAGCGCTTTCTCGGCATCGACCGCGGCGCGGATCGCTCGGTACTCAGCAGGGGTGTAGAGCGAGAGTTCCTCCTCCGAGGCGGCTTCCCCGAAGCTGATGTGCATGTGCCCGTCGATGAGGCCGGGCATGATCGTTCCGCCGGCTGCGTCGAGTTCCTCGTAGTCGGGCGTTCGATAGGGCTCCGGGAGAGCGGCCTCGTCGCCGACCCACGCGATCCGGTCGCCCTCGGTGACGACGACACCCGGGTCGATGACCGACAGGTCCTCGCACGGGACGACGCGCCCTCCCCCGATCCGGTAGCCAGTCCGAGCGTCGGCCACACTGCCCTCCCTACCTGCTCGAGATCGCTCGACTCAGAAGGGGACGAGCGGGAAGTACCGCCCACCCAAGGGCTCGCCGATGGCGATCCCCACCTCGTCGTCACTGTAGTTGTACTCGTACCGGCGCGACCCGAGCCAGATTGCGCCGTCGCCACAGTAGCGCGGCACGAACCCCCTGCGCGACCGGTCCGTGACGTTCGGTCCAGAGGCGTGCCACATCAGCGGATGGTGGAAGGAGACCTCGCCCGCCTCGAGCTCGATGGTCGCGATCTCCATGCCCATGGCCTCCGGATCCTCGATCTCCCTCACTACCGGCGGCCGCTTGTCCTGATAGTACGTGCTGCCGGTGCCGAAGGCCGCGGGTAGGCGCTCGCCGAGGAGGTGGCTCCCCGCGGCCATGCGCATGCCGCCGTTCTCGGGCGTGACCCGGTCCAGGGCGATCCATGCCGTCGTCTGGACCGGGGACGAGAGCGGCCAGTAGGGGAAGTCCTGGTGCCACTTCAGCGAGCCCCCCGTCTGCGGCTCCTTGAAGATGGCGCCGTCCTCCAGCAACCTCACCTGGCGGGAGCCGATCAGCTGTGCGGCCCACCGCGCCAGCATCGGATTGAACGCGACTTCGCGGAAGTCGTTGTCCTGCAACCAAAGGTTGAAGAGGAACCCCACGGACTTGCCCGGCTCCTGCGGCGGCTTCTCGTCCTTCGGCCAGAGGGACGGATCCAGGAGGTCGTACTCGCGCCCCGCCTCCCGCTCGCGCTCACGCGCCCGGTCCAGGGCCTCGCGGAGCCGCTCGACCTGCTCGTCGGTCAATATGCGCCCCGGCATGAGGTACCCACGCTCGTAGAAGGAGATGATCTCCTCCGCGGTCAACGGCGACGTGCGTGGCTCGGACGTGGTCATCAGATTCGACTGTGACATCGCAACCTCCCTCAACGGAACCCCGGGACCGTCCATGACCATTCACATCTACCCACCGTGCCGGGGAGAAATCCTATACTTTATAGAACAGACGGCGAGCACAGGTCAAGGGAGCCGAGAGGGGGCGCCGTGATGGAATACGTCGTTCGAGCAGATACCACCCCGCCGGCCGATCTTTCCGGTACGGCGTTCTCGCACCTCGACGTCAGGTACCTCGTGGCACCCGAGCGGAACGGCGCCGAGCTGACCGCTGTAGGTCAGACCATCTACCCGGCGGACGGCGGAACCCACGAGACCCACCTCCACCCCAACGCCGAGGAGACGGTCATCGTGATTTCCGGCCGCGGGCGTCATCTCGTCGGCGGCACGTGGTTCGATCTTCGCGCCGGCGACGTCGTCTTCGTCCCGAGGGGCGTGGTGCACGGGGCCGAGAGCATGGGCGCTGAGGATCTCGTCATCCTGTGGGTCCTCGGGGGAGCCTCGACGCTCGAAGCGGCGGGCTACCAGCCCGCCGAGCCCACGCCGGCTCTGTGAGGACCGACCCCTGGCGCCTCGGCGCGTCGGACCTCCTGGAGGCCTATGAGCGCGGCGAGCTCTCTCCACGAGAGGTGGTCAGGTCCTCGGTGGAGCGGATCGAGTCTGTCGACCCACTCGTCGGCGCATTCACCACCCTTACGCTCGAGCGGGCCACCGAGGAGGCGGACGCGTGTACCGAGGAGCTCGCAGGTGGCACGAGGCGCGGGCCCCTGCACGGCGTCCCGGTGGCCATCAAGGAGCTCTTCGACGTCGAGGGCGCGAGGACCTCCTACGGGTCGACGATCTTCCGCGACCGGGTCGCAGAGGGGGACGCCGCGGCGGTTCGACGCCTCCGGTCAGCAGGGGCCATTGTCCTCGGCCTCACTCGGTCGCACGAGTTCGGATGGGGAATCACGACCCAGCACGCCGAGCTGGGCTCCACCAGGAACCCATGGGATCTCAACCGCGTCCCGGGGGGCTCGAGCGGGGGCGCGGCCGCAGCGATCGCGACCGGCATGGCGCCCCTCGCGCTCGGAAGCGACACAGGCGGTTCGATCCGGATCCCCGCGGCCTTCTGCGGCGTGGCCGGCCTGAAGCCGACCTACGGACGCGTGAGCAAGCGCGGCGCCGCGGCCCTCGCGCCCTCCCTGGACCACCCGGGCCCCCTCGCTCGCCACGTCCGCGACCTCGCGCTCGCGCTGTCGGTCCTCGCCGGGTGGGACCAGGGTGACCTCTCCACCCTTCGCGCGGGGCCGGCTGGCCGGCTGGTCGAGCCAACGCTCGGGGGGCTCCGGGTGGGGTTCGCCCCCGATCCGCACCTCGTGCCGCTCCGGCCCGACCACCAGGAGCTCTTCGACTCGCTGGCAGCCGCGATGGAGGACGCGGGGGCGGAGCTCCGCGAGGTCCGGATCCCCGGCGCCCGGGACGTCCGGCCGACGTTCGCCACGATCCAGATGGCGGAGGCCCATCACGTGCACTCGCGAGTCTTCGGCACCTTCCCCGGCCGAGCCGGCGAGTATGGCGCTGATGTCCGTGGGCGCCTCGATGCGGCCGCCGAGGTGACCCTCGACGACTACCTCGACGCGCTCGAGCGGCGGGCGCGGATCCGGCGACGGTTCGAGCTTGCCTTCGAGCAGGTCGACGTGCTCCTCACCCCCGTCTCCGCCGGCGGACCGTCCACGATCGACGCGCCCGACCGGGTCGAGCACCTTGGCGAAGGGATGGCGTTCCGGGACCTCGTCATGGACTACACGGTCCCCCAAAACCTGACCGGGCTCCCCGCCTGTAGCGTCCGGGCCGGCTTCGACGCCGACGGATTGCCCGTGGGCGTGCAGGTCACGGCGCCCGCCCTACGCGAAGACGTGGCTATGGGCGTCGCGCTCGCGCTGGAGCAAATGAGGTCTGGTCCGGAGCGCGCCTGGCCCGTGATGGGCCAAATCGCCCCTCGTGGGTGAGGCGGAGACGCCACTTACCTCACCGCATAGCCGCCGTCCACCGGGAGCGCATGACCGGTGACGTAGCGGGCCTCCTCCGACGCCAGCCAGACGACGGCGTCCGCGACGGCGCTGGGGTCCAGGAGCCCCCCTCGAAGGAGCAAGGAGGAATCGGTGAACGCCTCCCACTCCTCTGGTGAGGAGACACCGAGATCCCGCGCGACAGCCTCGTTGCGGAGCATCGGGGTGTCCATCGGACCCGGGCAGACCGCGTTCACGGTGATCCCGTGCGGCGCCAGCTCCGCCGCAAGGGACCTGGTGAGTCCGATGACGCCCCATTTCGAAGCGGCGTAGCCGGCGAAGCGCGGCGATCCCTTGAGGCCGGCGGTCGAGGCCACGTTGACGATCCGCCCGCCTCCGCCGGCGATCATGTGAGGCGCCACGTGCTTGCAGCAGAGCCAGACCCCCTTGAGGTTCACGGCCAAGACGCGGTCCCACTCGGCCTCCGGGATCTGCCACGCGGGATGGCTCGGTCCGAGGATCCCGGCGCTCGCGACCAGGATGTCGATCCTCCCGAAGGCCGCGACCGACCGGTCGACGAGGGCACGGACCTCGCCCTCGTCGGAGACGTCGCAACTCACCGGAAGTGCCTTGCATCCGCGTCCTTCTACCAGGCGGGCGGTCTCTCGAAGCTCAGATGCCTCCGCGAGGCGATACTTCACGAGCGGGTCCGGCCGGGCGATGTCCGAGACAACGACGTCCGCACCCTCAGCCGCGAGCCCCACCGCGACGGCCCGTCCCAGGCCTCGAGCGGCGCCGGTCACAAGGGCGACCCGACCCTGCATCCGGCTCATCAGCTCATTCAGGTCATGCGGCGTCTTCAGGATGAAGGAGCTCCCAGATCACGTCGGGCCGAAGGGGGGTGCGTTCGAGCCGAACCCCGAAGGGTGCGAGGGCGTCGGCCACTGCGTTCACGACGGCCGGCGTCGAAGCAAGCGTCCCCGATTCCCCAACACCGCGTACTCCCAAGAGCGTGTCCGAGGGCGTCTCCCACCGCTCGAGTTCGAGGTTGGGGACCTCGGTGACCGAGGGGAGCAGATAGGTCGTTAGGTTGGAGCTCATGATCTGTCCAGTCTCGTCGTGGACCACCTCCTCGAAGAGCGCCTGCCCGATCCCCTGTGCGATCCCGCCGTGGATCTGGCCGGCCACGATGCCGGGGTTCAGTACACGCCCGCAGTCGTCGACCGAGACGAATCGCAGCAACTCCACGCTCCCGGTCTCGATATCGACCTCGACGACGGCGGCGTTCGCCCCGAAAGAGTAGCCGACGTCGGGTGGGTCGTAGAACGCCGTCGCTTCGAGTCCCGGCTCGAACTTCCGTGGGGCTTTCTTCAGGAAGTGGGCCTCGTGGCAGACATCGGGCCAGGACACGGACCGGTCCGGGGTCCCTCGGACGACGAACCGCCCCTCCAACAGGTCGAGGTCCTCGGGCGCCGCCTCGAGCAGCTCGGCCGCGATCAGCGTCGCCCTCTCGCGCACCCGCCTCGCTGCCATCAGCGCCGCGTGAGCACCCACGATCGCGCCTCGGCTCCCGTGGGTTCCCCCGCCGTAGGGGAGGAGGGCCGTGTCCCCGTGGGTGACGGAGATCGCGTCGTAGGCCACGCCCAGCTCGTCGCCCACCACCTGGGCGAGGGCGGTACCGGAGCCCTGCCCCTGCGGGCAAAGGCCCGAGTACAGGGCGACCTCGCCGTGCGGGTCGACCCGGATGAGCGCGGTCTCGTGGCCGGGGAAGAAGCGGAAGGGGTTCCAGTCGTGGCCGGACGGTGAGAAGCCGCAGATGAGGTTGTAGGTGGCGAGGCCGACGCCCAAGTATCGGCCCTCCGACCTGGCCCGGGACTGCTCAGAACGGAGCTCCTCGTACCCCACGAGCTCCGCCGCCCTGCGGAGCATGCCCGGGTAGTCTCCACCATCGTATGTCTGGTTCGACTGCGTCGTATACGGGAGCTGGTCCGGCCGGATGAGGTTCCGCAGGCGCATCTCGAGCGGGTCGATGCCGAGCTCTTGGGCCGCCTCGTCGATCATGCGCTCAAGCACATAAGTAGCTTCCGCACGCCCGGAGCCACGAAGGGCCTCGATGGACATCTTGTTGGTGAAGACGCGCTCGAGGTGTATGTCGACGGTCGCGATGTCGTAGTTGCCGGTGAGCGTGTCCACCGTCAGGTCTGGGACGACCGGCGTGAAGAATTGGAAGTACGCGCCGAGGTCTCCGACGAACCGGCTCCGAAGCGCCACGATCCTTCCGTCGGCCCGGACGGCAAGTTCGGCCTCGTGGATCTGGTCGCGGCCGTGGACGGTCGACGTCAGGTTCTCGCTGCGCGTCTCCGTCCACTTCACCGGCTCCCCCAGGTTCAACGCCGCCCAGATCACGGCAAGCTCGTCCGAGTACAGGTCCAGCTTGCTGCCGAACCCGCCGCCCACGTCCTGGGCCACGACGCGGATCCGGGACTCGGCGATCCCGAAGATCTCTGACAGCCAGGTCCGCAGGGAGTGCGGCGACTGGTTCGAGAGCCATACGGTGAGACCACCGCCCACCTGCTCGGGCTGCGCGAGGATCGCCCGGGGCTCGAGGGCGGACGCGGCGATCCGTTGCACCGTCAGCCGGCGGGCGATCACGCGGTCCGCCTCGGCGAAGGCGCGATCCGCATCGCCCACGAGGCGTTGGATTTCCCCGACCTTGTTCGTGCGCCGATCCGGATGGACGAGGGGAGCGCCCGGCTTGAGCGCTTCCCAGGGGTCGAACACGGCAGGCAGCGCCTCATAGTCCACGGCGACGAGCTCCGCGGCGTCGAGCGCCTCCCCGCGGGTCCGGGCGACGACGAGGGCGACCGGCTCCCCCACATAGCGCACTCGATCCCCGGTCAGCGGACGGCGAGGGGGTGGATCGTCCGACGCGCCGCAGGGGAGGAGGGGTAGCCGATCCGCCCACTCGCTCCCGGAGAAGACGGCCACCACTCCGGGCCCCGAACGCGCGCCGGAGACGTCGATCCCCAGCACGTCGGCGTGAGCGAAGGAACTTCGAACGAACACGCCAAAGAGCATCCCCGGCACCGAGAGGTTGTCGGCGAACCGCCCCTCGCCCGTCAGAAGCCGCAGATCCTCTTTCCGCGGCAGAGCCTCCCCGACCAGAGCCACTCGCCCTCCTCGCGAGGGCTCGAGACGCCTTCGATCCGAGCCTCCCACGAGGATGTATATATTATAGGAGGCCGCGTGCGGTCAACCGGGCCCGGCGATTTCGGGTCACATGGTCCTGGGCGGGGTGATAGGAGAAACTCGCAGCGCTATAAATTATACTCTGCTAGGATTCCGCGCTGACCCAAGTCGGGCGACGAAGCCCGGGCGCTGCCCGCGGACGGACGCCAGGAGACGGCCGATCGGAGGGGATCGATGCCGAGGGTGCAACTCCCAACCGGGGTTTCTCTGTACTACGAGTGGCACGGCGATCGCGACGGCTGCCCGGTCGTGTTCATCCGAGGCACGGGGGCGGATGGCTCGCGCTGGCTGCCCCAGGTTGAGGCCTACACCGGTCGCTACCGCTGCCTGATCTTCGACAACCGTGGGGCGGGCCGGAGCGACGGGCCACCCGGCGCCTACACCGTCGAGCTCATGGGCCTGGACGCCCTGGGGCTGCTCGACGAGCTCGGCGTCGATCGGGCCCACATCTCCGGGCTCTCTCTCGGCGGGGCGATCGCTCAGTTCATCGCCGCAGAGGCGCCCGAACGCGTCGCCACCCTCCAGCTCCACGGGTCGTGGGGCCGCACGCACGGCTATGCCCGAATGTACCTCTCGCTCCTAAAGCGGTTCGTGGAGACCGGCGGGCTGGAGCTCTACTACGAGGGAGCCCTCCTGTACCTGTTCCCCCCGGAGTTCTTCATCGAGCAGTACGACCGGGCTATGGAGATCCTCTCCTCGATGAAGGAGCACTCGTCCTCGATCCAGGGGCTCCTGGGACAGCTGGAAGCAAACCTCACTCACGACTTGTCCGAACGCCTCAAGGACATCACCGCTCCCACCCTGATCACCGTTGGCGAACTCGATATGTGCCTTCCCCCGTACTACTCGCGGGAGCTGCACGAG
>JBQTIP010000056.1:0-2722 GCA_052388025.1 Actinomycetota bacterium
AGCCCGAGGAGGCGATGGCGTAGATGGCCGGCGTCCGCGAGCAGAACCTGCAGCCGAAGGGCTACGAGAACATCACCGGGCTTTCGGTCGTCAAGGGCGTGACGCTCACTGGGGCAGCCGCCGGCACACGGTACCTGCTCCTGAAGACCGAGACGCAGCCCGTGCGCTGGCGCGACGACGGCACCGACCCCACCGCCGCCCTCGGCATCCTGATCGACGTCGGGGACGAGTTCTGGTACACCGGTGACCCGAGCGCTATCAAGTTCATCGAGACGGCAGTCTCGGCCTCGCTTCACGTCGCGAAGTTCGCATGAAGCCCACGGTCCGCGAGCGCGTTGCTGGTTGGCGTCTTCGCCGCCGCATCCGCAAGGGGAAGGCCGTCTGGGGACGCCAGCGGGGCCTCGGTGACATCACGACCGGTGAAGGCATGGATATCCCCATGCACGGCCACGTCACGATCGAGGCCGTCATCACTCGGGCCGACGGTGCAGTGGAGGATCTCGGTGTTATCTCGGAGGGTGATGTCTGATGGCTACCGTTCTCGTGAATGCGGGAGAACAGTGGGCGGCTGACCGCATGTCCGGCGTCTCCGCGCTGAACGGTTCGTTCGTCGGCTGGGGAACGGGCGCCGGCACTGCCGCGAAGGCCGACACAACGCTGTTCACCGAGGCTTCCGAGGCCCGGGTTTCCGGCACCGTCACGACCAACGGCACTGGCGCCGCCGCGAAGTACCAGGTGGTCGCCACCATCACGGCGAATGCCGCAAAGACGATCACCAACGCCGGGAACTTCGATGCCTCGACGGCAGGGAACCTCATCGTCCATGGGGACTTCGCTGGAGTCGCGCTGGCCCTGAACGACTCGATCACCTTCACGATCACGATCGACCCGACGTAGGAGGGGGACCAAGGCATGAAGCGTCCTCTCGCCTTTGCCATTTGCCTTGTTTTCCTCCTGCCGTTAGAGGCAATGGCCGAAACCTCCGCCTGCACCCGCGTGCTCGGGTTCTCGCAGACCGGGGGTTGGTACAAGAGTGGCTTCGAGCAGGTCGTGATCGACGGCGCGTGGGAGCTCTACTCAGCCTCCGGCGCGAGCATCACGCAGTGGGCAGACCCGAGCTCCCGAACGTGGGCCACCGCAACGACATACTCCCCATGTCCATTTGGACCGCCGGACAGGGTGCTGCTCACGATCACCGGGACTGCTGGTTCACGAGTCTCTAACTGGGTGGTTCAGATCAACCAGGCCATCGCCACCATTCGGGCCAAGCTGCCGAGCGTTGCCGCAATCATCCTGCAGCCGGTGATCGGCGGACCCGACCATGGCCTCTGCTACGTCGCCGGGATGGTGGTTCGGGCCGCCTTTAACCATCCGTTCATCGACCAAGCGATTTCGCAAGTCGTGGCCCAGGGCGATCCCGCTATCACAGTGGGGGCCTCACCGGAAGTGGCGTCCTGCACGGACTACGTCGACGTGAAGGGGCACATCACGGCAGCGGCTTCGGCAGTCGTCGCGGCGGATCTCGGTGTGTTCTACGCGGGGCGCTAATGCCTCCTTGGACTCCGCCTCCCTATCCGTACTCGATCGAGCAGGGCGTCCGGGGCGGCACAACGCTCACGTCCTCGGCCACGGTGGACACCAAGGGCGCGTGGACGCAGCTCATCGCCGCGACGGCGACCGACGCTTGCGGCATCTGGGTCGCGGCTTCCGGCGTGTCAAGTTCCGCGACCGTCACGGCTCAATTGCTCGACATCGGGATCGGCCCCACCGATCCTCCCGAGATCATCGTGCCGGATTGGAATACCGGAGCCGCGCAGTCCGGCACGGGAACTGGGCCTTCGAAGGGGCAGTTCTGGCCGATCTTCATCCCCGCTGGCTCGAAGGTTTGGGGCCGTGTCGCCGCTCTTATCGCGTCCGACACGGTGGTCATCAGGACCTCGCTCATGGAGACCCTCCCCTACGGGCTCTCGACCCTCGAGAACGTCACGGCATACGGGGTAACGGTCACCGGGTCGAAGGGGATCAACGCCACCTCCGGCGCAGGCGTCTTCGGAGCGTGGGTGGACCTCGCCAACACCTCTCGCGACCACAGGGCGTGGGCCGTGGGGATGGGGCAGGGGGCCGACACGATCGTAAATGCCAATGAGGGCGTCTCGGTGCAGCTCGGCGTCGGCACCGTGGCTGCCGGGCCACAGCCCATAGGCACTTGGGAGTTCCAGACGACGGCGACCGAAGCCATAAGCGGTCCGTTCCCGCCGTGGCCGATCTGGCAGCCGATGCCGTCCGGCACTGGCGTCTCGGCGCGGATCCTGGCCGGGGCGACCGGCGACGTCTTCGACATCATCGCCTACGGATTGGGGTGACGACGTGGCGATCGCATCACACGCATCCGGTACCACGGCCGCCCTGACGATCGGAACCGAGCTGTTCTTGGGCACCGACCCCGACGCTACAGACGGCGTCTTCCAATTTGTCGTCGCGGTCAACAACTTGGCCTTGGCCGACAAGCTGGAGATCCGGGTGTACGAGGCTCCGCTGGCTGCCGATGTGACGTCTGAGCAGGTGCAGATGTGGCCGCTGAATCACAACCAGGTGGACGACCTGTGGATGTCTCCCGGTGTGATCCTCCTGAACCGTTGGCGTTTCTCGCTCAAGCAAACGGCTGGAACAGGCCGGACCTTCCGCTGGGAGATCCGGAAGCTCACCTAGTGGTGAGTGCATG
>JBQTIP010000057.1:0-49068 GCA_052388025.1 Actinomycetota bacterium
TTCAAGACCATGACCGGCCACCTGGTGCCGAGGAAGGCCGGCTGGGACTGTCACGGCCTTCCGGTCGAGCTCGAGGTGGAGAAGGAGATCGGCACGAACACGAAGCGCGACATCGAGGCGTTCGGGATCGAGGAGTTCAACCGATTGTGCCGGGAGTCCGTCGGGCGCTCGGTCGACGCGTTCGAGAAGCTCACCGAGCGCATCGGGTTCTGGATCGACATCGGCGACGCGTATCGGACGATGGACCCCCAGTACATCGAGAGCGAGTGGTGGTCGCTGAAGCGCCTGCACGAGTTGGGGCTGCTGTTCGAGGCGGACAAGGTCACCCCGTACTGCCCGCGGTGCGGGACGGCCCTGTCGGATCACGAGGTGGCGACGGGGTACGCGCAGGTCGTGGACCCCAGCGTCTTCGTCAGGTTCCGGGTGTTGGACTCGCCCCGGGCCGAGCCGGCCGGGGCCTCGTTCGTCGGGTGGACCACCACGCCGTGGACCCTCATCTCGAACGTCGGGCTGGCCGTGGCGCCGGACGCGGTGTACACCGTCGTGGAACGGGACGGGGAGCGGCTGATCGTGGCCGACGCGCTCAGGGAGGAGGTGCTCCCGGGCGCGGCCGAGGTCGCGAAGCTCGAAGGCTCAGCGCTCGTCGGCACCCGGTACGAGCCCCTGTACGCGAACGTCGACGGGGCACACAGAGTGGTCGCCGCGGACTTCGTCTCACTCGATGACGGCACCGGCGTGGTGCACATGGCCCCGGCGTTCGGCGCCGAGGACTTGGAGGTCGGGCTGCGCGAGGGTTGGCCAACGTTCAAGCCGATCGACGGGGAGGGGCGGTTCACCGACGAGGCGCCCGAGCTCGTCCGGGGCCTGTTCTTCAAGGACGCCGACCCGGTCATCATCGAGGACCTCACGCGTCGGGGCCTGATCGTGCGAGCTGGGACGATCGAGCACACCTACCCGCTCTGCTGGCGGTGCAGCACCCCGCTGATCTACTACGCCCGCACGTCCTGGTACGTCCGGACCACAGCGAAGAAGGACCGGCTGCTCGAGATCAACGAGTCGGTCAACTGGTACCCCGACCACATCAAGCACGGTCGCTACGGCGATTGGCTGGCGAACAACATCGACTGGGCGCTGTCTCGCGAACGGTACTGGGGCACCCCGCTGCCGGTCTGGCGCTGCGGCAACGGCCACGACACGGTGATCGGGTCGCTCCCGGAGCTGTCCCGGCTCGCCGGGCGCGACGTGACCGGCATCGACCCGCACCGGCCGACGATCGACGAGGTCACGGTCCCCTGCCCTGAGTGCGGCGAGGAGGCTCGGCGCGTTCCCGAGGTCATCGACACCTGGTACGACGCCGGCGCCATGCCGTTCGCCCAATGGGCGTACCATCCCGACCTCGGGCGCGGCCTGAAGGAGTTCGAAGGCCGCTTCCCGGCCGACTTCATCTCCGAGGCCATCGACCAGACGCGAGGCTGGTTCTACACGCTGATGGCCGAGGCCGTCCTGCAGTTCGACGACACGGCATACAGGAACGTCGTCTGCCTCGGCCTCCTCGTCGACCGCGACGGCCGCAAGATGTCGAAGAGCCTGGGCAACACCATCGACCCCTTCGATGTGCTGGACCGGCAGGGCGCCGACGCACTCCGCTGGTTCCTGCTGACGGGCGGCTCGCCGTGGGCGTCTCGACGCGTGTCCATGGAGGTCCTCGACGAGGTCGTCCGGCAGTTCCTGCTGACGCTCTGGAACATCTACGCGTTCTTCGTCACGTACGCGAACGCGAGCGGCTTCGATCCGTCCGAGGGTGAGCGGGTGCCGGTGGCCGAGCGGCCGCTGCTCGACCGATGGATCATGTCCCAGCTCGCGCAGACCGTTCGCGAGGCACGCGACGGGCTCGAGGGCTACGACGCGACGGGGGCCGGCCGTCGCGTCGAGCGGTTCATCGACGACCTCTCGAACTGGTACGTGAGGCGGGCCCGGCGTCGATTCTGGGATCCGGGCGGAGGCGGCGGCGCCGACACGCGGACGGCCTTTCGGACGCTCCACGAGTGCCTGGTCACGGTCGCGCAGCTGCTCGCGCCGTTCACGCCGTTCATCGCGGAGGAGCTCTGGCGGAATCTGACGGCGGGGCGGGGCGGGGCGCCGGAGTCCGTGCACCTGAGCGACTACCCTTCGGCGAACGAGGCGGCGATCGACTCGGAGCTCGATGCCGCGATGCGGGCGGCGCGCAGCATCGTGTCGCTCGGGCGAACAGTTCGCACGGAGACGAAGATTCGCGTCCGCCAACCGCTGTCGGAGGCGGCCGTGCATTACTCGGGCGACCATGTCGCGCTTCGGCCGCTGCTCGACCTGGTCGCCGAGGAGCTCAACGTGAAGGAGGTCGTGTTCGCCGAGCAGGTCGAGCAGCTGGCCGGCTGGCGGGCCAAGCCGAACTTCAAGGTGCTCGGACCAAGGCTGGGCGCGAAGGTGAAGGAGCTGGCGGTCGCGCTGGCGGAAGACGACGGCTCGGTGGCGGGGGCGCTGGCGCGCGGAGGGACCGTCACCGTAAGGGCCGGAGGCGAGGACCTGCGGCTGGCGCCGGGCGACGTCGACCTGACTCAGGAGACGAAGGCGGGCTGGGGCGTGGCCTCCGAAGGTGGGCTCACGGTCGCCCTCGACCTCGCGCTCACCCCGGCTCTACGGCTGGAGGGAATCGCCCGCGAGCTCGTCCGGCTGGTGCAGGACGCGAGGAAGGGGGCCGGGCTCGATGTCGGGGACCGCATCGAGCTGGGGCTCGAGTGCTCAGGCGAGGTCCGGGCGGCGCTCGACGCGCACCGCGACTACATCGCGAACGAGACCCTGGCGAGGGCGATCGCCGACGGGGCGATCACCGACCCCGCCCACCGGCAGGAGGCCTCGATCGACGGCACCGCGGTGACGACCACGCTCCGGCCGGCCTGAGAGGCCGGGACGGTGGAACGGGCTCAGTCCTCGCCCCAGAAGAGCTCGCGCAGGGAGCGCTCGCCCTCCTCACCCGCGCTCGCGGGCTCGGCAGCGACCGCCTGCTCGGTCCTCTCAGCCGGATCCGCCGGCCGTTCGGGGGCCGGCGTCGGCTCGGGGGCCGATGACGTCTCGACGATCATCACCGTGTCCTGATCGGTGGCCTCCCTCTTCGGCTCGTCGAGGATCGAGGTCCAAGGGCGCGGCTGGGGGTCCTGCAGCGAGGTCGGGGGCGGCGAGGCGGCGGGCTCCGCGACCTGAGGCTCCTCGAATACCGCCTTGCGGGCGGGCGCGGTCGCCCGTGCCTGCTTGGCGATGTCCTTGACCGATTCCGCGTGCCCCTGGATCAGGCCCGCGAGGCTCTGGAGGAACTCCCGCTCCTTGGTCAGGAACGCGGAGACGGCCCTGGTGTCGATCGCCGAGATGCCGGCGCGCGACCCGCCCAGCATCGCGGCGCGGGTCTCCGCCTCCCGCACGATGGCCTCCGCTTCCTCGCGGGCGCGCGCCAAGGTCTCCTCGGCGCCCCGGCTCGCGGCGACGGTATCGGTCCCATCGAGGGTCGCCGGAGACGGCACGGCGCCAGATCCGTCGCGCAGCCGCTTGTTCTCCTCGAGCACGGCGGCGAGCTCCTCGGTCACCTCGTCCAAGAACGCGTCTACGTCGCGCTCGTTGTAGCCGCGGAAGGCGAGCCGGAACTCCTTCTGCTGCACGTCGACCGGCGTGAGGCGGGCGCCCTCCTCCGGACCGGACTGGAGCCCGGCGTCCTCCTCCTCGTGCTTCTTCTTCCTCATGGTTCCCCCCCTGCGAAAGCTAACAGCCTAACGCGGTGCGCAGCACCGCGAGGATCACGAACGCCACGATGATCGAAAGGTCGAGCCCGACACCCCCCGCGCGCAGCGGCGGGATGAGGCTCCGAAGGGGCCGGAGCAGGGGCTCCGTTACGTCGTCAAGGAGATCGAGGATGCTCCGGAAGGGGCCGGAGAGGGGCGGGCGGAACCCGAGCAGGGTGACCCAGGAGAGGATCACACGGACGAACAGGATGATCGTGTAGACGGTGATTACGACGCAGGCGAGGCGAAGGAGAGGGCTGGTATCCGCGATCACCGTGGGAGCCTACCGGCCGGAAGCGACAGACGGCACTAGAACTGGTTGTAGAAACCGCCTCCCGCGATCCGCTCGCGCTCCTCCGCCGACACTTCCATGTTCGCGGGCGTTAAGAGGTACACGCGGTTGGCGACCATCTCGATCTTGCCGTCGAGCCCGTAGACCAGTCCGGAGGCGAAGTCCACGAGCCGCCGCGCGATCGTGTCGTCGGTGGCCTGCAGGCTCATGATCACCGGGATGCCTTCCTTGAAGCGGTCCGCCACCTCCCGGGCCTCGTTGAAGCGCTTCGGCTCTGACTTGTGGATCGACGACGACGCTGGTCGCGGTGATGGGATCGTTCGGACGATGCTCTCGTGCTGCGGCTGCTCGACGGACACCTCGCGGATGGGCTGCGGACGCTGGAAGCGCCTGATCTGGGCGGGCTCGGGCTCCTCGCCGACCTCTTCGAGGTCTTCTACGTAGTCCTCCTCGTCCTCCACGAGCCCGAGGTACGACAGCGTCTTCTTCAGCATCCCTGGCATCGCTCCTCCCCTTATCTCGCCGGCGCTCGTTCTCCGAACAAGGCCGTCCCGATCCGGACCATCGTAGCGCCTTCCTCGATCGCTACCTCGTAATCCATCGACATTCCCATCGACAGCTCGGCGGCCCGCGGATGCCTGCCTCGCATGACCTCGCCCATCTCCCGCAGCCGTCGGAAGAACGGCCTGGCGTCCTCGGGGACCTCCGGCATCGGCGGCAGCGTCATCAGGCCTGCGATCTCGAGCCCGTCGGTCGCAGCCACCTCGTCGGCAAACGCGTCGACGGCGTCCGGGTCAAGGCCGGCGCGAGCTCCTCTCGTGAAGTCGACCTCGACCAGCGCCGGCAGCCGGCGTCCTTGCTCGTGCGCGCGGCGGGCCAGTCGCGACACGGCGCGACCCGGAGTGAGGGTGTGAACCACGTCGGCATTCGCGGCGACATGGTGCGCGGAGTGGCTCTGGAGCGTGCCGACGAAATGCCATGTCGCGACGGGCACGACGGAGCGCTTCGCGATGAGCTCCTTCACGTAGTTCTCTCCGATGTCCGTCACGCCAGCTTCGTGCACCCACTGAACCGCCTCGAGCGGGACCGTCTTGGCGACCGCCACAAGCCGCACGCCGGCCGGGTCCCGGCCGGCTCGGTCGCAAGCCCGATCGATCCCGGCCCGGATCCGGGCCAGGTTCTCCAGCACGGCATCGCGGGAGTCTAGCATCTTCAGTTGACAGAAGTGTGCAGAAGTTGATTGTCGTTTGCTTTGCTCACAGCCGCGAGCATACCTTCATGGGTCGAGTCGCATGGCCAAGGCGAGCTGCCGACCGGTCTCGCCGTCCCGGCGGTGCGAGAAGAACCGCCGCCGCTCGCAAGCCGTGCAGAGGCCGGTGTCCTCCACCTTCCGCACGCCGACGGCCCGGAGCACGGCCCGGGCCGTCGCGACCAGGTCCAGGTAGAGCCTGCCACTCCGGCGCTCGGTGACCGCGCCGGAATCGTGGGCCGCCGCGACGGCGAGCGCGACGTCCTCCCCTACCTCGTAGTGGCACGGACCGATGGAGGGGCCGATCGCGACGCGGACGTCCCCCGGATCCTCGAACAGCCTTGCCGCTCCATCGATGATCCCGGCCGCCATCCCGCGCCAGCCCGCGTGGACCACCGCCACGAGACCCTGCTTCGAAGAAGCGAGCACGAGCGGCACGCAGTCGGCGCAGGTGACCGCGAGCGCGATGCGAGGTGTTCGGCTGAACAGCCCGTCCGCTCTCGCGACCGTGTCGCCGGGACCGAGGAATCCGGCCTCGGCCCGCTTGCGGCCGACGCGGACGAGCCTGGGCCCGTGAACGAGCCCGGCGACTGCGAACGGCGGCGATCCCAGACCCTCGACCAGCCGTCGCCGGTTGTCGGCTACCGCGCCGGCGTCGTCGCCGACCGAATACGAGACGTTGAGCGACGAGAACGGCTCGGCGCTCCACCCGCCGGTCCGCTCCGAGAACGCCGCGAGGAACCCGGCGTTCTCCAGCGGCTTCGACACCAGCACGTAGGCCCGGTTACCGAGGTGCCGCCGTTCGAAGCTCACCGCTCGTCGGTTCCGTGCATCACATCAACCCCCGATAAGGAGAAGGGGGCGGGGAGGTTCGCCAGAGGCGGGGGAAGGACGCCTCTTGACTCGCTTTCCTCCCCGCCCCCACGACCGCCGGGCCGCGCGGGGCGGTCGAGCCTCAGCTCTTCAGGAAGTCCGGGATGTCCAGGTCCTCCTCCGCATCGAACGGCACCGCCTCGGGCGCCGGCTTGAAGATGTCGTCCTCCTCGTCCATCAGGATCGATGGTATGGGGACGGGCTCACGCTCCTCGGCCGCGCGCGGGCGCTCGGGCCCTTCGAGGAGCCGGGCGATCCGGCTCTCCACGTGCGAGGGCATCGCGAGCTTGTCGAACCCCGCCGCGATGACCGTCACGCGGACCTCTTCGCCGAGCGCATCGTCGACGACCGCTCCGAAGATGATGTTCGCGTCCGGATGCGCGACGCGAGTGATCGTGTCCGCCGCCTTGTTGACCTCGTGGAGCGAGAGGTCCGTGGGCCCGGCGATCGACAGGAGCACGCCCTTCGCCCCTTCGATCGAGGACTCGAGGAGCGGGGATGAGATGGCCGACCTCGCTGCCTCCTCCGCGCGATTCTCGCCCGCGCCGAGGCCGATGCCCATGAGCGCCGAGCCGGCTCCGGTCATGACAGCCTTCACATCGGCGAAATCCAGGTTGATGAGCCCCGGCGTGGTGATGAGGGAGGTGATCCCGTCGACCCCCTGGTACAGCACCTGGTCGGCCATCCGGAAGGCGTCGAGCATCGGGGTGTCGGGCTCGGACACCTGGAGCAGCCGGTCGTTCGGGACCACGATCAGCGTGTCGACGGCCTTCTTCAGCTCCGTGATACCGAGGTCTGCAGCGGTGGCCCGCTGCCGGCCCTCGAACGCGAATGGACGCGTCACGACTCCGATGGTGAGCGCGCCGAGATCCCGCGCGATCTCGGCGATGAGCGGCGCGCCGCCGGTGCCGGTCCCGCCGCCCTCACCGGCGGTGATGAACACCATGTCGGCACCCTTCATGATCTCCTCGATCTCGTCTCGGTGCTCGTCGACCGCCCGCAGCCCCACCGCCGGGTCGGAGCCCGCCCCGAGCCCTCTGGTGGTCTCGCGCCCGATGTCGAGCTTCACCTCCGCATCCGACATCAGGAGCGTCTGCGCGTCCGTATTGACCGCGATGAACTCGACGCCCCGAAGCCCCGCCTCGACCATCCGGTTCACGGCGTTCACGCCGCCACCGCCGACGCCGACAACCTTGATAACGGCGAGGTAGTTCTGTGGAGTGCTCATCCTCAAGACCTCCGCTTCCCGGGGCCCCCCGACGCCCGGTCTACCTGGGGAAACGCCGCTTCAACTTCCACCCTCACTGAACCTCAACTTCATCTTTATTGTCATATCCACTTCACGTTAACCGCGTCACGCTACTAGCAAACCGCAGGTCCGTCAAGGGTTGATTGGAACCAGATTGCTCGATGCGGTGACAGCCGTATCGAGGGTCCGAGATGCCCGAGACCGGGACGGCTAGGTGCCGAAGGTGCCGAAGGTGCCGAGCCTGGCCGTTGGAGCCGATGGAGCGCGCACGTCCACGGCCACCAGCGGTTGCGGCTGGGTGCGTGCCCACCGCAGCACGGCCCGGAGCGCAGCCGCCTTCCGCTCGACCTCGGTGGGCGGACCGTAGAGCACTCGGGCCCCTCCCACGAGACGGAGCTCGAGGTCTCCCTCGCTGCCCACCGTCACCTGCTCCACCTGAGACCGGAGGACCGGCTCCATCGAGGCCATGGCCCGCGCCGCTGCCGCAAGCGCCCCAGGGCTGATCCCGCCGGTCGATGGCGACCCCGGGCCGACGATCAGCGGTAGGCCGTGGTGGTCGTTCGCCACATCCAAACCGGTCCCGTCCGGAGCGACCAGGACGAACTCCTCCCCCCGGACGACGGCGGCAACCGGCGCCAGCTCGACGATCTCGATGCGGACGTTCGAAGGCAGCGATCTCTCCACGGACGCTCGCTTCACCCAGGCGCTCTCCTCGAGCAGCATTTCCACCTCGCCGGTGTTCAGCCAGATGACATTGGTGTCCTCCGACAGACCCGACAGACGGATGATCTCCCGATCGCCGAGGTGCGACCCGCCGGTCACCTCGATCGTCCGCACGTGGAATGCGGCGGAGTTGGCGACGAGCAGGCCGAGAGCGACCGCCCCGATAACGCTCCCGCCGGCAGCGGCCCATCGCCGCCGCCGGCTCCGCCCGGTACCGCGGTCAGCGCGGGGCGAGCTCGAAGTTCCCAACGAGGTGCACCTCCGGTTCTAGATGGACATCGGACCTGGCCGCAACCAGCTCCTGCACCGTCCGGATCAGCGCGACCACGTCGGCCGCGCTCGCTCCTTCGGTCGCCACGATGAAGTTCGCATGCTTAGATGAGACCGAAGCCCCCCCGAGGGACAGGCCCTTCGCGCCGGCGTCCTCGATCAGCCTTGCGGCATGATCGCCCGGCGGATTCTTGAAGACGCTCCCGCAGTTCGGCTCCGCGAGTGGCTGGGTTCGCCTTCGCCACTCGCGCGCGTCGGCCATCGCGCCGCGGATCTCCTCCGGAGAACCGCGGCGCAGACGCACCGCCGCGCCGATCACCACGGAGTCTTCCGCGAGCTCTGATCCGCGATAGCGGAACGCCGCATCCGCGGCCGGCACCGAGAGGGTCCGACCCTCCCGAAGCGTGAACAACTCCAGCCCGTCGAGGACCTCCGACAGGTCGTGGCCGTGTGCCCCTGCGTTCATGCGAACCGCGCCGCCGACCGAGGCCGGGATCGCGACGCCGAACTCCAGTCCGGAGAGAGAGTGAGCGAGCGCGACCCCCGCCAGTGCGGGAAGCGGCATCGCGCCCCCGGCACTCAGCCGGCCGCCGTCCCTCGCCGCCCAGCGGAACCCTTTCCCGAGACGCAGCACGAGGCCGGGGAATCCGTTGTCGGAGACGAGGATGTTCGAGCCCTTGCCGATGACGACGAACGGGATGTCCGTCTCTCGCACGGCCTCCCCGGCGGCGATCAGGTCCCCTTCGGACTCGGCCTCGAGGAAGAGCGCGGCGCGGCCTCCTATCCGGAACGTGGTGAGCGGGGCCATGGGGAAGTCCGGGCGGATTCGGTCGCCGCAGGCCGTCCGGAGGATGGGCTCGGCCCGAAGCGCCGCGTCGCTCACGAAACCCTCCCGATGCGCTCGAGCGTCTCGTCGGCGATCGTCGTGATGTCGCCCGCACCGAGGGTCAAGACGAGATCGCCCTCCCTCACCTCCCGGGCAAGGAACCCGACGACATCGGATCGGCGCGGAAGATAGACCACTCGCTTACCGGGCCTCGCGACGGCGAGGGCATCGACAAGGAGCTTGCCCGAGACTCCCGGGATCGGCTCCTCGCCGGCACCGTAGACGTCGGTCACGACGACGAGGTCGGCCTCCGACAGGCTCTCGCCCAGCTCGCGCCAGAGCGCCTGCGTGCGCGTGTACCTGTGCGGCTGGAAGACGGCGACGAGCCGCTGCCCTCCGTCCCGCGAGGCGGCGGCCAGGGTTGCGGTCACCTCGGTCGGGTGATGGGCGTAGTCGTCGTAGAAGTCGGCGCCGCCGGCGCCGCCCCGGTGCTCGAACCTCCTTCGAACCCCGGAGAAGGTACCTACCGCTTCGGCTGCAGCTTCGGGTTCCACCCCGACGAGGGAAGCCGAGAGGACGGCGGCGGACGCGTTCAGCAAGTTGTGGACGCCGCCGACGCGGAGACGAAGATCGACGGTCTTGCCCCCATCGGTGGAGAGCGACCCCCGGGTCTCCGAGCGGTCCGCCTTCACGATCGAGAGCCGCGCGACATTCCCCGGTTCCACTCCATATGTGACGGCCTCGCGGCGGGCCAGCGACAGTGCCCTCCGTGCGCCCTCGTCGTCGCCGCAGGTAACAACGTTCACGGACTGCTCCGCGAAGCGAGCGAACGCCGACTCGATCTCGGCGCGCCCTCCCGCGTAGAAGTCGACGTGATCGACGTCTACGTTCGTGATCACCGCGACCTCGGGGCGGAAGAGGAGGAACGAGCCGTCGCTCTCGTCGGCCTCGGCCGCGAATACGTCACCCTCGCCGTGCCGGGCTCCCGAGCCGATCTCGTTCAGATCGCCGCCGATCACGAACGTCGGATCGAGCCCCGCGCGCTCAAGGATCACCGCGAGCATCGACGTGGTCGTCGTCTTCCCGTGGGTACCGGAGACGGCGAGGGTCCGACGGCCACCGGCGAGCGCGGCCAGGACTTGGGCCCGGGCAAGCACCAGGATGCCGCGATCCCTCGCAGCCACGAGCTCTGCGTTCCGCTCCGGGATCGCCGAGGAAACGACGACCGCGTCCGGTGCCCCCCCGCCGGCGGGTCTCCCGAGCTGACCGGGGCTGTGACCGACGAACACCGTGGCCCCGGCCGCGCGCAGGTCTTCGAGTCCCTTCGAGTCCTTGAGGTCGGACCCGCGCACCTCGATCCCTCGCGCCATCAGCAGCCGGGCGACCCCGTTCATGCCGGCCCCACCGATCCCGATCAGGTGCATCCGGCGGATCTCGCGCAGATCGGGGACATCCATGGTCGGGATGCTTCCAGGCGGAGGGACGTACCCTGCTGCCGTCACGACGTCGCCGCCCCGAGGACGAGCCCGGAGAGCGCGTCCGCCGCATCCGGCCGGCTCCACGCCGCAGCCCGCTCCGACATCGCGCGCAACCGATTCCGGTTCCCGATGAGCGCTTCGACCCGCTCGGCCAGGACCGCGGCCGAGAGCCCGTCGTCCATGACCATCTCAGCGGCGCCCGCGCGCTGTACGGCCCGGGCGTTCGCCTCCTGGTGCCGGCCGGTCGCGTACGGGTACGGGATCAGGATCGACGGGAGGCCGCAGATCGAAAGCTCCGCGATCGTCGTCGCCCCGGCTCGAGTGACCGCGAGATCCGCCACGGCGTACGCGAGCTCCATCCGCTCGAGGAACGGGTAGGCGCGAACGCGGAGCGCAGTGTCTTCGGAAAGGGCACGCCGGACCTCCTCGATGTGTGCCGGGCCGGTGAGCAACACGAACTGGAGATCCGCGCGGTCGCGCAACAACCGGAGAGCGCCGACGGCCGCCCGGTCGATGTGCAGCGCACCCCGGCTCCCACCGAACATCAGGACGGTCGACCGACCTTCCTCCAGATCGAGAGCGTCGAGCGCCTCCTTCGCGAGGACGTCTCGCGAGCCGGGCACGGCCGCGATGTCCTCGCGGACGGGGTTCCCGGTGACCAGGACCCGAACCCTTCTCGGAAGGAGCCGCCCGGCCTCCGCGAAGGACAGCCCGACCGCCCGCGCGGGCCTGCTGAGCAGGCGGTTCGCCAACCCCGGAACCGCGTTCTGCTCGTGAACCACGAGCGGCCGCCGGGCGCGAACGGCCGCAAGCGCTACCGGTACGCTGACGTAACCCCCCATCCCGACCACGACGTCCGCTCCTTCGACCAGCGGGCGGCACCGCGCCACCGATCGGAGCGCAGCCGCGGGCCCGACCAAGGCCCGCAGGGAGATGCCCCTCACCAGCGGCCTCGCGTCGACCACCGAGAACGGGAAGCCGGCTGCGGGAACGATCGTCGCCTCGAGCCCCGAGGCGGTTCCCGCGAAGCCGACCTCGGCACCGTGCCGGTCGGCGAGGCGGCGCGCCAGGGCCAGGGCCGGGAAAACGTGTCCCGCGGTTCCACCGCCGGCGATCAGGATCCTCATGTCGCCCGCTTCCGTGTCCCTGCCGCACGCCGGCGAGGAGGCGCGGTCGGCGAGCGAGCGATGCTTACGAGGATGCCCACGGCGGCCATCGAGACGACGAGCGACGAACCGCCGAACGACAGGAACGGAAGCGGCACCCCCGTGATGGGAAGCAGTCCGGTCACCGCTCCGAGGTTCACGATCGTCTGCAGGCCGAGCCAGGCCACGATCCCCGCGGCGAGGAGCCTCCCGAAGACATCCGGCGCACGCGCCGCCACACCGACACCGGCCGCGAGGAGGACGCCGAAGAGCACCAGGACCACGATCTCACCGACGAGCCCGAGCTCCTCGCCTAGGATCGAGAAGATGAAGTCCGTGTGGGCGTTCGGCACGTAGAGCCACTTCTGGCGGCTCGCGCCGAGGCCGACCCCGAACCAACCTCCCGATCCCAGGGCGATCAGCGACTGCGTCAGCTGCCACCCCGCCCCCTGGGCATCTGCCCACGGGTGCAGGAAGGAGAGGAACCGGGCGCGCTGATAGGCCGTGCGCATGATCAGGATCATGCCGAGGGCACCGCCGATGACCGACGCCGTGATCAGGTGACGCAGGCGTACGCCGGCAACGAAGAGGAGCAGGAGTGTCGTGCCGGCGAGGATCACCGTCGTGCCGAGGTCCGGCTGCAGGTACACCATGCCGCACACCACGGCCGTGACGGGCAGGATCGGAACCATGAGGTGCGCCAGCTCGCCCAGCCTGTCCCACTTCTTGGCCAGGACCGCCGCCGTGAAGGCCACCAGCGCGAGCTTCGCGAGCTCCGAGGGCTGGACCGTGATCGGGCCGAACGTCAGCCACCTCGACGATCCGGCGACCTCCGTCCCGATCCGGGGATTCAGGACGAGAGCAAGCAAAACGGCCGTGCCGAGGAGGAAGGGGGCGGCCAGCCGCTTCCACGCCGTATGCGGCACGCGGGACATGAGCAGGAGGGCGATCCCGCCGAGGGCCGCGTAGACGAGCTGTCGCTTGAAGAACAGGAAGCTCGAGCCGTATTGCGCGAAAGCCGAGACCGAGCTCGCCGAGAGCACCATGATCAGTCCGCCCGCGGTGAGGAACGCAGTCGATCCCAGCAGCAAGAGCGTCGTGCGGCGAGCCCGCGCCTCTCCGTTCGACCGATCGACGACGCGCTCACCCGCCCGGACGAGCCGGAGGCGTCCCGGCGCCGCGACGGCCCGGCTAGCCACGCCGATCCGCCTCCCCGGCCAGCTCGCGCGCCGCCGCCGCGAACCGCTCGCCCCGGTCGCTGTAATCGCGGAACATGTCCTGGCTCGCGCACGCGGGCGCGAGGACCACCGTCCCTCTCGGGGGCGCCAGCTCGAACGCGAGCCCGACGGCCTCCTCCATGGATCCCGCCTTGCGGACCGGGACTCGTTCCTCGAACAGCCCGGCGATCTCCGACGCGGCCTCCCCCATCGCGACGACGCCGGCCAGATGCGATGTCGCGGCCGCCAGCGGCGACAGATCCACACCCTTCGACCGGCCACCGGCGATCAGCACGGCACCCCACAGCGCATCCAGCGCGGCCAGCGCCGCGTGCGGGTTCGTCGCCTTCGAGTCGTCGATGAAGGCGATCGAGCCTGCTCGAGCCACGACCTCCCCCCGGTGAGGCAGCGGCCCGACCGAACGGACCCCTTCCGAGACGGCCGTCCGGTCGAGCCCGAAAGCGAGCGATGCGGCGGCGGCGGCGGCGGCATCGGCTCGGAACCCGGAGGCGGCGGCCGACGGCGGTCCGAGGGTGACCTCCTCATCGAGCCGGGCCACGAGCTCCCCGTCGAGGAACCCAACCTGGCCGGCCTCGGGCGCACCTAGTCTGAACCAGACTAGATCGCAGGTGGCGGTAAGCGAAAGCGCGCGAGCAGCCGGGTCCTCCGCGTTCCCCACGTGCGTGTCGCCCTCGCCTTGGAGCTGGAACACGCGCGCCTTCGCGCCAGCATACGCGTCGAACGAGCCGTGCCAGTCGAGGTGATCGGGCGCGAGGTTCAGCAGGATCGAGACCCTCGGATGGAACGTCTCGTGGAACCGGAGCTGGAAGGAGGACACCTCCACGGCGAGGGCGTCGTGGCCCTCACGTGCCGCGAGCGAGAACGGGTGCCCGATGTTCCCGCACGCGACAGCCCGGAGACCGGCCGCGCGCATCGCCGCCGCGACCATCTCGGTCGTCGTCGACTTCCCGTTCGTTCCCGTGACGGCTACGAAAGGAGCCCGGCACAGCCGTGCGCCGAGCTCCAGCTCGCTCCAGATGGGGAGGCCGCGCTCGCGCGCCCACGCCAGAACCGGCGCGTGCTCCGGGACGCCCGGGCTCGTGACGACGAGCGTCGCGCCGTCGAGGTGCTCAGGCCGGTGTCCGCCGGCAAGCAGCTCGACGGAGAGCGCGGCAAACGCGGCGACGTCCTGGAGCGCGCCCAGCGGACCCTCCTCGCTCACCCGGACCGACGCGCCCTCCTCCGACAGCACGCGGGCGGCCGCGAGGCCGCTCGCCCCGGCCCCCAGTACCACCGCGCGCTCCCTCGCGAGCTCGTTCACCCCACGCCGCCGCGCGCCAGGAAGTCCGCGTAGAAGAGCCCGATGCCCAGCGCCACCGCCAGACCGGTCACGATCCAGAACCGGACGATCACGGTGAACTCCGGCCAGCCGACCACTTCGAAGTGGTGATGGACCGGCGCCATGCGAAGGACCCGCCGGTGGAACACCCGATACGAGATCACCTGCGCGATGACGGAGGTGGTCTCGAGGACGAACAGCCCGCCCAGGACGACCAGCAGGAGCTGCGTGTTGGTGGTGATCGCGAGCGCGGCCATCAGCCCGCCCAGCGCGAGCGACCCCGTGTCGCCCATGAAGATGCGCGCGGGCGCGGCGTTCCACCACAGGAAACCGGCCACCGCGCCCATCGCGCCGGCGGCGACGATCGCCGTGTCGAGCGCGGCGTTCACGCCGACGGGATAGCAGGCGTCGCTCGGCACCAGCGCGCACGTGTGCCGGAACTGCCAGAACGAGATGAACACGTAGGCCCCCAGGACCAGGATCGAGGACCCGGAGGCGAGGCCGTCGAGGCCGTCGGTGAGGTTCACCGCGTTCGACGCCGACGAGATCATCAGGAACGTCCAGACGTAGAAGAACAGGCCGAGCCCCAGCCCCGTCTCGCGGATGAACGACAGGTCGGTCGACGTTCCGGCGTACCGGACCGTGAGCGCCCCGAACCCCAGGGCGATCGCGGCCTGCCCGGCGATCTTGGCCTTCTTCGACAGCCCGAGGGAATGCGGCCGGCGCACCTTCAGGTAGTCGTCGATGAATCCCAGAACGCCGAGCGCCATCGCGACGAACAGGACCGAGAGGCCGGCGGCCGTGACGCCGTGAAACACGATGCGGGCCGCGAGGTACGCGGCGGCGAGCCCGAACAGGATGACGGCGCCGCCCATCGTGGGCGTTCCCATCTTCTCCTGGTGGGAATGCGGGTAGTCCTCGCGGATGCGCTCGCCCCACCCCCAGAGGCGGTACAGGCGGATCGCCACCGGCGTGCCGAGGAGGGTGACGACGAGGCCCACGGCCGCGGCGATCAGGATGGCCGTCACCGCAGCGCCTCCGCGAGCGATTCCAGGCCGGCTACGCGGGAGCCCTTGAGGAGCACGACGTCCCCGGCCCTCGCCCAGGCGCGGAGGTCGGCCAGCGCCTCGGCCGGATCGTCGTAGCTCGCGACGTGCTCCGGCGGGGCGCCTTCCCGGACCGCGGCCAGCGCGATGCGGCGGGCCGCCTCCCCCACCGTGATCAACCGCTCCACCCCCAGCCGGACGGTCAGCTCGCCCAGGCGCTCGTGCTCGGCCTCCGAGATCGGGCCGAGCTCCGCCATGTGACCGAGGACCGCCGCCATGCGCCCGCCCCGCGCAATCCATCGCGCCGCCTTCAGCCCGGCGGCCATCGATTCGGGGTTCGCGTTGTACGCGTCGTTCACGACCCGAACCCCGTGGGGCGAGGTGAAGGCCTCCATCCGCCACGCGGACACCTGCGCGTCCTTCAGCGCGACGGCGCACTCGGAGACCGCGACCCCGAGCGCGATCCCACACGCCGCCGCGGCAAGGGCGTTCGAAACCATGTGGTCGCCGGGGACGGCGAGGGCAACCGGCTCCCGCTCGTTGCCGAACACGAGCGTGAACGCTGCGCGGCCGTCGTCGCCGAGCACGATGCCCTCGGCACGGACGTCGGCGCCGTCCGAGACGCCACAGGTCAGCACGCGGGCGGAGGTCCGTGTCGCGTAGCCACGGACCACGTGATCGTCGGCGTTCAACACCGCAACGCCCTCGGAGCCGAGCTCCTCGACCGGCTCCGCGGAGGCGGCCACGATGCTCTCCCACGAGCCGAACAGCTCCATGTGAGCCACGCCCACGTTCGTCACGACCGCCACGTCGGGGCGCGCCACCCGGCAGAGCGCCGTAACGTCGCCCAGCCGCCGTGCGCCCATCTCGCAGATGAGCGCCTCGGTCCGCTCGGGGGCGCCGAGGATCGTGAGCGGCAGGCCGATCTCGTTGTTGAACGACGAGGGACTCGCGTGCGTTCGGAACCGCGTCGCGAGCACCGAGGCCGCCAGGTCCTTAGTCGAAGTCTTCCCGTTCGCGCCGGTCACGCCCACTACGGTCGCCGGCATCGCGGCTCGCTCGTCGGCGGCGAGCAAGAGCAGAGCCCTCCTCGTGTCTTCCACCTCCACTACCTGTCCACCGGCCTCCGCGCGACCGGATTCGACCACCGCGCCGCTCGCCCCCCGCGAGAGCGCGTCGGCCACGAACTCGTGCCCGTCGGCCCGTTCGCCCCGGATGGCGAAGAACAGCCCGCCGGGTTCGGCGAGCCGGCTGTCGACGACAACCGAGGACACCGTGGCATCCTCGCCCCGCAGCCGCCCGCCGACGGTCTCAGCGACATCGGAGAGACGTCGAGCCCTCACGGCGATCCCTTGGCGAGCGCGCGGAGCTCCTCCGCTGACACATCGCGATCGTCGAACGGCACCGTGCGGTCCGCGAAGTCCTGGCCAGTCTCATGACCCTTCCCGGCGATCACCACCACGTCTCCGGTGCGCGCCTCCCGGACGGCCGCACGTATCGCCGAGCGCCTGTCGGGTTCGATCGTGTAGGCGCCGCCGCCCTCCACCGCTCCCGGTTCGATCTCAGCAATGATCGCGAGTGGATCCTCACTTCGAGGGTTGTCGCTCGTGATGACGGTGAGGTCGGCCAGGCTGGTCGCGGCGTGTCCCATCAGCGGGCGCTTCCCGCGGTCGCGGTCTCCGCCACAACCCAGCACGACGATCACCCGCCCGCCCGCGAGCGGGCGCGCCGCCCGCAGAACGTTCTCGATGCCGTCGGGCGTGTGGGCGTAGTCGACCAGCACAAGGAAGCCCTGCCCGGCCTCCACCGGCTCGACCCTGCCCGGGACCCCGTCGAGCGCCGCGATCCCTTCCACCGCAACGCGATCGGGGATGCCCACGCTCCTCGCGGCCGCGAGGGCCGCCAGGCAGTTCGCGACGTTGAAGCTCCCTCTCAGACTCGAGCGCACCTTCAGCTCGCCGACGCGAAACGCCACGCCCGACGCCGTCGCATCCACGTCGGTCGCCCGAACTTCGGCGCCCGACTCCAGCCCGAACGTGATGACGGGGAGGTCGGGCCGGAGCAGCCGCCGGCCTTCCTCCTGGTCCGTGTTCACCACCGAGCGTTCGGCCATCTCGGGCGTGAAGAGGCGAGCCTTGGCCGCGAAATACGCCTCCATCGAGCCGTGGTAGTCCAGGTGGTCTTGCGTGAGGTTCGTGAACACCGCGCACGAGTAGCGGATGCCGCCCACGCGGTGTTGGTCGAGGCCGTGCGAGGACACCTCCATCGCCGCGGCTCCAACGCCCTCCTCCACCATTCGGGCGAGCAGCCGCTGCAGGTCCGGCGCCTCCGGAGTGGTCCGCGGGAAAGGAACCGCCCGGCCGTCGACGCGCGCGCCGGTGGTCCCGATCAGGCCCGGCACGAAGCCCGCGGCCCGGAACACCGATTCGAGCAGGTAGGTGGTCGTGGTCTTCCCGTTGGTCCCGGTGACGCCCACCAGCGTCAGCCGGTTGGCCGCTCGTCCGAAGAACTCGGCCGAGATCGGCCCCATCGCCTCGCGGACCGACCGCACGACGACCTGCGGGACGTCGAGCGGCAGGGGCCGCTCGACCACCAGCGCATTCGCGCCGGCACGAACGGCCTCCGCGGCGAAGTCGTGCCCATCGACGTTCGCTCCCGGTACACAGAAGAACAGGCTCCCCGGCCGGACGTCGCCCGAGCGATACGTGACGTCGGCCACGCGAGCCGTGGGGTCGCCCCGGAGCTCGTGTCGCGGTGCGAGCGCCACGAGTTCCTGGAGGGGCCGTGCGAGGGGGGTTCGAGAAGCCAACGGAGGTGAGCTTACCCGCGTGGAACCCCGGGTGGGTTCGCTCATGGAAGCGCGAGGGCGTGGGGCGGGGGGGGCAGTGGCCTGCCGGGCGCGATCCCGAAGCGCTGGATCGCGTACCGGGCGATCTGCTGGAAGAGCGGCGCGGCGGCGACTCCTCCGTAGACGGTCGCGGGCTGGTCGATCATCGCTGCTATCACGAAGCGAGGGGCGGATGCCGGAAGGAAGCCGATGAACGATGCCAAGTGCTTGTTCTCGTAGTAGCCCGGACGGTCGGGGAAAGGGATGCGCGCGGTTCCCGTCTTCCCGGCGACCTGGTACCCGGCGATCCTCGCCGCGGACCCGGTGCCGGAATCCACCGCGTAGGCGAGCATCTGCGTGACGATGCGGGCAGTCTGCTCGGAGACGACGCGCCGTGTCGCCGACGGCGGCGCCTCGTGATACACGCCCTCCGCGTCGACGGTCCCCCGGACGAGGCGAGGCTGGACCCACACGCCCCCGTTCGCGATGGTCGCGTAAACCGCCGCCATCTGCAGCTGAGATACCGCGATGCCCTGCCCGTACGCCATGGTGGCGAGGCTCGTGTCGGACCACTGGTAAAGCGGTAGCACGATCCCGGCGGACTCGCCGGGGAATCCCAGCCCGGTTTCCTGCCCGAATCCGAAGCGAGAGAGGTACTCGGCCATCCGCTCCTCACCGAGGCGGCGGGCGACCAGGATGGCGCCCACGTTGCTCGACTCGGCGACGATGTCGCCGATCATCATCCGCTGCGTCGGGTGGGAATGGGAATCGTGGATGGTGAACTCCCCAACCGGCAACTGATCGGGAACCAGAAGGCGCTCGTCCAGCGGCAGGGCGCCCTCCTCCACCGCTGCCGCCGCCGTGATGACCTTGTTCACCGACCCGGGCTCGAAAGCATCGGTCACCGCGCGGTTTCTCCAGGTCTCCTCGGGGGACGCGGCGAAGTCGTTCGGGTCGAACGACGGGTACGTCGCCATCACCAGGATGTCCCCCGTCACGCGGTCCATCACGATGACCGATCCGCCCTTGGCTCGGTTGGCCCTTACCGCCTGGGCGAGCGCGACCTCCACCCGATACTGGAGATCCCGGTCGATCGTCGTGACGATGTCGTCACCGGGGATCGGTGGCCGATCGACCCGCAGGCCGCCCGCGATCGGCTGGCCGTTCGGGTCGATCTCCAGGGTACGCTCGCCCGGGCGGCCCGCCAGCAGGTCCTGGTAGCCGTACTCGAGGCCAGAGAGCCCGGCCCCCTCGGTCCCGACGAACCCTAGAACCTGGGACGCGAGGGAACCGGCCGGGTAGTAACGCTTGCTGACCTCCAGGAACCCGATCCCCGGCAGGCGCAGCTTCGCGACTCGATTCGCCAGGTCGAGGTCGACCTGGCGGGCGATGTACACGAAGGAAGTGTCGGCGGCGAGAGCCTTCACCACGGGACGCAGCTTGAGCCCCAGAGCGGGCGCCAGCTCCTGCGCGACGGCGTAGGGGTCCTCCACGTAGCGGGGGTCCGCGTAGATGTCGCGGGCCTCGAGCGACAGCGCGAGCGGCGCCTCGCCCTCCCGGTCGAGGATCTGACCTCGCGTGGTGGGAAGCACCAGCGAGCGGACCCGCTGGTCCAGCGCGAGGTCCTGATACTCACCCCCCCGGCTCACCTGCAGGACGCCCAGGCGTACCGAGACGATCGTCATCGCCAGCAGGAGCGCAGCGAGCAGCGCGACGAGGCGCCCCATCGGGGGTCGCTTCACGGCTGGCCCTCCACCACCGCCTTCAGCGCGAGCCGCTCGCGGTCCGGAGCGTCCGGTCCCCCGACCGGCGCCCCCCGGGACACGGCCGGCACGTGGAGGATGTGGATCTCGTCGGGGGGACGCATGCCGTGCCGGTGAGCCCAGGAGGCGATCCGGTCGGGGGCGGACAGTGTGGCGGCCTCGCGGGTCAGCCGCAGGTGCTCCCGCGACAGGCCGTCGACCCGCTTCGAGAGGTCGTCGATGCGAAACGAGCTCTGAGCGAGGAGCGCGTTCATGGCCACGAGGCCGAAGACCATCATCCCCACGAGAGCGGAGGCGAAGAGGGCGAAACCGATCCGGCGCCGGGGCCCGACCCTCCTGCCTATTGAGGCATCGGTGCGTCGCGCCGGTTGCCCCTGGTTCTTCGGCCGCGGACGCTTCGGGACCTCGGACCGGCGGACCGGCGCCTGCATCGATCGCGCCGGGGCGCTCACGCGGCCTCCCCGTCGAGCTCGACGGCCCGCAGTCGGGCGCTGCGGGCGCGCGGGTTCCGCGAGACTTCGGCGATGGACGGGCGGAGCGGCTTCCTCGTCAGGACCCGCAGGTCCGGGACTTCCCGGAAGAACCGCTTGACGATCCGGTCCTCGAGCGAGTGGTACGCGATCACCACGATGCGGCCACCGGGAGCGAGAAGCCCGACCGCCCGAGGCAGGGAGGTGGCGAGCTCCTCGAGCTCCCGGTTGACCGCGATGCGGAGCGCCTGGAACGTCCGGCGCGCGGGGTGGGGGCCGCCCCGGCGCCCTCCGACGGCGCCCGCAACCACGCGGACCAGGTCGTCCGTCGTCTCGATCGGCCCGCGGGCCCTCGCCCGCAGAATCGCCGCGGCGACTTGCCTGGACCGACGCTCCTCTCCGTACTCGAACAGGACCCGGGCGAGCTCGGACTCGGATGCCCCGTTCACGAGCTGCATCGCGCTCTCCCCTTCCGGCCCCATCCGCATGTCGAGCGGTCCCGGGCGCCGGTAGCTGAACCCGCGCTCCGGGCGGTCGAGCTGGATGGAGGAGACGCCGAGGTCGTAAAGCACACCGTCCACGCCGGGCTCCGCCGGCGGCTCCGAGAACCGCCCGCGCAAGGCGCGGAACCGGTCGCCGAACCCGGCCAGCCGGCGCGACGCCAGCTCGACGGCCTCCGGGTCCCGGTCAACACCCACCACTCGACGCACCCCGGACTCGAGCAGAGCTTCCGCGTGCCCGCCGGCGCCAAGCGTGAGGTCGAGCACGCACCGCCGGCCTCCGAGCAGCCGGACCACCTCTTGGACCATGACCGGCTCATGTCCGGATCCCTCCACATCTCATCCGAGCAACCGGACGGCCGCGAGCCCGAGACCGAGGCACAGGGCCATCGACAAAGCCGATAGCGCCAACAGCGACAGGCTCTGGCGCACCTCGCTACCAAGTGGTCCTCTCATCCCGGCCTCCTCGGCTAGAGCGTTCCGGCCTGATACGTGCCGCGGTGGATCTTCAGGTACTGCTCGTGCGCCTCGCGGTCCCAGATCTCCATCCGATCCATGACCCCGACGACGACGGCTTCCTTCTTGATGCCGATCTCGCTCCGCAGGCGCTGAGGCACGAGCAGCCGTCCCTGCGAGTCGAGCTCGACGGGCTCGGCGTTCCCGAAGAACAGCCGCGCGCGGGCGCGGCCGTCGGCGTCGGAGAGGGGGGCGGAGCGAACCTCCTGGCTGCGCGCCTCCCATTCGGCCCTGGGGAAGCAGAACAGACACCCGTCCTGCCCGAGCGTGAGATAGGCGCCCTCAGCGAACGCTTCTCGGAACCGGGCGGGCAGCGAGATCCTGCCTTTGGGGTCGAGCTGGTAGCTGTGCGTCCCGAGCAGTTCGGCCACGCCCCCCTCCTCCACTAAGACCCACATTTATGCCACTGACACTCCACCACGTCAAGTCGAAGAAGCAAAGATCAGTCAACTATTGGGCTGATTGTTTGGCGGTGTGACTGGACTAGCGCGTTAGGCGGAGGCCGCGATCAGATAAGGAACGGCTCCCAGTCCGGCTCGAGGCGGCCGAGCGACAGCCGGAACCCATCGGCCGGGGCGTACGGCGGGCGACGGAGCCGGAGTCCCACATCGTTCGGCAGCCGGTTCTCCTTGCGGGAGTTGCAGCGACGGCACGCCGCCACGACGTTCTCCCAGGAGTGCGCGCCGCCGCGAGACCTCGGCACGACGTGGTCGAGGTTCTCGGCCGGCAGTCCGCAGTACTGGCAGCGCCAGTCGTCGCGAGCGAACACGGCCCGCCGGGTCAACGCGGCTTGAGCGCGGTACGGGACCCTGACGAAGTATCGGAGGCGCACGACCGAAGGCGCCTCGATCTGGAACCGCTCCGAACGAAAGACCAAGCCGTTTGAGACGACGACGTCCGCCTTGTCCTTCAGGACGAGCACCACTGCCCTCCTGGCCGTGACCACTGCCAGAGGCTGGTGCGTCGCGTTGAGGACAAGCGCTCTACCCATGGTTGAGGTACCGCGAGTATAGACGCCGACCGCAGGTTTCCCGGGTCGGTGCTTGAATCGCCCGAATCGCAAGGGTGTAATCCCACGCGAAGGCGGCGGTTGGACCGACCCCGGTCATGGTGGACGCCTGAAGTAGCGAAAAAGGGGCCGCGCGGGGCGTCCCGAGGTATCGGGGGTTTGGTTCCCGCCGCCTTCATTCTCTCTGTTCGGTCGCGAGGCCCGGCGCGAGGAGCCGGGGGGCCGGCCGAATCCGTACACCTCGGTAAGATGAGAGGCCGACGGGGAGGTGGACTTGGAGACACGGGAACGGTCCCAGGACTGGCAGCGCTTCTCTGAGAGATTCCAGGAGATCGAGACAAACGTCGAACGCGTAGTCCAAGGGAAGCACGATGAGATCCGCCTCGCGCTCGTCGCCCTGGTTGCCGAGGGACACGTCCTGATCGAGGACGTCCCCGGCGTCGGCAAGACCATGCTGGCCAAGGCCATAGCCCGGTCGATCGACTGCTCGTTCCGGCGGATCCAGTTCACCCCCGACCTCCTGCCGACCGACGTGACCGGCGTGAACGTCTTCAATCAGGAGCGGGGCGACTTCGAGTTCAAGCCCGGCGCCATCTTCGCCAACATCGTGCTCGGCGACGAGATCAACCGGGCGAGCCCCAAGACGCAGTCGGCACTCCTCGAGAGCATGGAGGAGCGGCAGGTCACGATCGACACCGAGACCTACCAGCTCGGCACGCCGTTCATGGTCATCGCCACGCAGAACCCCATCGAGCACGAGGGGACGTACCCGCTCCCCGAGGCGCAGCTCGACCGGTTCATGATGCGGATCGCGATCGGCTACCCGACATCGGACGTCGAGGTCGAGATCCTGGGCACCCACGGCGTGGCTTCGACCCTCCCAGATATCGGGCCCGTCACCGACGCGCCCGGCGTGGCCGAGATGATCCTCCGGGCGCGGGACGTGCATGTGGCGGCCCCGATCCGCCGCTACATCGTCGACATCGTCGAGGCCACGCGTCGCCATCCGGACGTCTACCTCGGCGCCAGCCCCCGGGCGTCGATCATGCTGCTGCGAGCATCACGCGCGATGGCCGCCTCTGAGGAGCGCGACTACGTGATCCCCGACGACGTGAAGGGCCTCGCCGCCTCGGTGCTGTCTCACAGGATGATCGTCACGGCCGACGCCGTAATGGGCGGGCGCTCGCCCGAGGACGTCCTGAAGGAGCTCCTCGAGCAGGTGGGCGTCCCGGTGACCCGGAAGGCCTAGCGATGCCCTCGGGCCGCGGCGTCCTCGTGTTCGCCACGGCGCTGGGCCTGTGGGCGGTGGCGAGGATCGCAGGCTCCCCCAGCCTGCACATCATCGCCGTCGGCCTGGCCGTCCTCCCGTTCGCGGCCGCCATGTTCGCGCGCTGGAGCCGCCAGCGGCTCTTCATCCGGCGCCGGCTCTCCGACACCAGGGTGCCGCCCGGGCGGCGGATCACCGTCGACCTCGAGGTGGAGAACGAGTCGCCGGCCTCGACATCCTTCCTCCTGATCGAAGACCGCGTGCCCGCGGCGCTCGGGCGTCCCGCCAGGTTGGTGCTGACCGGACTCCCGGCCCGGGGAAAGCAGCGGGTCTCCTACTCGCTCGTCCCTCAGGCCCGCGGCCGCTACCCCATCGGCCCGCTCACCGTCGACCTCTCCGATCCCTTCGCGCTCACCCGGGTGCGAGTCGAGTTCGACGAGCGGGACGAGCTCGTCGTCACCCCTGAGATCGAGCCGCTCAGCGGCGGGGCCGCCTCGCCGTTCGGATCGGGAAGCGGCCAGTCGCTCTCCCGGCACCTGTTCCGGACCGGAGAGGAGTTCTACACGATGCGCCAGTACCAGACCGGCGACGATCTCCGCCGGATCCACTGGCCGAGCGTTGCTAGAAGCGGCGAGCTCATGATCCGACAGGACGAGTCTTCGAGGCGGTCGTCGGCGCTCATCTTCCTGGACACCCGCGCCTCGGCGCTGGGGGAGACGCACCAGCAGGCCTTCGAGAAGGCCGTCTCGTGCGCGGCCTCCGTCGGCGTGCTGCTCTCCCGTGCCGGGTTCTCGCTCCGCTTCGCCGGCGTCCAGGTGCCACCGACCGCGGTCAGCGAGGATCAGCTGCTGGACACGCTGGCCACCGTGAGCCACTCCACCTCTCGCTCTTTGGGCCCCGGCCTCACCCGCCTACGAGCGTCGTCCTCGGCCGATACGACGCTCGTGGTCGTGACAGCGCCGTGCCCGCCAAGCGAGCTGACTTCGCTGACCCGCGCCGGCGTCGTCTTCGGACCGAAGATCGGCGTGCTGGTCCACCCCGTGGACCCCGACACCCTCCCGCCCGAGCGCCGTTCGCAGCTCGAAGGACGGGCGTCGGTCGCCCACGTCTCGCTTTCTCGTTCCGGGTGGGACGTCGTCGTCCTGCCCCCGTCGGGCAACCTGAGGGACGTATGGCACGTAGGCAGGAACAAACCCCTCGCGCTCAGCGGCTCTTCGCGCTAGCCGCCGTCGGCTTCCTCGCCGTCGCGACCGCGCTGGCCTTCGGCCGCGTGTTCCTGGGGCGCGGGCCTACCTGGAAGCTCCTGGCGGCGGGGCTCGCCTCGGCGGTCCTCGCCATGCTTTTGGAAAGGCGCGGCCTCCTGCTTGCCACATTGGCCAGCGGCGCCTGCCTGCTGGCGGCGGTGGGCCTCCTCGTGTTCCCGAAGACGACGCTTTGGGGTCTGCCCACGATGGAGACCCTCCGCACGATCGGCACGGCGCTCGGGGAGATCGGTGAGCAGGCGCGCGTGCAGATCTCGCCGACGCTGCCGCTCCTGCCGCTGCTGCTCGCGGCCGTGACCGCGGTGTGGACGGCGACGTTCTCCGCTCACGCGCTGGCCGTGCGGGCCGGGAGCCCGCTCCTCGCCACGCTTCCGGCCATCGCTCTCGTCGGATTCGCCGATACCGTCCTGGAGGACGGCGCGCGCCCGTTCTACGCGCTCCTGTTCCTCACGGCGGCGCTCGCCGTGATCTTCGTCGACGGGCTCCGGCGGGTCCGGCAGTGGGGGCCGGTGTGGCCCTGGCCCGGGCGCTCGCGACGCCTGTCGACCACCACTACGCGAGGGGCCCGGCGGGTGGCGGTGCTCGCCGTGGGCGTGGCCGCCCTCATTCCCGGGATCCTCCCCGGGTTCCGGTCCGGGCCGCTGCTCGACCTCGCCGGCTCGGATAGTTCCGGGCGCATCGACCCGCTGGTCTCGATCAAGGCCCAGCTGGAGCGGGAGAACCCGGTTGCCCTGTTCGAGGTCGAGGCGAACGCCCCGGCGTACTGGCGCTGGCTCTCCCTCGAGCGCTTCGACGGGATCAGCTGGAGCACCGAGGACCTGGACCTGACGAACGGACAGGTCCTCGAGACCCCGGCCTCACTCCCGAGGTCCTTCCCGGTGGGCGGGGAGGTCGTTCAGCAGACCTATCACGTGCTGAACGAAGGGGCGGTGCGGTGGCTGCCCATGGCCTACCCGGCGACGAGCGTTCAGCTCCCGGGAGGCACGCTCCGCTACGACGAGGCCCTCGGCGCCGCCGTGGTCCCCGAGGGGCTCTCGGCCGGCCAGAGCTACACCGTCACCTCCCAGCTGGTCGAGCCCAGCCCGGCGCAGCTCGACCTCCAGTTCTTCGGCCCGCCATCCACGTACGGAGGCTACGCGACTCCCCCCTCCGACACGCCCCAGGAGATCTTCGAGTTGGCCGAGCGGTGGACCGCCGGCGAGCCGACGCCCTTCCGCCAGATCCTCGCCATCCAGAACCACTTCTTGGACGGTTCGTTCGAGTACTCGCTCGACGTGGACAACGACTCCGGTTCGAACGCGCTCGTCGGCTTCCTGACCCTGACCAAGCGGGGCTTCTGCCAGCAGTTCGCGAGCGCCATGGCCGTGCTCGTCCGGGCGCTCGGGTATCCGGCCCGAGTCGCTGTGGGCTTCACGACCGGCACGCGGGTGCCGGGCGACAACACTTACCGCGTGACGACGCTGCAAGCGCACAGCTGGGTCGAGGTTCTCTTTCCCGACTACGGATGGCTCGCCTTCGAGCCGACGCCGGGCCGCGACAACCCCGCCGCCGCCTCCTACCTGGACCCGGAGACCGACGCGAACTGTGGCGACCCACTGGTGTGCGGCCCCGGGGATCCTCAAGGAGGCGTGATAGGGCAGCCGGAGGGCATCCCCGGCCAGCTGTTCAATTCCGACAACGAGTTGCGCGGCGTTCAGGTCCGGGGCGGCCGAGCCGGACGCCCGGGCACCTCCCCCACCGACGAGCCGCAGGGCTTCCGGATCCCCTACGGGGTCCTGATCAAGGTGCTGCTCGGCCTGCTGAGCGTGTTCCTCGTGATCTTCCCGCTCGGAAAGCTCGCCTGGCGGGAGCACCGTATCCGCCGCGTCAAGGAACCCGGCCCGCTGGTGCTCGCCACCTACCGCTTGTTCGCCGACGAGGCCGCCGACCTCGGCCTTGCCCGGGGGGAAGGAGAGACGATCTCCGAGTACGCCCGGAGGCTTCAGGAGATCGTCGGCTTCTCCGACGGCCATGTGGATCGCCTGAGTCGCATCGCGTCCCGCGCCGCCTACTCGCCCCGGCCGGTGAGCGAGGAGGATGCCCGCGAGGCCCGCGAGGCGGCCCGCCTCGCGATCCGGGACATGCGACGGGATGCCGGGCCTGCCAGGAGGATCGCGGGGATCTACAGGCCCAGGGTGTAGCGGCGCCTAACGCCCGACTTTCGCATGAGCCGCGGCCTCGCGGAGCGCCCGAACGAACCGATCCCGGTCCTCCCGGAACTGCCCGACCTTGGCCTCGACCCCGGTCGCGATGTCGTCGATCGCGACGAAGAAGGCCATCTGCCCCTCGCGGAGGGCGTCGAGGATCTCGACGTTTCGCCGGGCGACCTTGAAGATGCTGACCCCGTCGGTGATGAGCTTCACCTCGGAGAGATGCTTGTCGAGCCCGGCTCTCTTGTTGAGGAAGTCCCACGCGCGTCGCACGCGCTGGAGCGACATGCCTCCGTCGAGCAAGGACCGGACAACCTTCAGCGCTACGAGGTCGCGAAAGGAGTACAGGCGGGGTACCCCTGGCCTCCCGCCGGTCCCCTGCACCGAGGGCTTGACGAGCCCGATGCCGTCCCAGTAGCGGAGTTGGCGTGCCGTGCAACCCGTGAACTTCGAAGCTTGGTGAGCGGTGAATCCTTCCATCCGACGCGCCCTCCGACGACTCGCTTCACACCACAGCTACCGCGGGCCGTCAGCGCCTCGGGGGAAGGCTCGACATGCAGTTGACGGTCACGCACCAGGGAAGGCGAGACTCTTTTTACTGCTACCGGTGGCCGCGTGGCAAGCGCCCAGGTCGGAATGGATGAAAAGTTTCACCCGAATGGCGGACGGGGGGCGACAAGTGTCGTGGCGAAGCTGATGCGGGCTACTGCTGCGGCGGGCCGGGCCGGCCCCGGAACCTGCCGGAGAACCGCGCGAGGAAGCCGGCCAGCGAGAACCTCCCGGATTGCTGGATGGCGCGGACCTGGTCCTTCCCGAGCTGCTTGAGGTATCGGTAGACGAGCAGCGCCGACAGCAGCATGACCGTGAACCCAGCGCCGGAGAGCCACAGCGAGACAGAGAACAGCATCAGCATGATGAAGCCCGCCACGAACGTCAGCGTCGCCAGGCGGATGCGCCGAGCCAGATGCGTGTAGAGCGACGTGCGAGCGACCTGATCCGCCAGGTGCGGATCCTCCTCCGCCAGCCGCTGTTCGATCTCGTCGAGGATGTGCTGCTCGTGCTCTGAGAGCGGCATCGCTTCCTACCTTCCGGGTGGCCCTCCCATTATAGGAAGGACGGCGATCGGGGAAAGGGGTCATTTCGCTTCTCGGGCCGAGCCCCGGTCGAGGAGGGCGGCGGGAAGTGCGGCCCCCCGGCCGAAGCGGCGCTCGATCCGGTCGACGGCGCGCTCCACGTCGCCCCATCGCTCCCCTCGGAACAGCGCGAGCTGCTCGGCCCCGGCGGAGACCAGCCCCGTGGCCTGGACCCCGAGCAGCCTCACTCGCCGCCGGGCGCCCGGGAGCCCTCGGTAGAGCTCCGCGGCCACGCCGTAGACGTCGGCCGCAACATCCGTCGGCGCCGGCAGCGTCCGGGACCTGGACAGCGTGGTGAAGTTCGCGAGGCGCACCTTCAGCACGACGGTGCGGGCGCGATAGCCGTCCTCCCGGAGGCGCGCGGCCACCCGCCCGGAGAGAGCCAGCGCCTCGCGCAGCAGGTCCTCCTCGTCGTCGAGGTCGTGATCGAAGGTCTCCTCATGGCCGATCGACTTCGGAGGCTCGTAGGGCACCACCGGACGTTCGTCGATGCCGCGGGCGAGCTCGGAGAGCGTCCGGGAGGCGGCGTCTCCTAGCACGCGGGAGAGCACCGTCGGCGAGGTCCGGGCCAGGTCACCCACGGTCCTCACCCCGAGACGGGAGAGCGTCTCGACGGTCTTCTCCCCCACGCCCCAGAGCGCGCGGGCCGGGAGCGGTTCCAGGAAGGCCGGGACCTCCTCGCCGCGAACCACCAGCATGCCGTCCGGCTTCGCGCGGGTGGATGCCAGCTTCGCCGCCAGCTTGCTCGGCGCGACCCCGACCGAACATGTGATGCCCACCTCCCGGGCCACGTCCTTGCGGATCCGTCGCGCGATGTCCTCGGGCGGCCCGAAGAGCAGGACCGCTCCGCTCACGTCGAGGAAGGCCTCATCGAGCGCGATCGGCTCCACGAGCGGCGTGACCGACAGCAGGACCTCGCGGAACCGGTTGGAGTGAGTGCGATACGAGTCGAAGTCCGGCGGCACGAACACGGCCTCGGGGCAGAGCCGCCGAGCCCGAACCGCCGGCATGGCCGAGGCGATGCCGAAGGCCCGCGCCTCGTAGGAGGCCGACATGACGACGCCGCGGGATCCCGCGCCGCCGACGACGACCGGCTTGCCCGCGAGCGAAGGGTCCTTCAGGACCTCGACCGACGCGTAGAAGGCGTCGAGGTCGACGTGGAGGATCGGCTCAGCCGTCCGTGAACTCGTCATCCCGGGGCGCCGACTGCTTGATCCGACTCAGCGCTCGCAGGCCGAGGAGCCCCATCGTCACGAGCACCACGCCCGAGCCGACCAGCGTCGGACGCACCACGATCAGCCCGCCGAGGGCCAGGATGGCCAGGGAGCTCACCAGGCCCATGGTCTCCTGGAGCGCCACGAAGACGCTCGTCACCCGGCCTCGTTGCTCCTCCGAGACCACGCGCTGGATCAGGGCCAGGAGCGGCGGGAAGAACAACGCGAATCCGACGCCCATGAACCCCGCGGCCGCGAGCGCCGCGCCGTAGTCGCCGACAGCCGCGTACAGGAGCGTGCCGGTCCCCACCGCGGCCACGCCGGCACACACCAGCGCCGATTCGCGGCCCGTCGCCCGCTTCGTCCGAATCACCGCCGCAGCTCCTAGGAGAGCCCCCAGGCCGTGGGCGGCCCACAGGTACAGCAACCCGTCGCCCCCTCGGTGCAGGGTCTGTTTCACGAACAAGGGTTCCAGGATGAAGAAGGTATTGACCAGCGCCCATCCGAGACCGGTCACGAGCAGCACGATCCGGAGCTCCGGGTGGCGCCGGGCGGTGCGCCCGCCGGCCCGGAGGTCGACGAGCGAGAGCCCCGGCCGCTCCCCCCGCTGGCGGAGGTCGGGGAGCCCGAGGGCGAGTCCCACTGGGAGGACGGCGACGCCGAGGGCGGCCGCGTAGACGGCGGCGGCGCCGAACTCCTCGAGGAGCTTCCCCCCGCCGAAGCTGCCCAGGACCAGCGAGAGCTGGAACGACACCGCCATCGCCCCGTTCGCCCGCACCAGCTCGGACTCCTCCACCAGGAAGGCGGTCAGCGACGAGCGGGCCGGCTCGATCGTGGCGAACGCCCCGCCGACCAGGAACGCGGACGCAGAGAGCCAGAGCGGGGAGCTCGCTGCCCAGGCCACCGGCACCGCGGCCGCCATGCCCAAGTAGCCGAGGACGCTCAGCCACTTCGGGCTCCACCGGTCGGCGACGAGGCCCTGGAGCAGGCTTCCGAGGATGAAGGGAACCGAGAGGGAGGCGCCGATGATCGCCAGATCCGTCACGCCGGCGCCGAACTCGAATGTGGCTTCGGCGAACACCGTGCCGAAGAAGGCGAAGAAGGCGAGGCTCGAGAAGCCATGGGCCAGGACGAGCAGGCGGAAGGGCCCGGCGAAGAGCGGGGTTCGAACGCGATCCATCCCGGCGCAGCCTATCGCCCGCGATGCGGGGATGCGGCCGGCTCACCATCCTGCGGAGCCTCCGCTCGCATGCCAGAGCTTCCTTGGGGGGAGGGCGGAGGTGCCCGGCGCGGCGAGCGCCAGATCGAGCTCGCCGTTCCTTCGCGCGAGATGGAGAGCGGCGAGATTCCAGACGTCCTCCGCGACGATACCGACGCCCCGGACGCCCGTGCGCCGCAGGCGTCCCCACACCGCCAGCAAAGAGGAGTGGAACACCGTCCGCGCGTACTTCGGCTGCACCCGCTCGAATACCGTCACGTCGACCGGCCCGGTCGCATCGTCGAGCGTGAGGAAGATGATCCGCTGGCCGCTTCGCACCGCCGGGGTCTGCGAGGCCACCTTCACGCCGGCCACCATGACCCACGTTTCCGTGCGGAGCTTGTGGAGATCGCGCGCCCGAACCACGCCGAGGTCGGCGAGCAGCGGCTCGAAGAACGAAACCAGGTGCCGCGACGCGTCGACGCCCAGCACCTCGATCTCGGCCCGGACCCGCTCGGCATCGGTGTATTCGGGGAACGACCATGGGCCGGTGGGGGCGCTGGTGTGCGGCGTGGGCTTCGCTCCGCTTGCCAGTCCATGCCCGCTGGGACCGGCGGGGCCGCTCCGCTTGCCAGTCCATCCCCCACCCCGCTCCGCGGCCCCGCCGGTCCCCTCCCAGTACAGATCCAATGCGAGTTGATCGCCCTCGTGCTGAGGCTCCATGGTTATTACCTCGAACAGCCGGTCGCGCCGGGTGCCTCCCCCAATCCCATCGACCCCACCGGCATGGGCGATCGCCTCCACCACCGGCCGGGACATGTTCGTTCGCCGGATGAAGTCACCGACATCACGAAATCGCCGTTCCGCTCGCGCTTCTTGTATTGATCGAATCTCCGCGTCCGAGATCCCGTGCACGTCCTTCAATGCGAGCCTGATGCCGTATCGCGGTCCGCCCCCATCCAGGTTCCCGAGCGACTCGACCACGTAATCGGGTTCACTCAGGTTGACATCCAACGGGAGGATCGCGATGCCGTGCTCGCGGGCGTCCTCGAGGATTAGGCGACGGGGGTACATGCCCGGTTCATGCGTAAGCACTCCGGCTAAGAATTGCGCCGGGTAATGCGTCTTCAGCCACGCCGACTGGTACGTCGGGACCGCGAACGCGGCCGCATGGGCCTTGCAGAAGCCAAAGGATGCGAACGACGACACTTCCTTCCACACGCGCTCGGCATCCTCCGCGGAGAGCCCCTGGGTCGCGGCGCGCCCGAGGAAGTTCTCGCGGATCGCGTCGACCTCCAGATCGTCGGAGAGGTGCCGGCGGATACGGTCGGACTCGGACAGGTCGTAGCCGGTCACTGCCGCGATCGTGCGCATGACCTGTTCGTGGTAGACGATCACGCCGAAGGTCTCGCCGAGCGCCTCCCGGAACTTCGGATGGACGTAGACCGGCATCTCCATGCCGGCTCGCCGGCGCAGGAACGGCGAGATCATGTCCGACTTCACCGGGCCCGGCCTGAACAGCGAGATGTCGACGATCAGGTCCTCCCACCTGGTCGGCTGGAGCTTCTGGAGCAGCTCGCGCTGACCGGGCGACTCGATCTGGAAGCAGCCGAGCGTGTCGGAGGCGCGGATCAGCTCGAACGTCGGCGGGTCGTCCGTCGGGATCCGGTCGAGGTCGACCTTCTCATGCTCCGTGCGCGCGATCTCGTCGAGGGCGTGGCGCATCGCCGAGAGCATCCGCACGCCCAGGATGTCGAGCTTCAGGTAACCGAGCAGCTCGACGTCGTCCTTGTCGGCCTGGATCATCCGGTAGCCCTGGAACGAGCGCTCCAGCGGCACGCGCGTGACCAGGTCGTCCTTCGACAGCACGATCCCCGACGGATGCAGCGCGAGGTGCCTGGGGAACCCGTCCAGGCGCTCGGCCACCCGGAACAGCAGCTCGAGCTGCCCGGCGGCGAGATTCTGACCGGCGAGCTCCGGGAGGCGCTCGATGGCCGCCCGGATGTCGTCGGCCCCGATGTGCGGGAAGGCCTTCGCGACCGTGTCGACCTCGACCTCGGGCAGGCCGAGGGCCTTTCCGACCTCCCGAATCGCGCCTCGGGCCCTGTAGGTGTCGACCATCGTCACGCAAGCCGCGCGGTCGTCACCGTGGCGCGACAGGATCATGTCGTAGACGTCCTCGCGGCGGGCCGATTCCACGTCGATGTCGATGTCGGGGAGCTCGTCGCGGAGCGGGTTGATGAACCTCTCGAAGACCAGGTCGTGCCGCACCGGGTCCACGTCGGAGATTCCGGTGAGGTGGCAGACGAGCGATCCCGCGGCCGAGCCTCGGCACGCGCACCGGATACCCATCGCCCTGATGTCCGCGACGATGTCGGCGACCGTCAGGAAGTAGGCCGCGTAGCCCATCCGCTGGATCATCGAAAGCTCGAGATCTAGTCTGTCGCGGACTAGTTGGGTGGGCTTCATGCCGCGGTCGTCCATGCTCCGCCAGCACCGCTCGGCGAGGACCGACCCCGCCGAGCGCCCGGCCGGCGTCGGGAACTCCGGGAAGTGCACCCGGCGCAGACCGAGGTCGAACGCGCACGACTCGGCGATCTCGAGCGTGGCGTCGCAGAGGTCGGGCCGCTCGGCGAACAGCGAACGCATGAGCGGCGCCGGCTTCAGGTAGCCCTCGGCGTTCCGGCGGCCGACGTGGTGCGCGGCGATCGGAACGATCTCGCGCATGCACTCGAGGGCGTCCGCCAGGAACGCGTCCCCGGGGACGAGGTAGCGAACCGGGTTCGTGGCCACGGCACGCACGCCGGCCGCGTCGGCCAAGCGAAGGAGTGCGCGGATCTCGGCGGAGGAGTCCCGCTCCAGGCGGTGCTGAACGGCGACGAACAGCCGATCCCCGAACGCCTCCCGGAAGGCGTCAAGCGCTCTCCACGCCGCATCGAGCCGCCCCCCGATGGCCATCCGGCCGGGATGGGAGTCGGGGCCGAGGAGGCACACGAGCCCGCCCGAGTGCGCGCACACCTGCTCGAGAGCGAGCGACGGGTCGCCCCGCTCCCCCGTCATGTGCGCGTCGGTGATCAGCCGGCACAGATTGGCGTAACCGGCCGCGTCCTGCGCGAGCAAGACAACCGACGTGTCCACGGTCGGGGGCGGGGTCGTTGCGGAGCGGGGTTGGGGGTGGGCTGGCAAGCGGAGCAACGACCCCGCCCCCACACAGGCGACCCGCATGGTTACCGTGGTGCCGAGGATCGGCTTCACGCCCTGCCGCTCGCACGCCGATACGAAGCGGGCGGCACCGTACAGCCCGTTCCGGTCGGTCAGCGCGACGCCCGGCATCCCGAGCTCAGCCGCCCGGGCCGCCAGTTCCTCTGGCAAGAACGCCCCTTCCTTCAGCGAGAAATAGGAGCGGACGTCTAGATGTACGAACCAGGAGGAGTCGAACATATGTTCGATTCTAGGATAATCCGCCGGCCGCTGTCGAGAGCTCCATCCATGTGCGGGTACATCGCCTCCCTGGCGGGGCAACGCCGACGCACGACACAGGTAAAGCGGCCCTCATCGCCGTCCGATATCGGAACTGAACTCGGAGCAGCGCCCCATTCGAAGAACCGAGGACGGAGCCGTGAACGTTAGGAACGGCCTCAATGAGGCCGAGATTCAGGACGTCGAGCCGGATTCGCTCGCCCGCCTCCAGGATCTGGTTCAGGACCTCGACGCGATCCTTTGGGAGGCAGAGGCTGCGACGTGGCGGTTCACGTTCGTCAGCCGGCGAGCCGAGGACACTCTCGGTTACCCCGTCGAGCGCTGGCTCGACGACCCCGGCTTCTGGGTCGGCATCATCCATCCGGATGACCGGGAGCGCGCCGTCGGTCTCTGCCGGGCCGCTACCGCCGAGGGGCGAAACCACGAGTTCGAGTACCGGGCCGTGGCGGCGGACGGCTCGATCGTCTGGTTGCGAGACATCGTGCACGTCGTCCTCGACGTCGAGGGTCGTCCCGAGCTGCTCCGAGGAGTGATGGTCGACCTCACCGAGCAGAAGCGGGCGGAGGAGGAGCTGCGGGAGGCCGAGAAACGCTACCGGAGCATCTTCGAGAACGCCGTGGAGGGCATCTTCCAGACGAGCCTGGATGGCCGGTATCTCGCCGCGAACCCGGCCATCGCCGACATGCTGGGCTACGAGTCCCCCGAGGAGCTCATGGCCTCCGTGACCGATGTCGCCCGGCTCTATGTCGAACCCGGCGGGCGCGACGAGTTCGTCCGGCAGGTAGACGAACAGGGAGCGCTGGCCGAGTTCGAGTACGAGGTCTACCGGAAGGACGGGACCACGATCTGGGCGTCGGAGAAGGTCCGGGCCCTCCGCAACCCCTCCGGCAGGCTGGTTGGCTTCGAGGGGACGACGCTGGACGTGACCAAACGCAAGCGGGCGGAGGAGGAGCTCCGACGGTCCGAAGAGGGCTATCGCCTTCTGTTCGACGGCAATCCGCATCCCATGTGGGTCTACGACCTGGAGACGCTGGTCTTCCTCACCGTGAACGAAGCCGCCGTGAAGAAGTACGGCTACTCGCGGGAGGAGTTCCTGGCCATGTCCATCAGGGACATCCGCCCGCCCGAGGACGTAGCCGCACTAATGGAGAACCTGTCCAAGCCGCACCCGGACTTGGACCTCGCCGGGACGTGGAGACACCGGAAGAAGGACGGCGGCATGTTCCACGTCGACATCGTGTCGCACGCGCTGCCCTACAGGGGCAGACGGGGCCGGCTCGTGCTCGCCAGCGACGTGACGGAACGAATCGAAGCCGAAAAGAGGCTCCGCGAGACGGAGGCCGAGCGCCGCATCCTGCTTGGAAGGATCGTCGCGGCCAGCGAGGAGGAGCGCCGGCGGATCGCCCTCGAGCTACACGACGGCCCGATCCAGCACCTCGCCGCACTCGACTACCGGATCGAGCGGGTCCGGGTCAGCCTGAAGAAGGGGGAGGTCTCCGACCTCGACGACCTGCTGCGACGAGCTCAGGACGATCTGCACGAGGAGATCCGAGGGCTCCGTCAACTAATGACCGAACTCCGGCCCTCGGTCCTCGACGAGCGCGGCCTGGCTGATGCCCTGGAGAATCAATGCGAGCTGATCCGCCGGCAGGCGGGCATCGAGTTGACACTCGACGTGTCTCTCAACGATCGCCTCGACCCCGCGCTGGAGACCGCCGTCTACCGCGTCGCCCAGGAGGCGCTCGCGAACGTCGTCAAACACGCGCAGGCGCGCTCCGCGTCGCTCGTGGCGCGTTCCGAGGATCGGTCGATCATCCTCGAGATCCGAGACGATGGCGTTGGCTTCGACCCCCGAGAGACCGCCGGACTCCTCGCGCAGGGGCACCTCGGCCTGGTAGCGATGCGGGAGCGAGTGGAGATGGCCGGTGGGAGCTGGGAGCTCCGCTCCCGACGAGGAACGGGGACGCTAATCCGGACGGTCTTCCCCCGGAGGCTCGATCCCGATTCGGCTTCAGCGGCCGGCTGAGCGCGTAGGCGCGCCGACTCGATCAATCCCACAGGCGCTCGAGGTGCCACCGGCCGGCGTTGCGGTCGTGGTAGAGGTCCCAGACGGCACCGCCCCTGGCCTCGACGCGCCAGTATTCCCGATCGCGGCCGTCGGACCACCACCCGCCCTCGATCCGCCACTTGCCGATCACGTCCGCCACCTCGTAGCGCTTCCCCCGCCACACGAACGCCGCGGGCATGCCGGCGTCCCGCTCGACCCGCACCTCCTCGTCGTAGCGCTTCGCCATCAGTGCCCATCTCCGGCCACGAGTCGAACATATGTTCGAGAGAGGAGCAACGTTACTCCCCGGGTCTGACACGCGTCAAGATGGAACGTCAGGCCGGGTTGCGTATCGTCTCTCCATGCCCTGGAGGCTCGGTGACACGGTCGTGCTGCGGGAGGTCTGGCGCGGGAGGGTCTGGTCCGCGAGGCCCGTCAGGGTCGTGGAGGACCTGGAGGACGGGCAGATGTTCTACGTCGCAGCCGGGACGCGATGGAAGGGCCCGGCCGAAGCGGATGGGAGTCCGATGCGGATCCCGCGGGGCGACTGGCGGCTGGTCGATCGACCGGGCTCGGACAATCCGATCCTCTCCTTCGCCTGGCCGGGGGTGGCGCACGCGGTGCTCGCCGGGTGGAAGGGCTCTGTGGAATTCTGGGGCTGGTACATCAACCTCCAAGAACCCTTGCGGCGCACCGCCATCGGGTTCGACTACATGGATCACGCGTTGGACATCGTCGTCGAGCCAGACCTGTCGAGCTGGTCGTGGAAGGACGAGGACGAGCTGGCCGAGGCCGTGGCGCAGCGCGTCTTCACGGTGGCCGAGGCGGCCGGGTTCCGGGCCGAAGGCAAGCGGGCACTCGATCGACTCATGCGGCGCGCGCCGCCCTTCGATCGGCCGTGGGAGGACTGGCGGCCGGACCCCTCGTGGGCCGAACCGGCCCTGCCGACCGGCTGGGACGTCGTCGATCAGTCGCCGTAGCCGGGCATCACGTGCTCGGCGAACTCGTCGAGGTGCGCCTTCTCCTCGGTTGGCCAGCCGACCGTGAGATTGGACCAGCCCGCCTCCGAGAGCGTCTCCACGCGCGACCGGACGTCGTCCCAGGGCTGCGAGAGCTGGTGCTGCGCGACGTCCAGTCCGAACCGCACGGACACCTCCCTCAACCGGGCACCGTACAGGAGAGACCGCCGAACCAGTCGTTCACCCGGTCCAGGGCACTCCCCGTGCGCGGTACGGCTCTCCCGTCCTCCGTCTGGAACTGCGACCGCTGAAACTCGCCGATCAGATCGTCGAAGGATGCCTGCGACAGGATCCAGCCGAGCGGCGCCTTCTCCCCCGGATGGGCGAGGGTGGCGAAGTGCGCGTAACGATGCTCGAGAGGCTCCGTCGTGCCGTCCGGGGCCGTCACCCAAACCTCCACGCCGCCCTCCGTGAACGGCCGGTCGAAGGCCAGCTGCGCCGCCTGGCGAGCCGCGGCGGTCCGTCCGAGCCGGCTCGCGCGCAGGGTGCTGAACGGCACGAGGGGCTGGGGCGGCTCCGTCGTCGCGCGCGGCCCCGCCGGCTCGTCATAGCCGTTGTCGATCTGGATGAAGAACGGGACGATGCACGCGGTCGCGGCGGCATCCGAGTTGTGCGCAGCTACCAGCGGAGCCAGGCCGGCCCACAGCTCGAGCGCGGTGGCCGCTCCGGAGCCCTCCAGGTAGCCCCCGTCCACGACGAACGTGTTCGGTGCGGGCCCCGCCCGTGAGTCGGCGCCACACTGACGTACCTCCCCGGAGGGGGAGATCACGGGGAAGCGTGCAGAGAGCATCACCGCCGTGGAGACCGGAACGCGCTGGCCGGTGCAGAGGAAGTCGACAAGCTCCACCGTCGCCGGAAGGACACCGCTCGAGGCGGCAACGAGTCCTTGCGGCGAGAGGCAGCGCGCGGAGGGCTCCGAGGGCTCCCGGCCGTTCGTCTCGAGGGGCGAGACCACGAACCGGCACCCGCTCTCCACGCTCGTCCCGTTGAAGAGCAGGATCGGTACGTGGTCCCGTGCGGACAGATCGAAGAAGTCCCCGGCAAGCTCGGGCTGGGCGCGCTCCCAGCTTCGCTCCATCACGTCGGCGCGATCCGTCTCGGCGCCGAAGCGGAGCAGGGACCATGGAGTCTCGACGAACAGCATCCAGGCGAAGCTGGCCGAGAGCGAATCGCCGCCCAGGCTGGCCCGGACCCAGCCTTCCCCCAGCGGGCCGGGCGGGTGTCCAAGCCCGAGCTGCGCGGCGTACGTCGCGATCCCGAGGCTCCCGCCGGAGACCCCGCTCATCGCGAAGACCCAGTTGCTGCGCGCCTGCGGCCCGTCGCGCAGCGTGTCCGGCGACTCGCAACCGCCCTGCGCGGGCGGCTGGCCCAGCGCCTGATCCAGCACGTAAGCGGTCCAGACGGCGGCCCTGATCCCACCGCCCGACGACGCGACGAAGACCATCGGGGCTGCCGGAAGCGTGGCGGCCCGCGCCTCTCGCGGCGGGCTGGGCAGGACGCAGTTCGCCGCCTTCCAGTCCTCGAACGCAGACTCGAGGTACACGCCCGTTCGGAGCGGGCCGGATCCGCCGCCTGAGACCGCCACGTGAAGGTCGCCTCGGAACGGCACCAGCGAGGCCACAGCGACCCAGACCAGGGCCAGGGAAAGGATCGGGGCGCGGCGAAGGCCGAGGAACCGGAACGCCGGGGCGGGCCGGTCCACCAATCGATCGGCCGCTGCGACCACGCTGGATCCGGTGTAGGAGGCCAGGAGCAGGAACGAGGAGAGGACCCCCACGACCCCGAGCGAGGCGGCGGCGTGGATATCGTGCCGAAGGAGGCGGACGATCAGGACCCAGGTGAGGACCGAGGCAAGCAGCGCGAGCGCCGGAAGCCAGCGCCGGCCGAGGACCGCGGGGTCCGGCTCGCGACGCCGGTCGCGCGCCTTCAGGTTCCAGTAGGCGACGTCGGCTGCGACCAGCAGCACGACCCCGGCGGCGAGGAGTGGCCAGATCCGGGCAAGGCTCGTGCCGCGCATCGTTGCGTAGATCCAGTTCCCGGCGGACGCGCGGAGCAGCACCAGGCCGAGGATCGCCATCACCCCCGCGGCCAGCAGGCTCGGCCAGGTCGTGCGCCCCAGGCCGGGCCGATCCGGGGCCGGGCGCGGCGCAGCGACCTCTTCCAGCGGGAACGAGAGCTGCGGACTGCGCTGCCTGCGGACGGGGAAGCTGAGCACCGCGAGCGCCGCCGCCATGCCGAGCGGGACGAGAAGACCACGGGACCAAGAGCCGGCGCCGCTCAGAAAGCCGAACGACAGCGCCGCCAGGGCGGCGAGCACGGCCAGGGCCCAGGCCAGACCCCGCGAGCCGCCCACCGGTCGCGACCCCCAGTAGGCGACCGACCAGCGGGCGCCGTGCCAGGTGCCCGCCGCGAGGAGGATCGTGAGACCCACCCCCCAGACGCCGACGGCCGGGGTGTCCGCCCACCGTCGGATCGTGTCGGGAACCTGCTGGTGGATGAGCAGGGCAGCGCCGAACACCACCACGACGAGCAGCTGGACACGGACGGCGAGCGCCGATCGCCAGGCCCCCCCGAGGCCGGACCACTGGGCTTCGAGAGCCCCGGCGTGACGAACGATGAAGACCCCGGCCACCGCCACGTAGGCCAGTGAAGCGAGCAACGCGAGGACCTTCCCGGCTGTGGCGAGCCCGAGGAGGACGGCGACCACCCCGGAGACGTAGGGGGCCGCGAGCGCCGAAGCCTCTTCCATGCGGAACCAGGTGGAGCTGGCTTCCCCGAAGGCGAGGGTGTTCTCCGCGGCGTCGAAGAACGCGCCGGCGAGAAGCGCGGCGACCGCCCACGTGGCCAGGCCCCGGAAGGCGCGGGCCCGGTCGGCCCCGGCGGTGAAGGAGATCTCGACGTTGCGTCGATCGATCGTGTGGGCGACCCAGACGATCAGAAGGCCAAGCAACGCGACCGTGGCAGGAAGGAACAGTCCTGTATCCAGTCCGACGTGCCAGGCGACGACGGTCACGGGAGCATCCCGATCGTTCTCGAACGGCCGAACGGGCGTCGACTCTTCGAGCAAGCCGTGGAGGCCCGGGCGGGCGTAGCGCGACCACGTCTCGATGGCCGCCTCCATCTCCCGTTCGCGGTGATGCGGCACCGTGAACCCGGACAGCGCGTCGAAGCCCGCCGCCCCCTCCCCCGGGCGGTGGAACCCCTGGAGGAGCCCGTCCATCTGTCCTAGGGTGCCGCCGACCGCGAGGAGCACGAGCAGGGCCATCGAGAACGCGATGCGCTGGCCTCGCGGCGTCGCTTCGTGGTTGGTCCGCCGCACCGCCCGGATGAGCCACCACCCCGCGAGGGCGAGAGCGGCCGCTAGGCAGAGCACCGAGCCGAGCAGGATGAGAGCGGAACCGTTGCCATCCTCGAAGCGGGTCTGGGAGGCGAGGAGGACCGAACCGGCTCCGGCGAGGACGGCGGCGGCGAGTGGAGGGATCATCCGCGCAAGGTTGCCGACATCGCGCCCATCCCGCAAGCTCTGCCGCGATGGCCACCTCGGACCTCTCGGACGTTCGCGCGCGGTTCCCCGGGCTCGCCCGCACGATGGACGGACGGCCCTGCGTGTTCGTCGACGCCCCGGGCGGCTCCCAGGTGCCGGACTCCGTCATCGAGGCGATGGCCGGATACCTTCGAACGAGCAACGCGAACGCCAACGCCGCCTTCCCCACCAGCGCGGAGACCGACGCGGTGATCGACGAGGCGCGCCGCGCTGGGGCGGACTTCCTCGGCTCCGCCCCGGGCGAGATCGTCTTCGGACCGAACGCCACTACGCTCCTGTTCCATCTGTCACGCTCGATGGCCCGCACCCTCGGGCCGGGCGACGAGATCGTGGTCACGAACCTCGACCACGACGCGAACATCGCGCCGTGGTTGCTCGTCGCCGAGGACACCGGAGCGACGGTGAGATGGGTGGACATCCAGGAGGAGGACGTCACGCTCGACCTGGAGAGCCTTGACGCCGTCCTCGGGCGAAGGACACGGGTCGTTGCCGTAACGGCGGCCTCCAACGCCGTCGGGACCATCACGCCGGTCGCGGAGGTCGCCCGGCGCGCTCACGAGGCGGGCGCGCTCGTCGTCGTCGACGCCGTGCACTTCGCGCAGCATCGGGCCATCGACGCGCGCGCGATGGGCGCGGACGTGCTGGTCTGTTCACCCTACAAGTTCTTCGGGCCGCACCTCGGGATGCTGTTCGCCCGCCGCGAGCTGCTAGCGGAGTGGCGTCCTTACAAGGTGCGTCCGGCGCCCGACGAGGGTCCCGCCCGATGGGAGACCGGCACGCAGAACCACGAGGGTCTAACCGGGTTCGTCGCCGCTGTCGAGTACCTCGCATGGATCTACGGCGGACACATCTATCACCCGCTCACACGGCGCGAGCTACTGCTCCACTCGTTCGAGGCGATCCGAGCGTATGAGTCGGCCCTCGCCCTCCGCTTCCTCGAGGGGCTGTCACGGTTGCCCCACGTCCGCCTGTACGGGATCGCGGACCCTTCACGCCTGGACGAGCGGACGCCCACCTTCGCGATCCGGGTGGGCGACCAGCACCCCGCCGACACGGCGAAGCATCTCGCCGAGCGGGGCGTCTTCGTCTGGGACGGGAACTACTACGCGCTCGCGGTCATGGAGCGCCTGGGCCTGGAGGCAACCGGCGGCGCCGTGCGGATCGGGTTCTGCCACTACAACACGGCCGGCGAAGTCGACCGCGTGCTCGCCGAGCTGGCCGAGCTCCTGACCAACTGTTTAGGCAGGTCGCGGGGCCGCTAGAATACGCGCGCTCCCACACCATTTTCGAAGGGAACGTCATGCGGGTCCTGATCCTCGGCGGCGACGGGTATCTCGGGTGGCCCACCGCCATGTACTTCTCGCGCCGTGGGCACGAGGTGCACACGGTCGACGACTACCTCCGGCGCAGGGCCCATCGGGAGGCCGGCACGGACTCGCTCACTCCGATCCTCCCCTCGCTCCCGGCCCGGGCGCGGGCCTGGCGAGAGGTCACCGGCCTCGACATCGGCGTCACCGAGGGCGACCTCACCGATTGGGACGTGGTGGAAGAGGCCTTCCGCGAGCTCTCCCCCGAGGCGATCGTCCACTACGGGGAGATCCCGTCGGCGCCCTACTCGATGATGGATCGCGCACACTCGGTCTTCACCCAGACGAACAACGTCGTGGGCACGCTGAACGTCCTCTACGCGATGCAGGAGCTCGCGCCCGAGTCTCACCTCGTGAAGCTCGGCACCATGGGCGAGTACGGGACCCCCGACATCGACATCGAGGAGGGGTTCATCGAGATCCACCACAGGGGCCGCTCGGACGTCCTCCCCTTCCCGAAGATGCCGGGCTCGATGTACCACCTGTCGAAGGTCCACGACTCGCACAACATCCACTTCGCCTGCCGGATCTGGGGGCTCCGGTCCACCGACCTCAACCAGGGCGTTGTCTACGGCATCGAGACCGAGGAGACGCGGCTCGACGAGCGCCTGGCGACCAGGTTCGACTACGACGAGACGTTCGGAACGGCGCTCAATCGCTTCTGCCTGCAAGCCGTGATCGGCCACCCGCTCACGGTGTACGGCAAGGGCGGGCAGACCCGCGGGTACCTCAACATCCTCGACACGCTGCGCTGCGTGGAGCTCGCCGCGCTCAACCCTCCCGGGGAGGGCGAGTACCGCGTGTTCAACCAGTTCACCGAGCAGTTCTCGGTGCTGGACCTCGCGCGCCAGGTGCAGGAGGCCGGTCGCGACTACGGTCTCGAGGTCGACGTCGACCACCTCGACAACCCGCGGGTCGAGCGCGAGGAGCACTACTACAACGCGACGCACACGAAGCTGCTCGACCTCGGCCTCGTGCCGCACCTGCTCTCGGACACGCTCATCGAGTCGATGTTCACCGTCATCGAACGGTACCGCGAGCGGGTGATCCTCGACCACATCCTGCCGAGGATCCGTTGGCGGCCGCCGGTGCGCGAGAAGTCCGCACTGGACTAGATGATCGCCCTCCGTATCCTCGGGGGGGTGTTCGCGGCCGGGCTCTTCGCCGCGGCGGTCGTTCGCTACCAGCGCCGACAGATCAGCAGGCTGAACGTCATGATCTCCTCGCTGATCGCCGTCGCGGGGTTGATGCTCGCGATCGGGCCGAGCCTGTTCAACCCGCTCTTCGAGACCTTCAACTTCCGGCCGGGAAGCGGCCAGCGGCTCACGGCCGTCCTCCTGTTCGCGGTGGTCGTACTCCTCGCGCTGTTCATCAGGAACCAGGCCTACACCGACGTCAACGAGCGCAGCATCCGCCTTCTGGTGGAAGCGCTCGGCCGCAAGGAGTTCGACTGGGCGGCCGCCCAGGCCCTCCCCGACGCGCCAAGGATCGTCACGATCTCACCTGCGTACAACGAGGCCGAGAACATCGGACCGGTGATCGAGGCGATGCCGAAGGAGGTCGAGGGCTATCCGGTCGTTCCGATCGTCGTGGACGACGCATCGGACGACGGCACGGCCGACGCGGCCCGAGCGGCCGGCGCGCTCGTCGCTCGGCTGCCGATCCGCCGGGGCGGGGGCCTCGCGCTCCGGGTCGGCTACGAGATCGCGCTGCAGCTCGGGGCCGAGATCGTCGTCACGCTCGACGCGGACGGCCAGCACCTGCCCGAGGAGCTGCCGATCATCGTCAAGCCGATCGTCGCCGGAGAGGCCGACCACGTGAACGGCTCGCGGATGCTCGGCGACTACGAGCGCGGGCCCCGCATCCGCCACCTCGGCGTGCACTTCTTCTCGCGGGTCGTGACGATCCTTACGGGCCAGCGCGTGACGGACATCTCGAGCGGGTACCGGGCCACGCGCGCCGACACGCTTCGAAGGCTCATCCTGGAACAGGACCAGTTCTGGACCTCCGAGGTCACGATCGAGGCGCTGCGTCAGCGGGCGCGGATCGTCGAGGTCCCGGTGACGTTCCTCACGCGGCGCGGCGGTGAGTCCAAGAAGCCGAAGTCGTTCCGCTACGCATGGAACTTCACCAAGGCCATCGCCAAGACCTGGCTGCGGTAGGCTCAGCGCTCCCCGGCAAGCCGCTCCAGGAGGGAGCGGGTGTGGCCCGCCGACACCACGTTGCCCTTCCGCTCGTAGAGATCGAGCGCCTCCCGGAGCACCGGCATGGCGTCCCCCGGACGTCCCGACAGGTGAAGGATCTCGGCGAGGTCGCCGAGTGCCCCCGCGTGCTCGTTCACGTAGTCCGTGGCGGCGATGATCGCTACCGCCGCGTGGGCGAGGGGCTCGGCTTCGTCGAACGTCCCACGGCGTGCGAGGACCTTCGCGCGGAGGCTCCGCCACTGCATCTGCGACATGATGTCGCCGGCAGCGGCCGCCTCACGGCAGGCGTCCGCGAGCCGTCCCGCTTCCTCGTACCTACCCTGGACGTAGACTGCTTCCGCCAGATCGCCGGCGATAGTGGAGAGGAACCCCTTCTCCCCCATGCGGTTCAGCGCCTCGTAGCTCTCCCGGAATATCTCCTCAGCCGCGGTGGGGTCGCCGGCGAGCATCTCGAGGGGTCCGGTCCAGAAGGCGAGGGTGGCCGTGCGAACCCCCCTCCCGAGATCCTCGAACAGGGTCCGCGCCCGCGCCGCGACCCGGCGGCCCTCTTCGAAACGGCCCTCCATCGCGTACAGGGCCGGGAGCGTGCGCAGTGCCTGAGCCTCCGCCACCGGCTGTCTTTCGACCCGCTCCAGGAGCTCCTCGGTCCGTCGGACGGCCTCCGGGACCGGCGTGGGGCCGAAGTAGAGGAAACCCGTCACCGCGGCGACGGCCAGCCCGATGTCCTCGGGGTCGCCGCGGAACCCCAAGCGCTCGAGGACCGTGATGCTCTCCCGCTCCGCCTCCACGATGCGTCCCAGGACGAAGCGCTGGAACCCCACCACGAGGCGTGCCCGGAGCTCCCCACGCTCGTCCCCCGCCTCCTCGAACAGCCGGACGGCGCGTTCGGCGTGGCGCAAGGAGTCCTCGACCGTGATCTCCGGGTGCGCCATCGTCGCCACCAAGTTCCACTCGATGAGGGCGCGGGCCTCGAGCCGTCGGTCCCCCAGCCGGCGGCCCGCCTCCATCGCCTCGGTCAGGATCGCCTCGGCCTCCTGTAGCTCCCCCGACTCCCTCACGGCCTTGCCGAGGTCGGGCAGGAGCTCGAAGCGCTCCGACGCCTCGGTGGGGAGCAGCTCGGCCCCTCGGCGAAGCAGCCTCAGAGCGCCGGACACGTCCCCCCTCGCGAGCGCCCGCCGCCCGCAGGCCGAGAAACGCCGCGCAGCTCCCGTCGCGAGCTCCCTCGCGGACGCGTCCACGGGCCCGAGCTCCTCTCGGTACCGGAACGCCTGCCCCAAGTGGTAGCCGATGATCTCCTCCATCTCCGTGACACGCTCGCCGGCGGCGCCCTCGAGCCAATGCGCGAAGCCCTCGTGGAGCTGGGCCCGGACCTCCTTCGGGAGCCCCCCGTACGCCGCGTCGCGGATCAGGATGTGGCGGAAGCGGAAGGCGTCCTCTCCGGCGAGCTGCGCGCTCTCCGGCCTGATCAAGTCCTTGCGCGTGAGGCCCATGAGGTGGGCGCTAACCCGCGTCCGGGCGTCCTCGGGCGTGAGCGCAAGCACGGCGCCGCGGTGGAAGACCTTCCCCTCCACCGACCCCCGTTCAAGGACGGCTCGTTCCTCCGGCCCCAGCCGGTCCAGCCTCGCCGCAAGGAGCGCGTGGATCGTCGGAGGCACCGAGAGGTGGGTCAGGTCGCCCGCCGGAACCCACCGCCGGTCCTCCCGGCGGAGGAGCCCGTCGTCGATCAGCATCAAGAGCATCTCCTCAACGAAGAGCGGGTTGCCCCCGGCCGCCTCCAGGATCCCACCCCGCGCCTCCTCGCCGAGCTCGGTCGTCCCGAGGAGGTTCCCGATGAGGACCTCGCACCGCTCGTCCGCCAACGGCTCCAGGAGGATCGACGTCGCGTTCAGCTTCCCTCCCGCCCAGGCCGGCCGATCGTCAAGGAGCTCGGCGCGAGCCAGGCACACGAGGAGGATGGGCGCGTCCCGGGTCCAGTCGGCGATGTGCTCGATGAGGTCGAGGAACGTGGGCTCCCCCCACTGGACGTCGTCGAAGACGACGATGAGCCGGCCGCGCCGCGAGATGGCCTCGAGGTACTTGCGGATCGCCCAGAAGGTCTCCTCCGGGGCGGCACCGGAGAGCGCAAGCCCCGCGACCTGCGCGACGCGGTCGGCGATCGCCGCCGCATCCCCGGACCCCTCGAGGAGATCCGCGATCTTCGCCCGGGCCTGCGCCAGCGAGTCGCTCTCCGAGATGCCCGCCGCCTGAGTCACCACCTCCACGACCGGCCAGAACGTGATGCCCTCGCCGTAGTGGAGGCAACGACCCCTGAGGACGGTCGCGTCGGTCGCATGCGCGCGGAGGAACTCCTCCACCAGGCGTGACTTCCCCACCCCGGCGGTGCCGAGGACCGTGAACAGGTGGCAGGTGGGTTCGGCCACGGCCCACTCGAAGGCCTGCTGCAACAGGGACAGCTCGCGGTCGCGACCGACCATCGGGGAGTCGAGACACCGCACGACCCCGGAGACGAACGGATGCACGTCGAGCAGGCGGAAGGCGGGAACCGGCTCCGCCTTGCCCTTCAGGACCACCGGCTCCACCGGCTCCACGGTGGCCGCGTCCCTGACCAGCCGGCGGGTGGCGGGGCCGATCAGGATCTCGCCGGAGGGGGCCGACTGCTCGAGCCGCGCTGCGACGTTCACGGCGTCGCCGGTCACCAGGACCTGGCCGGCCGACGGGTCGCCTGCCACGACCTCGCCCGTGTTCACGCCGATCCGCGCGGCGATGGTCACGCCCCAGTCCCGCTCGAGCTCCTTGTTCAGTGAGGCGAGAGCCTCCCGCATCTCCGCGGCGGCCCGCACCGCTCGGATCGCGTCGTCCTCGTGGACCTGCGGGATGCCGAAGACGGCCATCACGGCGTCCCCGATGAACTTCTCCACGGTTCCCCCGTGGCGCTCGAGCGCGAGACGCATCTCCTCGAAGTAGCGGCCCATGATCTTGCGGAGCGTCTCCGGGTCGAGCTGCTCGCCGAGGCTCGTCGATCCTGTCACGTCGCAGAAGACGATGGTCACGGTCTTCCGTGTCTCCCCGACGGTGTCCGCCGGGGGCGAAAGGGAGCTCCCGCACCGCGAACAGAAGCGAGCGTCCTCTGGATTGTCGCGACCGCAGCTTTCGCACGCCGGCACGAGGAAGAGCCTACGGCGAGGCCAGGCCCACTTCTAGACCACGTCGATACCGTTTCCCGCAGGGTGCCGCGCTCAGCCGGCGGCCAGATACCCCGCGACTTCAGCGGCCAGCGCCGCGTTCGCCGCCAGGAGTGCGAGATTGGCCTCCAGGCTCGCGCCGCCGGTCCGCTCGACGAGGCACGACAGCAGGAACGGCGTGACGTCCTTCCCCGAGATTCGCTCTCGCTCGGCCTGCGCCTCGCACTCCGCGACCGCATCAGCGACCATCCCGGCCGGAAGCGCATGCTCCTCGTCTATCGGGTTGCAGAGCAGGATCGCCGAGCCCATGCCGAGGTTGCTTCGAGCCCGCGCGACCGCGGCGGCTCCGGACGCTGAGTCCACGCGATGCTCGACCGGGCTCCCGGCGTCCCGCACGATGAAGAACGGCAGCCGGTCGCACCGGTAGCCGACTACCGCGACGCCGAGCTCCTCCAGGCGCTCCAGGGTCGCGACCGGGTCGACGATGGACTTCGGCCCGGAGCAGACGACCAGGCCCGGCGTCCGGGCCAGTTCCGCCAGGTCGGCGGAGACGTCCCCGGAGCGCCGGTGGACGCCGCCGATCCCTCCCGTGGACATGACCTCGATCCCGGATCGGTCCGCGGCCCACAGCGTCGCGGATACGGTGGTCGCGCCGAGTGCGCCCGAGGCGACGGCGAGCGCGATGTCCCGCCGGGCGACCTTGATGGCCGGCTCCCCGCCCGCTAGGCGCGCGATGTCGGCGTCCGGCAGGCCCACTCGCATGACGCCAGCATCTATCGCGATCCAGGCCGGCACGGCCCGCCGCTGCCGGATCGCCACCTCCATGGCGTTCGCCGCCTCAAGGTTCCGCGGTGGCGGGAGGCCCTGGGCGAGCACGCTCGTCTCGAGCGCCACCACCGGCCGACCGCCGTCGAGCGCGTCCCGGACCTCCTCGGAGAGCCGCAGGGGCTCGCTCACGGCCGGGGGTCCTCCGGCCAGAGCTCCGAGCTCGCCGCGACGCGAGCGCCGGCCCGGCAGGCAGCCCGAAGAGCCTCCTCCGGAGTGGCGCCGCGGACGAGCGCCGCGAGTAGCGCCCCGTCGAACGCGTCGCCCGCCCCGGTCGGGTCCACCTCCTCGACCGGTTCCCCGGACTCACGGATCATCCGGCCGTCCCAGGCCGCCACGGCGCCCTCGGCGCCGAGCTTGACGCACGCGATCGAGTAGCGCCGCTGAAGTTCCTTCGCCGCCGCCTCCCCGGCGGCGCAGCCCGAGAGCACCTCCGCCTCCCGGCCGTGGGGGCACACCCAGTTTTGCCCCGCCGGGTCCGCGCAGAAAAGATAAACCCCCCAACCCGCGCCCCCCGCCCCACACACCCCGCCCCCCCC
>JBQTIP010000058.1:0-2264 GCA_052388025.1 Actinomycetota bacterium
CTAACCGGCGCGGGCCGGCGGACGAAGATATCGAGGCATCCTTGCGATCATTCCCGCAGTGGCCACGCTCGCTCTCTTCGGGTTGGCGCTACCTCCCGCGCAGGAGGTCATCCAACGGATCCTGCACCCCGCGACCGACGTGGGCGGGAGCGTTCACCTCTTCGCCCTCACCCAGGGCTCGCACGCGTTCCTCTCCAGGCCCCTCACCGGCTTCGGTGCGTTCAACGTCTTCACCGTCTCACCGACGGGATGGGCCTTGGCCGGCCACAACAGCTTCATCGTGATGGCCTACGAGTTCGGCCTTGTCCTTCTCGTGCCCTTCGTGTGGCTGCTGGTGCGACTCGCCCGAGAATACATCTCGTTGTTCCGGGGGTCGGCCGCCGCCGTCGACAGGGGGCTGGCGGTCGGCTTTCTCGCGAGCTTCCTGGCCGCGATCGTCACCGGGTTCATCACGCCAGTCTTTGGAGACGTGATGCAGGACTCGGTGATCTGGACCTTCGCGGGGCTCGCGTTGGTCTGGAACTCCTGGAGGCGGGCGGACCCGAACGCGGTGCTGGTCGCATGAAGAGCTCCGTCCGCGTCCTGTTCGTGCAGCACGCCTCCGCGCCGTCAGGATCCGCAGTCAGCCTGGGACTCCTGCTCCGCAGGCTCGACCCGTCCCGCTACGAGCCTATCCTTGCCTGCATCCACCCGACCCCGGCGATCCGCGCCTACTACCAGGGGCTGGGGCATGCTGTGATCCCTGCCGAGGGCATCCGGGAGTTCCCGCACACCACGGGGGGATGGCTCCGGATCTGGAACCCAGGGCATGTTGTCCAGCTGATGAGCACCCTGGCGCACTTCCCAAGGTCGGTCCGCGCAGCGGAAGGCTTGATCGAGGAGCGGCACCCAGACATCGTCCACCTGAACTCCCTCGTGCTCGTTCCCGCTGCGGTGGCCGCCCGTCGTCGCGGGGTCCCGCTCGTGTGGCACGTCCGTGAGTCGGCGGTACGGGGACACTTCGGGCTCCGTCGCCGGTGGCTGTCGCGCCTCGTGAGAGAGCTTCCCGACGCCGCCATCTTTCTCTCCGAGGACGACATGCTGCGGTTGGGGCGGCATCCCAACTGGTCGGTTATCCCCAATGTCGTCGACGTCGCGTCGCCGATCGACCGGGTGACCGCGCGTCGGGATCTCAGCATCCCCGAGGAGGCGAAAGTCGTCCTGTTCCTCGGCGGGTACAGCGCGATCAAGGGCGTGGAGGTGCTACTGACGGCTCTCCCGAGGGTGGCGTCGGCCGTACCATCCGCCCGGTGCCTGCTGGTGGGCGCGCACGAGCCATCACGAGGCCTGATACCACGGCTGGCGAGGTGGGTTCTTCCGTGGGTCGGCCTGCGCACGCCGCGACAGCGCGTCGAGCGGGCGCTGGAGCATATCGCGGGGCGCGTGACCGTCTTTCCCTGGCGAACCGACGTCGCCCGGCTCTTCGCCGCCTCCGACGTGCTGGCGTTCCCATCCACCGAGCCGCACTTCCCTCGTCCGATCGTCGAGGCGTTCGCCTACCGAGTGCCGGTCGTCGCATCGGACATCGGCGGGGTGCGCGGCGTCGTCGAGGACGGCGTGACTGGCCGCTTGGTCCCACCGGGGGACCCCCAGGCGCTCGCCCGAGCCCTCACCGACGTCCTGCTCGACGATCGGGGCGCCCGCCGCATGGCCCAGAAGGCGGAAGCCGCCGGGAGGGAACGCTTCGACCCTGGGACGGGCATCGCCAAGATCACCCAGATCTACGAGCGCGTCCTCGCGGCACGGTGCGCAGGAGCGACCGCGCGGTGACCGGTCCCGAGTTCCTCGTTGTTACCAACATTCCGAGCCCCTACCGGATGCACGAGCTGCGGGTGCTGGGCCGCCATCTGGAGCAACGCGGCATCGGGTTGCAGGTTCGGTTCATGGCCACCACCGAGCGGGGGCGGCATTGGAGATACGACCCCACCGATCAGGGCTTCCCCGGTCGCATGGCTGGCGGGACGACCGTCTACCTTGGCGACCGGCTGCCCCTGCACCTGACACCCGGCCTGGTGGTCCAGAGCCTGCTTGTCCAGTCCCGGTGGGTCCTTTTGGGCGGGGCGTGGTACCAGCCGGCCGTCCTCGCGCACCTCCTCGCGGCCAGGGCCCGCGGGCGGTGCCTGCTGCTGTGGAACGAGAGCGTTGCGGCATGGAACGCGGCCACCCGGCGGGCGGTCGACTTCGCCCGCCGGGTGGCCTTCTCGCGGGCCGACGGGTTCGTGGTC
>JBQTIP010000059.1:0-4891 GCA_052388025.1 Actinomycetota bacterium
GGGAGCCGGACTTAATGCTGGGAACGGACGTGTACGGCAAGGTGCTGGGCATCGTTGGGTTCGGGCGGATCGGCCGGGCCGTGGCCAGCCGGGCCCGGGGGTTCGGGATGACGATCTTGTACCACGCTCGCGCCCGGGCTACCGCCGAAGTGGAGCGGGACTGGGGTCGCCGACGATCAGATCCTCATAGGCGACAAACCCGCAGCCGTCCCCGAACCGCCTTGAGGAGTTACGCGAAGGCTCCTCGCGCATTTCCAACAGAATGTTGACCGGTGTCGAGGCCGCGTCCCTCCTGGTGCGCGGCCAGGTGCGTGTAGCACCGCGTTGCGAGTGTCATGGGCGCGCCATACACTCTGTTGAAGTTCGGGGTTCCGGCGTCGCGACACCACTGGGCGCGCGGGAGGGGAGGCATCGGGATGGATCGGGTGCACCACGGGTTCGTGAAGGCCAACGGCCTGCGGCTCCACTACCTCGACTACGGCGGGGACGGCCGGCCAATCCTGTGCCTGCACGGGGTGACCGGCCACGCGTGGGTTTGGCGTGACGTCGCCAGCACCCTCACATCCGCCGGGCGAGTCGTCGCCCTCGACTTCCGGAGCTTCGGCGACAGCCAGTGGTCTCCCACCGAGAGCTACACCACCGCCGACCACGTCTCGGACCTCGAGGCGCTCGTCGCGTCGCTCGGGACCGACGATGTAGACATCGCCGGATCCTCCTGGGGCGGCCTCGTCGGGATCGCGTTCGCCGCGGCCAACCCCGGTCGCGTCCGCCGCCTCGCGCTCGTGGACGTCTCCCCGTCCTCCCCACAAGCGGAGGACGATGTCCCGCCCCGCGCCGAGTCGTTCGAGAGCCACGCCGAGGCCCTCGAGGCCGAGCGCGCCGCGAACCCGAACGCGCCCGATGGCATGGTCGAGGTGGCGGCCGCCTTCGGCACGCGCCCCGGCGAGGGCGGCCGACTGTACCGGAAGCAGGACCCGTACTTCCTGCAGCGCTGGCCTTTCCGCGCCGACGATCGCTGGGACGAACTTCGCGGCCTCGCTGCGCCGGTGCTGGTCGTGCACGCGGAGAACAGCTTCATCCCCGCCGAGGTCGCGCAGAAGATGGCGACCGAGGCGAAGGATGCGTCACTCGTGGAGATTCCGAGCTCTGGCCACGTGATCCCGCTCGAGAACCCCGCAGCCCTCTCGGAGGCGCTCGCCGGGTTCTTCACGAGCTGAGCCCGCACGAAGGACAAGAAGGAGAGGAGTCGCCATGGGCAGCCTGGATGGACGCGTTGCGATCGTGACGGGGGGCGCCGGGGCCATCGGGCGCGCGTACTGCCTGGGCCTCGCCGCGGAGGGGGCGGCCGTGGTCTCGGCCGACCTCGCCGATTCGTCCGACACGGTGAAGGCAGTCCTCGACGCCGGCGGCCAGGCCGACGAGGTCCGGGTGGACGTCTCCGACAAAGGGTCGACCGAGGAGATGGCCAGGTTCACCGCCGAGCGGTTCGGCCGGATCGACATCCTCGTCAACAACGCCGGCTACTTCGTCACGCTGAAGCGGGGCCCCTGGTACGACATTCCGGTGGACGAGTGGGACAAGGCGTTCGCCATCAACGTCCGCGGCGTATGGCTCTGCTGCCTCGCCGTCTGGCCGTACATGCGGAACCAGAGCTACGGCAGGATCATCAACATCACGTCCGCGGTCTTCTATCGGGGCGTGCCGAACTTCCTCCACTACTCGTCGTCGAAGGCGGCCCTCGTCGGCCTCACGCGGTCGCTCGCTCGGGAGGTCGGGGAGCACAACATCTGCGTGAACGCGGTGGCGCCCGAGTACATCCCCCACGAGCAGCTCGACAAGGTGAATCCGGCGGGCCAAAACGAGATGGTCGTGCAGCAACGCATCTTCAAGCGAACGCAGACGCCCGAGGACATGGTCGGCGCGGTCCTGTTTCTGTCAGGACCGGGCTCGGACTTCATCACTGGCCAGAGCGTCCTGGTCAACGGCGGGTCGGTCTTCGTCTGACGGCACTCCGGGCGGGCCTCGCGGCCTCAGCCGCTCAGGCTGATCACGACCAGCACGGATCCCGCGACGACGAGCGTCGCCACGAGGATCAGCCGGAGCGTGACGCGCTCGACGTGCCGGCCGAGGAGCAGCGGCGCGAAGATCAGCGTGAAGAACGACGTCGACCGCGTCAGCGAGATCGCGACGGCGACGGGGCGTTGGCCGAGGGGCGCAGCCGCACTCAGATCAGGTTGACGCAGGTCGCGGCCCCGAGGGCAACCGCGATGCCCACAGCGCCGAGGGCAGCCCGACGAGGCCCTTGCGGACGAAGATGGAGCTCGCTCCCCAGCAGGCGGCCGTGAGCAGCCCGTACAGGTAGCCGAGCAGGTGCGCCCGGTCGATCCCCACGATCCGGGTGGTGCCGCTCGGGGTGGGCCTCGCCGACATCAGCTCGTCGCGATGAAGCAGGTGCCGGCCACGATCCCCAGGATTCCCAGCCCCATCGTCAGGTCCACTCCCTCGTGAGGGTCACGACAGCAGGCTCGCGACCGTCGCGGATCCGATGACGCCGGTGCCGTCGAACGCGAGGGCGGCGAGGAGGACAACGAGCGTGCCCCCCACCAGCATCAGGGCCGTACCCAAGGCGACGCCGGTCCCCTGGATCCCCTTGGCGTTGGCGATGTTGGACAGGGAGAAGGCGACGACGGCGGAGAGCGCCCAGATGGCTCCAACCACGGCTCGTCCTCCCTCGGCGGTCGAACTACGACCCTTGGTCAACAATCCGTTGAGCCCATGGCGCGGCGGTGGCCGCCCGATCCTCTCCCGCTCGCAGGAAGCTTGCCGCAAGTCGCACCCGAGGCGCAAGCCGGTCCCCGGGCTGACAGTTTGTGGGACAATCCACGCCGTCTCCGGACAGAGCATGATGGGAGGGCGCCATGATCGCCGACGAGCCGGCCGGCGCTGCCAGGGCGGCCAACGAGCTCGACGCCTCGGGCGAGGAGCAGGTCTACCGCGCGATGCGCCGCTTCTGGCATCCGGTGATGTACGCGGCCGACCTGGCGGACGCCCCGCAGCCGGTGGTGCTGCTCGACCAGCAGCTGGTCGTGGTCCGGCTCGATGGGAGGGTTCGGTGCTTCCCCGACCTTTGCATGCATCGCGGGACGGCGCTGTCCCTCGGTTGGGTGGAGGACGACCAGCTCCGCTGCGCCTACCACGGGTGGACCTATGGACCCGACGGCGTGTGCACGTCGATTCCCGCCCGCCACGGCGCGAACATCCCGACCCGCGCGCGGCTGACCTCCCTCCTGGTCGAGGAGCGGGACGGCCTGGTCTGGGTGTGCCTCGACGACGACCCCTACCACCCGCTTGCGGAGTTTCCGCAGTGGAGCGATCCGAGCTTCCACGTAGCGGCGATCCCCAGCTACGACTGGAGCTGCAGCGCGACGCGTCGGGTCGAGAACTACGTCGACTTCGCCCACTTCGCCTGGATCCATGATGGCATCCTGGCGAGTCGCGAGCACCCAGAGGTCCCCGACCACCCGGTCTGGCGCGAGGGGGCGGAGCTCCGCTTCGAGGGCGTTCGGATGGAGCCGCCCACCGCAACCGAGACCAAGGACACGGGCGACGGGCCGGTGAACAGCCGCACCGAGTACCGGCTCTTCATGCCCTTCTCGATCTGGCTACACCAGATCTACGACGACGGGAAGGAGTTCGTCCTGTTCATGGCGGCGTCGCCGACGAGCCGGAGACAGACCCGGAGCTTCACGTTCAACGCCAGGAACTACGCGTTCGACGAGGACGACGAGAAGTACATCGCGTTCCAGGAGCTAATCGTGGGACAGGACAAGCCGGTCGCCGAATCCCAGCGGCCCGAGGAGCTCCCAATGGACCTGTCCGCCGAGCTCCACATCCGCGGGGTCGACAAGATCTCCCTCGAGTACCGAAAGTGGCTCGTCGAGCTCAAGGAGCTGGCGCGGAGGTAGGAACGGCTCGGCCGGGACATCAGCTCGAGGTGCGGTCGACTGCCGAGCGGAGGCCGTCCGCATCGAGTCCGCCGAGCCCGAGGCGCTCGAGAGTCCGGCCCTCGGACCGGAGGTCGCGGCCGAGCCTGGCCCCGGCGAGGGCGACAAGACCGTCAACGACCGGCGTGTCCACACCCACCGCCTCGCCGATGGAGGCAGCCAGGACGAGCGACCACGGCACCTCGAGGGCGAGCCTCCTCTCCAGGTTGGGGGAGCTCCCCGACGGCCGGACGCACCGCACGATCCCCCCCGCGCGCATCACCGCATACAGATCGCCGACGTCGGGCGATAGCCCTGCGCGATGAGGAAGTCGCGGTAGCGGCGACGGTCCTCGAAACCCGAGGGCCCCACGGAGCGCGAGCAACCCACGGTCGACCGCCTCGATAACCGCACGACGCCCGGGGTAGCGCCCTCGCCCCAGAGCAGCATCCCGCCGGTGCGGCCCTCGAGGGTGCCGACGCTCGCAACGGCCACGGGGACGACGTCGATGGCGTCGTAGTTCACGAGCGTGGTCTCCAGCACCGACGCCGCCTCCTCCACGAAAGGCCACACGTCGGCCATCCGACTGACAAGCTCCGGCGTCCGAGCGACGGAGGTTGCGGCCAGTAGCACACCGCCGCGCTTTCGGTCCACGGTCACGGTGCCCGGCGCGGGCGTCCGCGCGATGAACGAGAGGCAGCTTGTCTCCCCCACGGCGACGTCGACGCGCCCGGCCGCCCGCGGCATCGGCCTGGCCACGAGCGAGCCGCTCCCCTCCCCCACAGGAGCGTCGCGCCGGGCCGCAGCCCCGGCAGGATCTCGGTCACGAAGCGCTCGTGCGCGAACGCGGGGACGCTCACGATCACGAGATCGGTGGTCTTCGCGGCCGTTCGGACGTCCGAGGCCGT
>JBQTIP010000060.1:0-31822 GCA_052388025.1 Actinomycetota bacterium
GCGTTGAAGCCCCATTCGAGGGTCGCCGCCTTCGCCTTGGCGAGGCTCTCGGGGGTGAGGCCGTCGTGCTCCTCGCACTCAATCTCGAGCGGAATGAGGTGCTGCTCGGTGAACGCTCGGGCGCGCTCCTTCAGCTCTCGGTCTTCTCCGGTGAGGCGCATGTCCACTTCGCGGGACTCCTTGCTCGCTTGAGCGGCCACACAGTACATTCCGGCGGGTATGGGCACCCATGAGAGCGACGTCATCGTCATCGACCGGTGCTGAGCGAGCTGGTGGCCGCCGTCCGCGAGCGGCGCGTGTCGGCGGTCGAGCTGGTCCGGACCTCGCTCGAGAGGATCGAGCGGCTCGACCCTCCGCTCAACGCGGTCGTGGCTCTCCGGGCGGAGGAGGCTCTGGCGGAGGCAGGCGCTCTAGATAGCCGCGTCGCGGCGGGCGAGGATCCGGGGCCGCTGGCCGGCGTCCCCCTACTCGTGAAGGACTGCGAGGACCTCGTGGGGATCCGGACGACTTGGGGCTCCCTTCTCCGGCGCGACGCGCCACCGGCGGACCGAGACGGCCTCGTCCCACGCCGCCTCCGCGCGGCCGGGGCGATCCCCGTGGGGAAGACGAACGTGCCGGAGTTCACGGCGGAGGGCTTCACGGCCAACCCGTTGTTCGGGCCGACTCGCAATCCTTGGGCACTCGAGTGGTCGCCGGGCGGATCGAGCGGTGGGTCGGCCGCTGCCCTCGCGGCGGGCATGGCCGCGATCGCGACCGCCACCGACGGAGGGGGCTCGGTCCGGATCCCGGCGGCCTTCTGCGGCCTCGCCGGCTTGAAGCCGACGAACGGCGTCATCCCTCGCGACCCGATCCCGCCGTGGATGGACCTCTCGACGGACGGTCCGCTCGCGACCTCCGTGGCCGACCTCGAGCTTCTGCTCTCGATCGAGGCGGGCCCGGTCCCCGGCGACCCGACCGCCTTGCCGCTTCAGCTCCTGTCGAGCGGGGAGCTGCCGAGCCGCGTGCTCGCTTCTCCGCGCTTCGTCGACTACGGCCCGCTCCCCGAGGGCGTGGAGCGCTCGTTCCGGCAAGCGCTCCAGGGCATCGAACGCGATCTCGGGCTGCCCATCGAGCCCGTGGATCCCGAGGCGATCTTCCGCGCGGGGAACCCCGACGTCGACTGGCACACGATCTGCTCGGTGGAGCACCTGCACCTGCTCGGGCGGGAGACGGTGGAGTCGAACCTCGACGTGTTCGGTCCCCCGTTCCGCGGTTGGATGGAGCGGGCGCTTCTGGTGACCGTCGACGAGTATCTGCAGGCGCGCCGCCAGCGGTTCGAGTACGTAAGGGAGCTCGACACGCTCCTCGGGACCGACGCCGTGATCGTCACGCCCACGATGTGCGAGGAGGGGTTCCTCGCCGATGGGACGCTTCCCCGTCTCGGGCGCTCGTCGGGCTCGCAGGCGTACAACACGAACATCCAGAACCTCTGCGGTGTGCCGGCGATCTCGGTCCCGGCAGGCGTGTCGGCGAACGGCGTCCCGTTCGGGCTCCAGTTCACCGGGCCGCGGTTCCGCGACGACCTCGTGCTCGCGATCGCGGCCGCGTGCGAAGAGACGAACCCCTGGCCGCTCTCGGCGCCGGGCCACGAGCCCTTCCTGGCGCCGTAGCCCGGGGAAGTCCGTCACGGACCGAGGTTGTAGCCGAGGCGGCGGGGGAGGCGCGCCAGCGCATCCACCAGCCGGCCGGGCCTGCGGTCCTCGTCCTCCGCACGGTCCTTCCGGAGGATCGCCCTGGTCACGACCAGCGCCCCCGGGGTGCGCAGCGGCTCCGGGGGGAACCGGACCGGCCCCGCACCGACGATCGGAAGGGCCGTGAACTCGTCCTCCACTCCCAGGGCGAGGCCGGAGAGGATCCTCCCGCCGAGGTGGCACGGGCCCACGCCGTTTCCCGTGTAGCCGATGCCGTAATGCACGTTGCCGGAGGGAAGCGACCCGAAGAAGGGCAGGTGGGCGCCCGACACGTCGATCGGCCCGCCCCACGCCGCCTCGAGCGGTACTTCGCGAAAGCTCGGGAACATGCGCCAGAGATCCTCAGCAACCCTCCGAGTCGATCCCTCGTGATGGTCGAACCGAGGCCCGATGTCGTGGCGGAACCCGGGCTGGACTCCGGCGCCCCCGAACGCGATGCGTCCGTCCGGCGTCGTCCGCAGGTAGTGCAGGGCCGTCCGGTAGTCGTAGATGCCCTCGCCCCCGGTCCAGCCGATCTCCGCGAGTCGCTCGGGCGCGCGCGCCGTCAGCACGATGTAGCTCCCCCGGACGATCAGCGAACGGCGGAACTGCCTCCACCGGCTGCTCCAGGCGCCCGCGGCGATGATGGCCCGACCCGCGCGCACCGTTCCGCCGGGCGTCTCCGCCTCGGCGGGCGGTCCGGGCCTGAACCTGCGAACGGGCGCCCCTTCGAAGATGCGCACCCCGCGCTCTAGCAGCACTCGGCGAATTCCCCGGGCGAGCCGGGCGGGCTGAACGGTGGCGGCTTCCGGCCTGAAGACCCCCGCTCGGAAGAGGGGAGAGCGGCAGCGCTCGCGGACGTCCAGCGGCGAGAGCTCCACGTGGACGTCGCCCTCGCCGAGGCTCCGGGCCGCCTCGACGTCCTCGGCCCAGGCGCCGTCCTGCGCCATGGAGGTCGCCACGCCCAGGTCGCCGCCCTTGCGGTACCAGGCGTCCACGCCGTGGCGCTCACACCACACGGCGATGTCGTGGACGCTTCGGGCCGCCGTGCGGCAGGTCTCGAGCGCGCCGGTCCCCCCGTGCCGCTCCACGAGAACCCCGAGCTCGTCCCAGAGGCCGTTGACGAAGCCGCCGTTGCGCCCGCTCGGTCCGCCGCCGCAGATGTCCTGCTCTAGCAGTACGACATCGATCCCCGGATCTCGCTCCTTAAGGAAGTACGCGGTCCACATCCCGGTGTACCCGCCGCCCACGATCAGCACGTCCGCGGCGAGCTCCCGCGCGAGCGGCGGGCACGGCTCGCCCGGATCGGCCGCGAGGGCGTCGCGCAGCCACCAGCTGCGGTCGAAGCGAGGCGGGAGCGGGTTCTTCATCGGTCGGCCATTCCGTCGTGTGCCTTGGGCTTGGTATCGTGCGGCTTCCATTCTCGCCCACGTTCGGGAGGCACCGGTGAGCAGAAGAGATCGTCGTCCCAGGAGCTGGGAGGTAACGGAGGGGCCACAGCGCGCCCCCGCGCGAGCGATGCTCCGGGCGGTCGGGCTCTCCGAGGAGGACATGGGCAAGCCCCAGATCGGCGTGGCGTCGTCGTGGAACGAGGTCACCCCGTGCAACTACCACCTCGGCGGGCTCGCCTCCTTCGCGAAGGAGGGCGTGCGCCAGGCGGGGAGCGTGCCCATCGAGTTCACGACGATCGCGGTGTCCGACGGCATCGCGATGGGGCACGAGGGGATGCGCGCATCGCTGATCTCCCGCGAGGTGATCGCCGACTCGGTCGAGCTCGTGATGCACGCCGAGCGACTCGACGGCATGGTCACGATCGCGGGCTGCGACAAGAGCCTACCCGGCATGCTGATGGCCGCGGCGCGATTGAACCTCCCGTCGGTCTTCCTGTACGGCGGCACGATCCTCCCTGGCGTCTACCGCGGGCGTGACATTACGATTCAGGATGTGTTCGAGGCCGTCGGGGCGCACTCTCGCGGCACGATGGGCGACGAGGAGCTGCTCGGCATCGAGCGGGCCGCCTGCCCGACGGCCGGCTCGTGCGCGGGTATGTACACGGCGAACACGATGGCCTGCGCCGCCGAGGCGCTCGGAATGTCGCTGCCGGGCTCGGCGTCCCCGCCGGCTGTCGATGCCCGGCGCGAGGTCGCGGCCCGCGCGTCCGGCGTGGCTGCGGCGCGATTGCTCGAGGCGAACCTGCGCCCACTCGACATCCTCACCCGTGAGGCGTTCGAGAATGCCATCGCCGTGGTAATGGCACTTGCGGGATCGACGAACGCCGTGCTGCACCTGCTGGCCATCGCGCGCGAGGCGCGGGTCGCGCTCTCGCTCGACGACTTCGACCGGATCGCCCGCAAGGTCCCGCACCTCGTTGACGTCCGGCCGGCCGGCAAGTTCGTCATGTCGGACCTGGACCGCGTCGGCGGGGTCCAGGTGGTGATGCGAGAGCTCCTCGGCGCCGGCTTGATCCACGGCGACGCGATGACGGTCTCGGGCGAGACGGTCGCCGAGAACGTCGCCGACGCGGCGACCCCAGATGGAACGGTCGTCCACGCGATCACGGAACCGCTCCACCCTTGGGGCGGCCTCGCGATCCTCCGCGGATCCCTCGCGCCGGACGGCGCGGTGGTGAAGGCCGCCGGCGCCGAGGGAACGGTCTTCCGGGGTCGCGCCCGGCCGTTCGACTCCGAGGATGCCGCTTTCAGGGCGGTCACCTCCGGCCGGATCGTCCCCGGTGACGTCGTGGTGATCCGGAACGAGGGCCCGGTGGGCGCCCCCGGGATGCCCGAGATGCTGGCGGTGACCGCCGCCGTGGCCGGTGCGGGTCTCGGCAAGGACGTCGCGCTCGTGACCGACGGCCGCTTCAGCGGCGCGACGAAAGGGTTCTCGGTCGGGCACGTCGCCCCCGAGGCCGTCCTGGGTGGGCCGATCGCGCTCGTGGAGGAGGGCGACGCCATCGTGATCGACGTCGACTCCCGCCGCCTCGACCTGGAGGTCGACGAGCCCGAGCTGGCACGCCGTCGCGAGCGGTGGTCGTCGCCGCCCCCGCGGTACGAGTCCGGCGCGCTCGCCAAGTACGCGAGGCTCGTCTCCTCCGCGTCCGAGGGGGCGGTGACCGGGTGAGCATCACGATCACCAATCCGCAGGCGCTCGAGTGCCGCGAGTGCCGCACGAGCTATCCGGTGGAGCCGCGATCGATCTGCGAAGAGTGCTTCGGGCCCCTCGAGCCTTCCTACGACCTCGACGCGCTCTCGGCCGAGGAGCTCATGAAGCAGGTGGAGTCCGGCCCGGCGACGCTCTGGCGCTACGAGGCGCTCCTGCCCGGCGGTCCCGGCCTGGAACGGGTCGACTTGGGTGCAGGGTTCACGCCCCTCCGGCTTGCGCAGAACCTCGGCCGCGTGCTCGGCTTCGAGCGCCTGTGGATCAAGGACGACACGGTGAACCCGAGCGGCTCGTTCAAGGATCGGGTCGTGACGATCGCGCTCACGATGGCCCGCGCCTTCGGGTTCGAGGCGGTCGCGTGCGCATCCACCGGGAACCTGGCAAACGCCACCGCGGCCCATGCAGCGCATGCCGGCCTTCCCGCCTACATCTTCATCCCCGAGGACCTGGAACGCGCCAAGGTGCTGGCGACGGCCGCCTACGGCGCCAGGGTCGTCGCCGTCCGCGGGAACTACGACGACGTGAACCGCCTCTGCTCCGAGGTTGCCGAGGCGCTTCCTTGGGCGTTCGTGAACGTCAACATGCGCCCGTTCTACGCGGAGGGATCGAAGACCCTCGGGTTCGAGACGGCCGAGCAGCTCGGCTGGCGGCTCCCCGATCACGTCGTGGTGCCGATCGCCTCCGGTGCGCTGCTCACCAAGATTCACCGGGCCTTCCGTGAGCTCTCGCGGGTCGGGGTCGTGGCCGAGAAGCCGGTGCGCATCTCCGGTGCCCAGGCCGAGGGCTGCTCCCCGGTAGCCCAGGCCTTTATCGAGGGGGCCGACGAGGTCCGCCCGGTGAAGCCGGACACGATCGCCCGCTCGCTCGCGATCGGGGCGCCGACCGACGGCTACTACGCGCTGCGCACGGCGCGCGAGACCGGGGGCGCGATCGATGCCTGCACCGAGGACGAGGTCGTCGAGGGGATCCGCCTGCTCGCCGAGACCGAGGGCGTGTTCGCCGAGACCGCCGGGGGCGTCACGATCACCGTGCTGAAGCGTCTTCGCGAGGCCGGGGTCATCCGGGAGGACGAAGAGACCGTCGCCTATGTCACCGGCTCCGGATTCAAGACGGTCGAGGCCCTCGAGGGCCGGGTGGAGCCCACGATGCGGGTCGCTCCGTCCCTGGACGATTTCCTGGCGAACCTCGACGGATAGCCCGGCAGCGAGCCGTTCTAGTGTCGGCGGGCTATCGCCCCAGGATGCGGCGAGGCTAGACTCTCTCGGGTAATCGACCGAGGGAGGTGGCTCATGCGAAAGGGCCTGTCGATCGGCGCGGCGCTCGCCGTGCTCGCCATCGTGGCCATGGCGTCGATCTCGAGTGCCGGCGCCGGCCCGAAGAAGTTCACCGTCATCGAGCACGCGACCACGGACGCCGTGATCGACACCGGCGCGGTCGGGGACTCGAGCGGGGACCTGCTCACGTTCCACAACGAGCTCTTCGACGAAACGAACACGACCGCGGTGGGCAGCGACCAGGGGGAGTGCGTGCGCATCGACCCAGTGGCCGGGACCTGGGAGTGCCGCTGGACCAACGTCGTCGAGGGTGGGCAGCTCATGGTCGAGGGACCCTTCTACGACACGGCCGATTCGGTGTTCGCGATCACCGGCGGGACCGGCAGCTACAAGGGATCTCGCGGGACGATGCAGCTCGTGGCAGGGCCGGGCGTGAACGAGTTCACGTTAATCTTCCGGGTGATCGGCTAGCTGTTCGACCGGCCGGGGAGCGCGCAGCCGTCATCCTTGCTTGGCTTGCGTTTCCGATCGAAAACGAACAAAGTAGGTCCGGTTCGGTCAGGCGCCGAATGCGGACCTGACTGGGGGATCGGCCCAGGGAAGGGGAGTCCGGGCGGGTGGAGCAGCCGCTTCCGGCGGAACGACACCGGCGGATCCAAGAGCTCCTGGGGGAGCGACAGGTCGTTCGCGTCTCCACGCTCTCAGAGCTGCTCGGCGTGTCCGAGGTCACGATCCGCCGCGACCTCGAGGCGCTTGAGCGCCGGGGGCTCCTGGAGCGTACGCACGGCGGCGCCGTCCACACGCAGCGGATGCGGACCGAGCCGGCGTACTTCGAGGCGATCACCGCGAGCCCCGAGGAGAAGCGGCTGATCGGCGAGGCCGCGGCTCGCCTGGTCGAGCCCGGCGATGCGGTCTACCTGAACGGCGGGACTACGACTCTGCAGGTCGCGCGCAACCTCGACGTTCCCGAGATCAAGGTCATCACGAACAACATCGGCATCGCCTTGGAGCTCGCCGACCGGGAGCTGGAGCTCCTGCTGGTGGGTGGGCACTACCGGGCGCCGTCGAACTCCGTCGTGGGGCCGTTCGCCGCCGATGCGCTTCGCCGCACCTATGCGAACAAGGCGTTCATCGGCGTGGAGGGCTTCAGCCTGCGCTCGGGCCTCACGACGCCGGTCGTGGCCGAGGCGGAGATCGCGCGGCTGATGATCGAGCAGACGAGGGGCGAGGTCATCGTCGTGGCGGATCACACGAAGATGGGAACCGTTGCGGACTTGGCGATCGCTCCGCTAGAGCAGGTGGACAAGCTGGTGGTGGGCCCCGAGATCGCAGAGGAGTACCTGGAGGGCCTGGGCCGGATGGGCATCGAGGTCGTCGTGGCGGGCGAGCCGGCGGAGGCGGTGACCGGGGGCCGCCGTGGATAGGCAGATGTTCGAGGCGGAGGGCGACCGGCTGGTCGACCTGGCCCGGGCGGAGGGGCTCACGCTTCGGATCCTCGGGGCCCTCGCGTTCGCGCGCCGCTGCCCCGGCCACCGACACCTGCAGGAGACGCTGGGCCGCCACTACACCGACATCGACTTCGCGGCCTACGGACGACAGGCAGATCCGATCCGCAAGCTGCTTTCCCGCCAGGGGTATGTGGAGGACTCCGCGGTCTACGTCGATTCCGAGGGCTCGCGGCTGGTGCTGGAGCACGTCAAGACCGGCCTGCATCTCGACGTCTTCCTCGACAAGTTGGAGTTCTCTCACACCGTCTTGTGGAAGGGGCGGCTGGATGTGGACGAGTACACGATCCCGCTCGCCGAGATGCTGATGCAGAAGATGCAGATCGTGCAGATAAACGAGAAGGACTTGATCGACACGATCATGTTGCTCCTCGAGCACCCCCTCGGCGATACCGACGATAGCGAGGTCAACATCGAGCGGGTCGCGCGGATTCTCGCGAAGGACTGGGGGTTCTGGCGCACGATGACCATGAACCTCGAGAAGGTGAAGCAGATGGCGGCGACCTACCCGCAGCTCTCCCCCGAGGAGAAGCAACGGGTGGCGAGCCAGGCCGACCTCGCCCTCGCACGGATCGAGCAGGAGCCGAAGAGCCTCCCCTGGAAGCTCCGAGCGAGGGTAGGCGACCGCAAGAAGTGGTACCGGGACGTGAGCGAGCTGGCGCCCCACGCGGCGGAGGAGGTCTGATGCCGGTGTTCAAGCGCCGCGGCACGCCCGAGGGCGAGCCGACGCGACTGTTCTACGCGAGCGACATCCACGGCTCGCAGGTCACCTACCGGAAGTTTCTGAACGCGGCGAAGTTCTACGAGGTCGATGCCCTGGTCTTCGGCGGCGACCTCATGGGCAAGCTGCTGATCCCGATCGTCCGCGACGCCGGCAACACGTGGCGGGCGCGTCTGCAGGGCCAGAACCACCACATCCAGGACGCGGCGCAGCTCGCGGAGTTCCAGACGAACCTGGAGACGCTCGGCTTCTACTGGTTCGAGTGCGACCCCGACGAATACCGCGAGTACGAGGGGAACCAGGAGAAGATCGACGCCTTGTTCGACGTCCTCGCCAAGGAGCGCCTGGCGCAGTGGGTCGAGCTGGCCGAGGAGCGGCTAGCCGGTACGCACGTTAGGTGCTACCTGTGCGGGGGGAACGACGACACCGACGAGGTCCTGACCGCGCTCGACCAGGCCCATGACCGGGTCGTGAACTGCGAGAACCGGCTCGTGCCCTTGGACAACGAGCACGTCATGGCGACGGTCGGCTACTCGACGCCGACGCCGTGGGAGACCCCGCGGGAGCGGACCGACGAAGAGATCGGCGAGGTGATCGAGAAGCTCCTGGCCGAGGTGAGCGATCCCTCGCGGTGCGTCTTGAACTTCCACGTCCCGCCGCTCGACTCGTCGCTCGACACGTGCCTCAAGCTCGACGCGTCGGTGTGGCCGCCGACGCCCCTCATCGAGAACGGACAGCCCATCTACTACGGAGCGGGCAGCCAGTCGGTGACGGACGCGCTCGAGAGATTCCAGCCTGTGGTGGGTCTCCACGGGCACATCCACGAGTCCAGGGGGGCCACGCGGTACGGGCGGACCCCCGCGTTCAATCCGGGGAGCGAGTACGGAGAGGGGGTGTTGCGAGGTCTGATCGTCGCTATCAGAGGAGGGGAAGTCATCGGACACCAGTTCACCTCCGGGTAGCCCGACCCGGGGGCGCGGAGAAGAAGAAAGGAGGAGGGATGGCCGAGGCAGTAGCACCTCAGGTCTTCACCAGACGAGCCTCGGGGCTCGTCCGGGTGATGTCGCCCTACTCGGCGTTCATCTACAACATCCTGACGATGGGAGTGATCTTTCCCTGGACCTACCTGTGGGCCCCCACGGCGTTCCAGGGTTCGAACCTCGTCCTCGGGATCGTGTTCGCGTTCGTGTTCGAGCTACCGATCGCGCTCGCGTACGCGTGGCTGGCCACGGCCTTACCTCGGTCGGGCGGCGACTACGTGTTCCAGAGCCGCGTGTTCGGCGGCGGCTTCGGGTTCACGGTGGTCTTCGCGTTCTTCGTCGTGTGGATCCTCCAGTGGGTGGCGCTCTCCGGGTGGCTGCTCGCAGCGCTCGGCATAGCGCCGACCTTCCTCGGGCTCGGCGTGACGACGAACATCCACGCGTTCACGACCATCGGCACGTGGGCGGCAACCCCGAACGGCATCATCGTCATCAGCCTGGCAAACGCGCTCATAGCTCTGGTGCTGCTGGTGAGTGGGTTCCGGAACTACGTCCGGTTCCAGTACGTGATGTGGTACGCGATACTGCTGTCCTTCGGGATCGTGCTGCTCCTGTTCCTCACGACGAACCCGGCCGCGTTCCACGCGAAGATCAACTCGTTCGCCGGAGCGGTCGACGGGGTGAAGAACTTCTTCGGACAAGCGAAGGGGGCAGCGGCGGCCGCAGGGGTCGACTTCAACCCGCCGTTCTTCCTGTTCGGCACGCTCATGGTCGCCCCGATCGCGTGGACGAGCCTGCAGTGGGCGACGTACTCCGTCGAGCAGGGTGGCGAGATCAAGAACGCCCACGTGTTCCGCAACCAGCTGTTCATCATCGTGGGCTCGCTCGCCGCGACCGCCGGGCTGCTGATCCTGCTCGCGGTGGCCATGAACCACGGGATCGGCAAGGACGGCGTCCTCGTGGCCTCGTCCGGCTACTGGTACGCGAACGGCAAGGCCCTGGTCGGGGGCGGGTACATGTTCCCGAACCTGATCGCGATGGGGCTGACAGCGAGCCCGATCATCGTCGCGATCATCGGGGTGGGGTTCATCTTGAACTCCTTCCAGATCGTCTGTAACTGCTATATCGGGACCACCCGGATCATGGTGGCCCAGGGGCTGGACGGATTGCTGCCCGACTGGTTCAGCCGGGTCCACCCGAAGTGGAAGACTCCGGCAAACGCTCACGTCGCCTACTTCGTCGCGGCCATCCCGGTCATCTTCGGGTTCAACAAGATCGGGGACTGGAGCACGAAGTGGGCTCTCGGGATCACCTTCGCGAACGGGGCGGTGATGACGCTCTCGGCCCTTGCCGCGGCCTTACTCCCGTACCGCGCGAAGAAGCTGTACGAGGCGTCGCCGGGAGCGAAGTACCGCTTCGGCAAGACACCGATGGTCTCGATCTTCGGGACGCTCGGGTTCCTGTTCGGTGCGTTCATGGTTGGGGCCTTCCTGTTCGTGAAGGACCTCGGCTTGGCCTACACCGCCAGCGGGTTCCCGTACGTGATCGTGGTCGGGACGGCGGTGTTCGGCCTGATCGTTTACTTCATCATGAAGCAGGTGAAGGCCCAGAAGGGCATCAAGGTCGAGTACGCGTTCGCGGAGATCCCGCCGGAGTAGCGGAAGGGAGGCACGGCACGGTGGGGCGGGGCCCGGGGCCCCGCCCCACCGCCGTATCGAGAGGGAGCCGTGGAGCGGGCGAGGGTCGTGGTCGTCGGTGGCGGCATCACCGGCTGCAGCGTCGCCTACCACCTGGCGAGGGCCGGGTGGACCGACGTTCTGCTCCTGGAGAAGGGCGAGCTGACGAGCGGCTCGACCTGCCACGCGGCGGGCCTCGTGACGCAGTTCAACCCCTCGCCGACGATGATGCGGTTCCGCCAGTACTCGATCGAGCTGTATCGCGAGCTCGGGGTCTTCGACACGGTCGGCGGCCTCCGATTCGCGTCGAGCCCCGAGCAGCTCATGGAGCTGCGGCGGGGCGTCTCGCGGGCGAAGGGGATCGGCCTGGACGTCGACCTCGTCTCGCCCGACGAGGCCGTCGAGCTCATGCCGGCCGTCGGCCGCGGGTCGCTGTACGGCGGCGTCTGGGTCGCGGGGGACGGGTTCCTCGACCCCCACACGGCGACCCATGCCGTCGCCAACGCGGCCCGGAAGCTAGGCGCGACGATCCGCACGGGGGTGAGAGTGACCGGGATCGAGCTCTCCCCGAGACGGGAGGTCGCGGCCGTCGTCAGCGACCAGGGACGGATCGAGTGCGAGGTCGTGGTTAACGCCGCCGGCATCTGGGCGCCGCAGGTCGCGGCCATGGTGGGGGCCTTCGTGCCGTCCACCCCGGTCGACCACCAGCACATCGCGCTCAGGGCCGTGCCGGGCTCGGAGCTGCCGCGCGATATGCCCTGCTTCCGCGACCCCGACAACCTCGTCTACGGCAAGTCCGAGGCGGGCGGCGTCCTGTTCGGCGGCTACGAGCCGAACCCCGTCGCGCGGTGGGTCGACGGCGTGCCGTGGGATCACGGTGGCCGTTCCGTCCCCCCCGACATGGGCCGCTTCGAGCAGCTGCTCCAGGGCGCGGCCCGGCGATTCCCGTTCCTGGAGCGGGCCGAGATCGTGAGGCTCGTGTGCCACCCCGACGCCATGACCCCCGACGCGAACCCCCTCCTCGGGCCGGTGCCGGGCACCCGCGGGTTCTTCATGGCGGCGGGGCTCTCGCTGAACGGCTTCGGCGGCGCCGGCGGGATGGGGAAGACGTTGGGTGAATGGATCACCGAGGGCGAGCCGGAGCTCGACGTCACCGCGTACCGCGCGTGGCGCTTCGGGCGGGTGCACCGCGACCCCCTGTACGCAGCCGAGCAGGCGCGCGAGGCGTACCGGTACTACTACTTCCTCCGCTACCCCTTCGATCAGGACGAGTGGGGTCGGCCCAAGCGGGTGAGCGCCCTCCACTCGCGCCTCAAGGACCTCGGTTGCGTCTTCGGCATCAAGAACGGCTGGGAGCGGCCGGACTACTTCGAGCCGGGGAGACCGTGGCGGCGTGCCGGAGCCGACCAGCGGACGTTCGGGTGGACGACGCCGCCGTGGTTCGACCGCATCGCGGCGGAGCACGCCGCCTTCCGCGAACGCGTGGGCATCATCGACATGTCCTCCTTCGGGAAGATCGAGGTGCGCGGGCCAGGGTCGCTGCCCCTCCTCGAGCGGGTTGCCGACAACCGCATCGACCGGCCCGTCGGCAGCGTCGTCTACACCCAGTTCCTGAACCGGCGTGGGGGCATCGTCGCCGACTTGACCGTGACGCGCCTGGCCGAGGATCGCTTCCGGGTGGTCACCGGCGCCGGCTACGTCGACGGCGACCTCGGCTGGCTCCTCGCGAACGCGCGCGAGACGGACGAGCCCGTCGAGCTCAGCGACTGCAGCGAGGACCTGTCCGTGATCGGCCTGTGGGGCCCCGGCGCGCGCGACGTCCTGCGGGCCGTGACCGACGACGACGTCTCGAACGAGGCCTTCCCGTTCCTGTCCGCGCGCACGGTCCGGATCGGAGGCGCCGAGGCGCTCGCGCAGCGGATCACCTACGTCGGGGAGCTCGGCTGGGAGGTGTACGTGGACCCGGCCTGGGCCGTGCAGGTCTGGGACCGGCTCATGGACGCGGGACGGCGGTTCGGGATCGAGCCCGGGGGGTACCGCGTGATGGACTCGCTCCGGATGGAGAAGGGCTACCGTTACTTCGGCACCGACCTAACGCCGCTCGATACCCCGGACGAGGCCGGGCTCGGCTTCTGCGTGGCGCTCGACAAGGGCGACTTCATCGGCCGGGATGCGCTCGCGGCCGCGCGCGACCGGGGCCTCGAACGGAGGATCCGCACGCTCGTCGTCGGTGACGAGGACTGCATCACGATCTACGGCGGCGAGGCGGTCCACGCCGGCGGCAGGGTCGTCGGCCGCCTCCGGAGCTGCGCCTACGGCTTCACCGTGCGGCGGAACGTCGCGTACGCCTACCTCCCGATCGAGATCGGGCCCGCCGCCCGGGTCGAGGTGGATGTCTTCGGCCAGCTCGTCCCGGCCGAGGTCACCGGCGACGTCCTCTACGACCCCGAGCGGAAGCGAGTGGCGGCGTAGGTGGACGGGCGCGCCAGCATCCACGAGGTCGTGGGGCGCGTCTCGCTCTGGGAGGGACGAGACGTGACGGTGTCGCCGCTCTCGGGCGGCCTGACGAACGAGAACTTCCTCGTGGAGTCGGACGGGAAGAGGTACGTCGTCCGCATCCCCGGGGTCTCGACCGAGCTGCTCGCCGTCGACCGCGCGAACGAGCGCCACAACGCCGAGGCCGCGGCTACGACGGGTGTGAGCCCGAGCATCCTTGAGTACCTCCCGGACCTGTCCGTCATGGTGCTGGAGTGCATCCCCGGAGAGACGATGTCGGGAGAGAAGCTCCGCTCGCCCGAGCAGGCCGGGAGGATGGCGGCCTCGCTCCGGCGGCTCCACTCTGGACCGCGGTTCCTCCACGACTTCGACATGTTCCGGCTCGTCGAGTACTACCTCGAAGTCTGCGGCGGACACGAGGTGCGGGTCCCGGAAGGCTTCCGCGACCGCATGGACGCGGTCGCCGAGGTCGAGCGCGCGATCCGGGTCCACGCGCTTCCCACGGTGCCTTGCCACAACGACCTGCTGGCCGAGAACTACATCGACGACGGCACGCAGCTCTGGATCATCGACTTCGAGTACAGCGGGAACAACGACCCCTGCTTCGAGCTGGGCGACACGGCGCAGGAGTGTGCCTTCGACGCCGAGCTCCGCTCGGTCCTCTGCGAGGCCTACTTCGGCCGGCCCGACCCCGTCCAGCTCTCCCGGATGGAGCTGTACGCGCTCATCGCCGACGTCGGCTGGACCCTGTGGGCGGCGATCCAGGCGAAGATCTCCCCGATCGACTACGACTTCTGGGGGTGGGCCGTGGAACGCTGGGACCGGGCCGTCGGAATGATGGACTACGAACGGTTCCCCATGCTCCTCGCCACCGCGGCGGGAGGCTGAGTCGGCCCTACCGGAAACGGTGCGACGCGTGTACCGTAGGCGCGTGAAGGTGCTCGCCACCCCCGAGGTCGTGGAGCTCGTCCGGGAGCGCGGAGGGTGCCTGTTCGTGTGGGCCGACCGGCTCGCTTGCTGCATGAGCGTGGGATACCTCGAGGCCTCGACGGAGTCGCCCGGCCCCGGCCGGCGGTTCAGGCGGTTCATGGGGGACGGCTTCGACCTCCTGCTCGACGCCGGCGGCGAGCTTCCCGAGGAGCTCCACCTCGACGTGAAGGGCTGGCCGACCCGGCGCGTCCGCGCCTACTGGAACGGCCAGTCGTACCTGCACGATCACCCCGTTCCTCAGGGATAGCTGAGCTCGTCCACCAGCGCCGGGATGCCGCTCCGCGCGAAGAGCTGGCGCGCGCGGTCCGCAGGGCCCTCTCGCCGCTCCAGCCGTTCGCGGATGGGGTCCAGGAGTCGCTGCTCGCCAAGAGCGCGCCGACGAAGGCCCGTCTCCGCGAGCTCCACGAGCGATGCGAGGAACCCGGGCCACGGTTCCTCGGCGCGGATCCCGTCACGCACCGCCCGCCGGCGGTACTCGAGGAGCCGCTGCCACCCAGTCGGGCCGGGGACGCGTTCCTCCAGGAGCGCTCCCACCGCCGGCGCCGAGGCCGCCAGCCCGACCGAGAGCGCCGCGGCCGCGAAGGACGCGCCGGGCTGCTGGCAGGCCGGACGGATCTCGAGCGTGCCGATTCGGGCCCGCGGCCGCGCGCTCGGCCACACGTAGTGCTCGTGGAAGAGCCATGCGTCGAGGTCGGGTCTTCGTCGGCGCAGGAGCTCCGCGTAGGGCACGCCGGGCAGCCGGAACCCGCCTCGCCCGTCGGGCAGCGCGAGCGCGCGGAACCCGATCGTCCACCGCACGTAGTCCTCGACGTCGGTAAACCGGCGGGGCACGGCGCCGCACCGGAACGGCTCGCCGGAAACGAGCGCCGATAGGGCCTCGCGCCCCGACGCGTTCGCGCCCGCCCGTCCGCCCAGCACCGCCGAGTTCGCGCAGAGCGCGACGATCGCGCCCGAGCAGGCGTTCATCGCGTTCATCGTCGCGACCAGATCGTCGCGCCCCACCGCCACGTGAACCTGGTCGCTCGCCGTGACGGTCCAGCGCAGCCAACCGATCCCCACCGCCCGGACGAGCGCGTCGTACCGCGCCTTCGGCGTGAGGAGCCGCGGCCCGTGCGGTGTCCGCGGCTGGATCCCGTGGCCGAGCACGCGGTAACCGACCGCTGCGGCGGCCGGCGTGACGATACCCAGCGCCGCGTCGAGATCCCCGGCGAGCTCGAACAACGACGCGCGCGGCCCGACCGCGATCTCGATCGTTGCGCGACCGACCTCGGCGAGGCAGAACCACCGGTCGGTCTCGACCCCGACGAGCAGCCCGCTCTGGTCGAGGACCGGCGCGCCGCCGGTGGCCTCCAGCAGGCGCGGCCAGAGCCCGGCGCTGTCGCCGGCCCGGCCCTCGAAATCAACGATCGGGAACTCCGCCTCGCGGCCGACCGTGGCCGGCGATGTCGCGCGGGCGGGGAACCGCTCCGCGAACCCCGCCGCGAGCGCCTCCACGGCGGCGTCGAGCCTTGGCGGCATCAGAACGACGGGTGGTCGGCGGCCGACGGCACGAGCTGTACGGTGCGGTGCCCGAGGAGCGTCCCGTCGGGCGCGATCCGGAACTCGTTCAGCTCGCAGTTCAGGATGTCGTGCTCGAGCGACTCGATCGGGCCCAGGCCCCACAGGACGCCGTGAAGTTGCTGCATGAAGTTCTGGTGGGAGAAGACGAGGGTCCGCCGCCCGGCGAACCGGGCGAGCGTCCGCTCGAGGAAGTCGCGCGCCCGCTCGTGCAGATCCTCGAACGGCTCACTGCCCGGCGCGTTCAACGAGTAGCCGATGTGCCCGATGCGCAGGTACTCGACGTCGGGATATCGCTCTCGGACCTCCCATGGGTGCAGACCCTCCATGGCGCCGAACGAGCGCTCGGTGCAGCTCTCGTCGACCACGAACCGGTCGCGCGGCCAGCCGGTCACGATCTCGGCAGTCTCGATCGCGCGGACCAGCGGCGACACGATCACGACGTCGAACGGCGTCCCGTCGAAGTTCCGTTGCGCTTTCTCGGCCTGCGCGCGCCCGTCGTCGATCAGCGGGACGTCGACCCGGCCGCCGACGCGCTTGTCCCGGTTCAGCTCGGTGAGCCCGTGGCGGATAGTAGCGAGAAGGGTCTCGCCGGGCCCGATCTCGGTCACGCCGATCCCGGAGCTCACGCCCTGATCCGCTCTCCCCGCGGATCCCAGAGCGGCTCGGCCGCGACCTCCGCATCGACCCGCCGTCCGAACACCTCCACGGTAAGCTGCGTGCCGATATCGGCGAGCTCGACCGGCAGGTACGCGTACGCGATGCTCTTGCCCACCGAGTAGCCGACGCCCCCGGACGTCACTCGAGCCATGACGTCGTCGCTCGATCGCACCGGCTCGTTGCCGAGCGCCATCGAGCGGGGATCGGCCAGGGCCAGGCAGCGCAGGCGCTTCCTCACGCCGGCGGCCTTCGCCCGCCGGAGCGCCTCCTGGCCGGTGAACCCCCCCTTGTCGAGCGCCACGGCGAAACCGAGCCCAGCCTCGAAGGGATTCTCCTCCGGCGTGATGTCGGCGCCCCAGGCCCGGTAGCCCTTCTCGAGTCTGAGCGAGTCGATGGCGCGGTACCCGGCCGGAACGAGCCCGTCGGGCCCGCCGGCCTCGGCGAGGAGGTCCCAGAGCCGCCCCGCGAACTCCATCGTGGGATAGAGCTCCCATCCAAGCTCGCCGACGTATGTGACTCGAAGCGCCCAGCAAGGCACGTCGGCGACGGTGATCTCCCGCGCGGTCATGTAGGGGAAGCCCTCGTTCGAGAGGTCGTCGGGACAGACCGACGAGAGGATGTCCCGCGCCTTCGGCCCCCAGAGGCCGAGACACGCCATGCTCGAGGTCACGTCGCGGACCTCGAGGTCCCGGTCGCTGGGGAGTTGCTTGCGGATCCACCCGAGGTCGTGGTTCCCAAAGGCTGTGCCGGTCACGATCAGGAACCGCGAGTCGCCCAGGCGGGTCACCGTGAAGTCGCATTCGATCCCGCCGCGGCGGTTCAGCATCTGCGTGTAGGTGACGGTCCCGACAGGACGATCGACGTCGTTCGCGCACGCGCGCTGGAGGAAGTGGCACGCACCGGGGCCGCTCACCTCGATCTTCGCGAACGACGTCTCGTCGAACAGCCCGGCGGCCCCACGTGTCGCCAGGTGCTCCGCCGGGATGGCCGTCGACCAGTGCTCGCCGGCCCATCCTCGCGGCCTGAGTTCCTCGAATGCGGGATCCTCGTTCGATCGGTACCAGTTCGGGCGCTCCCAGCCGGACTTCTCACCGAACTCCGCTCCGAGCGCCTCGAGCCGCGAGTAGGTCGGGCCCATCTTCAGCGGCCGGCCGGCCAGCCGCTCCTCGTTCGGGTAGTGGATGTCGTAGTAGGTGGAGTAGATCTCGATCGCGCGGGCCTTCGAGTACTCGCGGCTTCGGTAGTGCCGGCCGAACCTCCGGATATCCATCTTCCAGACGTCCATCTCCGGCTCGCCGTGGACGATCCAGTCGGCGAGCACCATCCCGATCCCGCCCGCCCCTGCGATGCCGTGCGCGCAGAACCCCGCCGCAACGAAGAACCCGCGGACGTCGGACTCGCCGAGGATGAACTCGCCGTCGGGCGTGAACGCCTCGGGCCCGTTGATCATCTTCACCACCTCGGCGGTCTGGAGGGCAGGCACCAGGCGGAACGCCCCGTCGGCGAGCGGCTCGAACCGTTCCCAGTCCTCCTGGAGCAACCTGTGGTTGAAGTCGTCCGGGATGCCCTCGGCGACCATCCACGGCGCCGGATCCCGCTCGTAGCCGCCGACGACCAGTCCGCCCACCTCCTCCCGGAAGTAGACGAGATGATCGGGGTCGCGCATGGTGGGGAGGTCCGGCCGCACGCCCTGGATCGACTTCGTGATGAGGAACTGGTGGGCCATCGGCACGACCGGCACCTCCACGCCGGCTAACCGTCCGATCTCGTGCGCGAAGATCCCACCGGCATTCACGACGACGTCGGATCGGATCTCCCCCTGATCGGTGACGACGCCCGTCACCCGCCCCCCCTCCACCTCGACGCCGGTCACGCGCACGCCGGTCAGCACGCGGCAACCCCGGCTCTTCGCCCCCTCGACCAGTGCGAACGTGAGCCCGCTCGGATCGAGGTGCCCGTCGGTCGGGAGGTACGCGGCCCCCTCGACGCCCGCCGGATTGAACAGCGGGAACAGGTCGAGGGCCTCGCGCGTGCTGATGATCTGAAGCGGCAGCCCGAAGGTCTGTCCCCATCCGGCCAGCCGGCGGAGCTCCTCGATCCGCTCCGGCGAAGAGGCGAGGCGCAGGCTCCCGACCTCGTGCCACCCGGGGTCGACGCCGGTCTCGGCCTTCAACCGCCGGTACAGCTCGACGCTGTACATCATCATGCGGGTGAGCGTCACAGAGGATCGGAGCTGGCCGACCAACCCCGCGGAGTGAAACGTCGAGCCAGAGGTCAGCTCGCTCCGCTCGACGAGGACGACATCGCTCCACCCAAGCTCGGTCAGGTGGAACGCGACGCTCGCGCCGGCCACGCCTCCGCCGATGACGACGGCGCGTGCCTCGTACATCACTAGATGCCTTCTGTCGCGTCGCGGAGCCACGTCGCGAAGCGCTCGTCCTCCGCGCTCTCGAGACAGCGGGCGAAGTGTTTCTGCGCGTAGGCCACGTAGTCGAAGTCGAACGTCGAGAGCCCCTGCTGCACGACGCCCCACATCGCCTCGCGGAAGTCGGACATGATTCGCATAAGCTTCAGGCGCGCGGCGTGGGACGGCGTCACCTCGCCGAAGTACAGCCGGAGCAGGGTGGCCTGAGCCTCCTCGGGCAAGCCGTTGTTGATGGAGAAGTTGCCGAGGTCGAAGAAGAGGTGGCCCATGCCGGCGTACTCGTAGTCCACGATGAACACGCGGTCGTTTCGCATGATGAAGTTCGCGTTCAGGAGGTCGTTGTGACACGGCCGCGGCGGCATCGGCGCCGCCCCGAACGCCGCTTCGATCTCAGCCGCTAGCCGGTGTGCCGTTCCGTACCCGTCGGGGATCTGGACGTTCCGGCTCTCGGCGACCTCGCGATAGTCCTCGACGACCCGGAACGCGTCGAACGTCGAGGGGATCGGCGGGCCCTCGTGGATCGCGCGCACCGAGGCGACGACCTTCTCCAGCACTTCCTCGCCCTGGAGCGTCTCCTCTGGGATCGACGTGCCCTCGACGAACCGGGTGATGAGCGCGCCGTGGTCCGAGAGGAAGGCGAAGACCTCGGGAGCCACACCGACGGCGGCGGCCGCCGTCGCGGCCTCGCATTCGGCCGCTCGATCGATGCCGAGCAGGTCGGTGTCCTTGCCGGAGAGGCGCACCACGAAGGACTCGCCGCCGATGTCGACCCGGAAGTTCCGATTCGTGATCCCGAGCGTGATCGGGGTTACCTCGGCGGGGTCGAGCCCCTCCCAGGCAGGGACGGCCCTGATCGCCGCTTCCAGCGCGGGGTCGAGGTCGCCAACCACGTGCCAAGGCTAGCCGCGGCGATCGTTCGTGGTCAAGATTGATTGAAGCTGATCGGTCCTCCTCGGGTCTTAAGGATAGGTCCAGTCCCACTTTGAGCACTCGGGGAACTCCGAGCTCTCGACGGGCACCCCCGGCCCTCGATCGGGCTGGACGAACGTCCACCAGCCCGGTCCGCGGCTCCACATGGCGTCGGTCGCTGTGATCTCCCCGGCCTCGAGGTTCGCCGCGAGCCACGGTATTTCCGAGACCTCCCTCGCCCGGATCCGAGCCATGTCCCGGGCGCCGAGCACGAGCACCTGGTCGTCTCCCCCCGGAAGGATCGGCCAGGGATCCTCGGCGTAGCCCCAGTCGATGCCGTCGCCGCTATAGACCTCGACGGACCCGGCCCACTCGCAGCCGAAGACGAACAGGCGCAGGCTGTAGTCGTTCGGGTAGTCGTCCTTCGCCACGGGCACCACGTACTCCGCGGGCGAGAGCCACGCGACCGACGAGAGATCTGTGCCGATCCGAGGCTCGTTATCTGCCCACAGCGTCAGCGAGGCGTCCCTCGCGTTCCGGAAGCGATCCCTGTTCACTAGAACCTCGAAGCGCGTCGGAACGTCGTTCGTCCGAAACAGCATCAACGAGAAGGTGGCCGCACCGGGGTATCCGAAGAGCTGGAACGGCGCTTCTTGGTAGCGCACCGGAACGACGACCGGCTGCGGGCCTTCGGATGTGAGAACCATGACCTGGCCCCCGATGCGTCCGGTAGCAGGGTCGACGTCCTGGGTTCCCCTGACCCAGTAGAGCCTGACTGCCCCGTCCGGCTCCGTCGGGGCTCGCAGGAACGTCGGCGTCGCGATGTGTCCGAAATCGCGAACCACGTCTACCGATCGGACCGTCTCATCCGGACCGAGCAGGTAGAGGACGAACGAGGGGTCGTCCGCCGACTCGGACCGAAGCTTGACCGTGAACGCCAGACTCTTCCCGTCGGGCGCGGCAGCGATCTCGTACACGTTCGCGGGAGGATGCCGCCACAGCACCTCTGGCCTCCCGTCGAGTGGAACCGACCACAGGCGTGTCCCGTCGTCGTGAAGGAGCACGCCCGGCTTCACCGATCCCGCGGGCCACCGGAGTCCCGCAAGCGGTCCCGCCGCCCCCGTCGGCACGACCGGCGACGACGATTCCGAGGAGGACGGAGGCACCGGCGAGACCGGGGATGCGGACGTGCTAGGCGCGGACTCGCCCGAGCAGGCTGCGGCCAGGAGGAGCGAGGTGCTCGTTAGCGTGACGGAGAGAGTTCGCAAGGAGCGTGTGCGGCTCCCGCGACCGCGGCCCGTGCTCGGGCGAAGATGCATGTCGTCTGCCGGCTCAGTAGTAGATGCTCACCGAAGCGCCGTCCTTCCTGTTCGACGTGCGGTTGTTCCACATGCTCTTCAGGCCTGTGACCGAGCTGGATGGAATGCGGATGCATCCCAGGGTGCCCGAGACGCTGAATTCATGGGTGCCCGTCCCGCCGTGGATCTCGAAGGCGCTGCGCGTCACGCTTCCGTTGGAGACCGTCCAGGGATCCAGCCGCCACTTGCCGGGGGAGAAGGAGGCGGAGGTGTCGGCCTCGTAGCCGGTGAAGGCGCCGTTCATGAAGCCCCACTTGTACGTGAAGTCGTTGGGGAGCGGGCCGACGTTCACGACCCACTCCTGGGCCGGATTGTTGTTTCCCGACCTCGCTGGGTAGGCGCTCGTAGTCACCGCGGGCTGAGGGATGCCATTCAGGATGGTCGAGTACTTGTGGTACAGCCAGCCGCAGCGACCGTTCTGGCTCACGGTGCCGCTGCAGTTCGTCCCGTTGTACAGGTAGAAGGTGAGCCACGCGCTGTAGGTCGTCGTGGCCGCCGCAGCGCTCGGTGCGCGCAGGAGCGTGGGGTGCGCAGCGAGCATCGCGCGGTCCGCGGCCCGCATCCCGGTGACGTCGAAGCCGGCACGGCGAAGGTCCTCGTACGTCCCCATGCAGACGACGGCGCCGTCGCATGTGAGCGGCGTCGGCGGCGGCTGAGGAACCGCGGACGGCGGCGTGCAAACGGTACCGGCCGCGAGCGGGCTGCCATCGCGCTCGCAGGCCGGGCTCCGCCAGCCCGCCTTCGCGGCCGCCGAGCCCGCCTGTGCCAGCGCCGGCAGGACGACGAGCCCAGCCGACAGGACGACGACGCCGGTGGCACGGCGCCATCCTCTGCGCCTCCTTCTGGGTTTGCTCCTTTCCATGCTGCCTCCTCCCTTCCCGACGGTTGCGGGGATGCGCATGCTAGAGGGCCGAACATCCGTTCGTAATCCCCAGACCGGGGCGATCTCGGATCTTGTCGGGGGGTTCTTCTGTGAGATCCATCACGCTTCGTGCTCGGCCCGAACGAAATGGCAAGACTGGGTTGACAGGCGGATCGGTGCCCCTAAACTGGTTGGACCATGTTGGCCGGCACGAGGCACCTCGAGCAGCAGGCCCTCGTACTTATTCGCTAGGCGCGGGCGGGCCCAGGAGGCCTGTGCCGCGCCGGATGCCCCTCGCAGCGCGAGGGGCTTTTTGCACCCAGCAATCGGCGAACGGCACACCGCCAACCGGACGAGAGAAGAGGAAGGAGCACGAAGATGCGTTACGAGTTCGAGCGAGGCGGCAAGGTCGTGGCGAGCGTGCTGTGGGAGGGCCCCGCACAGGTAACGGTCGACGTCAGCGATGAGACGGTGAAGGCCGAGTTCGATCGGTTCTTCGAGTCGGAGATCACCTACCTGGGCTCCGGCATGGACGACACCGACGTCCTCCAGACCCGGCGACGCGACTGGACCCCGTGGGAGTTCGAGCGCTCCTGCAGGAACCTGGCGCACCGCATCGGCGCGACCGTGACGCGCGTGGAGACGGGCCCCGTGGAGGACCGGCCCGGAGAGGAGGTTCGGGCACGGTGAAGGTCACCGGCGCGCAGGCGCTGTTCAAGGCGCTCGAGGGCGAGGGCGTCGAGGTCATCTTCGGGATCCCCGGCGGCGCGATCCTCCCAGCGTACGATCCACTGCTCGATTCTTCGATCCGCCACGTCCTTTGCCGCCACGAGCAGGGCGCGGGCCACGCGGCGGAGGGCTACGCGCACGCCACCGGCCGGACCGGCGTGTGCATGGCCACCTCGGGCCCCGGCGGCTGCAACCTCGTCACCGCGCTCGCCGACGCGAAGATGGACTCCGTCCCGATCGTGGCGATCACCGGCCAGGTCCCATCTCCCGTGGTGGGCAACGACGCCTTCCAGGAGGCCGACATCACGGGCATCACGATGCCGATCACCAAGCACAACATGCTGGTGACGGATCCGGGCGAGATCGCGAACGCCGTTCGCGAGGCCTTCCACATCGCGAGCACGGGCCGCCCCGGCCCCGTGCTGGTCGACATCCCGAAGGACGTGCTGATCGCGGAGACCACCTGGAGGTGGCCGGCCTCGGTCGACCTTCCGGGCTACAGGCCCACGGTCAAGGGCAACCAGCGGCAGGTCCGCGAGGCGGTGAAGTTCGTCATGAGGTCGCGGCGGCCGGTGCTGTACGTCGGGGGCGGCGTGCTGAAGGCCGACGCGACCAAGGAGCTGTACAAGCTTGCGACCGAAGGCAACCTGCCGGTCATCACCACGCTGATGGCCCGCGGGGCGTTCCCCGACTCGCACCGCCTCGGCCTCGGGATGCCGGGGATGCACGGGCGCTACACGGCCGTCACCGCGATGCAGAAGGCCGATCTGCTGGTCTCGCTCGGAGCGCGGTTCGACGACCGCGTCACCGGCCAGCTCGCCACCTTCGCTCCTCACGCCAAGGTCATCCACGTCGACATCGACCCGGCCGAGATCGGCAAGAACCGAGCGGCCGACGTGCCGATCGTCGGCGACGCGAAGGACGTCATCGGCAGGATGGCGGCGGAGCTCGCGAGGCAGCAGGAGGAGCACGGCGGGCCGCCCGACCGCTCCGAATGGCTGAAGACCCTCGAGACCTGGCAGGAGAAGTACCCGCTCCGCTACGAGCAGGAGGACGACGGCCCGCTGAAGCCGCAGTTCGCGATCGAGCGCCTCTACGAGCACGCGAAGGACTCGATCGTGGTGGCCGGCGTCGGCCAGCACCAGATGTGGGCCTCGCAGTTCTGGAAGTTCGAGCGCCCGCGCACCTGGATCAACTCGGGCGGACTGGGGACGATGGGCTTCGCCGTCCCGGCGGCGCTCGGGGCCGCCACCGGCAGGCCCGACGAGCGCGTCATCGCGATCGACGGCGACGGCTGCTTCCAGATGACGGCCCAGGAGCTCGCCACGTCGACGACGGAGAAGATCCCCTTCATCACCGCCATCATCAACAACGCCTACCTCGGCATGGTTCGCCAGTGGCAGGAGCTCTTCTACAAGGAGCGCTACTCGCAGGTCTACCTCAGCCACGACGTCCCGGACTACGTGAAGCTCGCGGAGGCCTACGGCGCGGTCGGCCTGCGGGCCGAGCACCCGGACGAGGTCGACAACGTGATCGAGAAGGCCCTCTCGGTGCATGACCGGAGCGTCGTCATCGACTTCCGCTGCGACTCGCAGGAGATGTGCTTCCCGATGGTCCCGGCCGGCGCGTCGAACGACGACATCATCATCGGCCCGGAGGGCCTGCGGCCGGTGGAGGATCCCGCGGAGGCGCCGATCGCATGAGTGCCCAAGGCCTTCACACGCTCTCCGTGCTGGTCGAGGACAAGCCGGGCGTCCTGACCCGCGTGGCCGGGTTGTTCGCCGCGCGCGGGTTCAACATCGATTCGCTGGCCGTCGGACCCACGGAGGAGCCGGGCCTCTCGCGCATGACGATCGTCGTGAACGTCGAGAAGAAGCCGCTGGAGCAGGTCACCAAGCAGCTCAACAAGCTGATCAACGTCATCAAGATCCTCGAACACGATCCCGGCGATGCCGTCGAGCGCGAGCTGATGCTGGTCAAGGTCCGTGCCGAGGGGGAGGCGAGGGCGAGGATCATGGAGATCGCCGACGTGTTCCGCGTCCGCGTCCTCGACGTCACTCACGAGACGCTCACGATCGAAGCCACCGGCACGCCGGACAAGATGGAAGCGCTCTGCGCGCTGCTCGGCGACTTCGGCATCGTCGAGCTGGCCCGGACGGGGCGCGTCGCGCTCGCGCGGGGGAACCGCGGCATCCGCGAGCGGGTGCTGCGCGCCGCGCGGCCCGTCGCGGCGACGGGCGGGGGCGACGAGTACACCGGCGGAGGGGTTTAGGCTCCGGCCGCCACGACACCTGGAGGAAGGCATGGCCACGATCTACTACGAACGGGACGCGGACCGCTCCGCCCTGGAGGGCCGGCGGATCGCGGTCCTCGGCTACGGCAGCCAGGGGCACGCGCACGCGCTCAACCTGAAGGACTCCGGGTTCGACGTACGCGTGGGGCTTCGCAAGGGGTCGAGGTCCTGGCCGGCCGCGGAAGGGGCCGGCCTTCCCGTGGTGGAAACCGCCGAGGCCGTGAAGCAGGCAGATGTGGTCATGATGCTGCTGCCCGACACGGCGCAGTCCGCGGCCTACGAGACCGACGTGGCCCCACACCTGGAGCCCGGCGACATGCTGATGTTCGCCCACGGGTTCAACATCCACTTCGGGCAGATCGCGCCGCCCGAGGACGTCGACGTGACGATGATCGCCCCGAAAGGACCTGGGCACCTCCTCAGGCGTACCTATGAGCAGGGGATCGGGACGCCGGCCCTCGTCGCCGTCCACCGGGACGCCACCGGGAAGGCGCTCGCCCAAGCGCTCGCGTACGCGCAGGGGATCGGCGTTACCCGCGCCGGGCTGATCGAGACGACGTTCAAGGAGGAGACCGAGACCGACCTGTTCGGCGAGCAGACGGTCCTCTGCGGCGGCGCGACCGCGCTGGTGCAGGCCGGTTTCGAGACGCTCGTCGCGGCCGGCTACCAGCCCGAGATCGCGTACTTCGAGTGCCTCCACGAGCTGAAGCTGATCGTCGACCTCATGTACGAGGGCGGCATGAGCTGGATGCGGTACTCGATCTCGGACACCGCAGAGTACGGCGACTACACGCGGGGCTCGCGCGTGGTCGACGAGGAGGTCCGCGCCGAGATGCGTCGGATCCTCGACGAGATCCAGAGCGGGCAGTTCGCCAAGGAGTGGATCACCGAGGCCGGGGACGGCTTCCCGAACTTCCGGCGACTTAGGGGCGAGGCGCGCACGTCCGACCTCGAGCAGGTGGGACGCGAGCTGCGCCGGATGATGCCCTGGCTGGAGTCCGAGAAGAAGGTGGTCCCAGAATGAGCGACGCAGACGTAGTACGGATCTTCGACACCACCCTCCGCGACGGGGAGCAGGCCCCCGGGATAGCCCTGACCCGGCCCGAGAAGGTCGAGATCGCCGAGCAGCTCGGGCGTCTCTCCGTCGACGTCATCGAGGCCGGGTTCCCTATCTCGAGCGAGGGGGAGTTCGGGGCGGTTCGCGAGATCGCCTCGAGCGTCCGTGGCCCGGTCATAGCGGCCCTCGCTCGCGTGACCCCCGGCGACATCGAGCGCTCGGCGGAGGCGCTGAAGGGCGCCGATCGGTGGCGGATCCACGTCTTCGTCTCCACGAGCGAGATCCACATGCGGGACATGCTCCGGATGTCGAACGACCAGGTCCTTCAGGCTATCCGCGAGGGGGTGTCGCTCGCCGTCGGCTACACGGACGACGTCGAGTTCTCGGCCCAGGACGCCACGCGCACCGAGCTCGGCTTCCTGCTCGAGTGCTTCCGCGTGGCGGTCGAGGCTGGTGCGACGACAATCAACGTGCCCGACACCGTCGGCTATGCCATGCCGCACGAGTTCGGAGAGCTGGTGCGGGTGGTGCGAGAGTCGGCGCCCGACCACGTCGTCGTCTCGACCCATTGCCACAACGACCTCGGCCTCGCGGTGGCGAACTCGCTCGCCGGCATCGTGAACGGCGCGCGCCAGATCGAGGTCGCGGTGAACGGCATCGGCGAGCGGGCCGGCAACTGCTCGATGGAGGAGGTGGCGATGATCGTCGCGACGCGGGGCGAGTCCCTTGGCGTGCGGCATGGGTTGAACCTGCGGGAGATCGTCCGGACCTCGCGCCTGGTCTCCATGACGACCGGCTACGCGGTCCAGCCGAACAAGGCAGTGGTGGGCTCCAGCGCCTTCGCCCACGAGTCGGGCATCCACCAGCACGGTGTCCTGATGAACGCCGCGACCTACGAGATCATGGATCCCACCGAGATCGGCCTGGAGGGCAACCGGCTGGTGCTCGGCAAGCACTCCGGCCGCCACGCCTTCTCCGACGCCCTCTCGAAGATCGGCTACGAGCTGGAGAAGGAGCACCTCGACCGCGCGTTCGTTCGGTTCAAGGAGCTGGCGGACCGGAAGATTCAGCTGACCGACAAGGACCTGGAGGCCATCGTCGCCGAGGAGCTCGGCGCCGCGGAGCGGGACTTCCTTCTCCTCGAGTCGCTCCAGATCGCAGGCGGCACGCACCTGTCGCCGACGGCGACCGTGCGCCTCCGGCGGGGAGATGAGGTGATCGAGGAGTCCGCCCTCGGCGACGGCATGATCGATGCGGCGTGCGGAGCGATCCAGCGGGCTGCCGGTGTGGAGGCGCGGCTCGTGACCTTCAACGTCTCGTCGGTCACCGCGGGGAGCGACGCGCTCGGCGACGTCGTCGTGCAGCTAGACGTCGACGGCCGCCGGGTGACCGGCCGGGGCGTGTCGGTGGACGTCGTGGAGGCCTCCGCACGCGCGTACCTCGCGGCGATCAACCGGGCGCTCCAGGTACAGGCGGGCGAGCCGGCAGAGGCCACTCCGTGACGGGACGCCCATACCGGGTCGGGGTCCTGCCTGGCGACGGCACCGGGCCCGAGGTGGTTCGCGAGGGGCTGAAGGTCCTCGAGGCGGTTCGAGACGGCTTCGACGTCGACCTCGCGCCGTACGACCTCGGCGGCGAGCGGTACCTGCGCACGGGCGAAGTCCTTCCGGACCCCGTGCTCGACGAGCTGCGGGGGCTGGACGCGATCTACCTCGGGGCGGTGGGTCACGCGGACGTGCCGCCGGGCGTGCTGGAGCGCGGCCTGCTGCTGCGGATCCGGTTCGAGCTCGACCAGTACATCAACCTCCGGCCGGTCAGGCGGTATCCGGGCGTGGAGACTCTCGTGCCCTCCCACGCCGAGGAGGACGTGGACTTCGTGGTGGTGCGGGAGAACTCCGAGGGCCTCTACGTGGGAGCCGGGGGGATCCACCGCAAGGGAACCTCCGACGAGGTGGCCATCCAGGCCAGCCTGAACACGCGGCTGGGGGTGGAGCGGTGCGTCCGGTACGCGTTCGACCTGGCCGCGGGCCCCGACCGGCGCGGCCACGTGACGCTCGTGCACAAGACCAACGTGCTGAACCACGCGGGAGACCTGTGGGACCGGACCTTCAAGGAGGTCGCGCGCGACTACCCGGATGTCGGGACCGCGTACGTGCACGTCGATGCGGCCTGCATCTACTTCCTGGAGTCGCCGCAGCGCTTCGACGTGATCGTGACCGACAACATGTTCGGCGACATCATCACGGACCTCGGGGCCGTGATCCAGGGCGGCATGGGGGTCGCCGCCGGCGGCAACATCAACCCGAACGGCGTCTCGATGTTCGAGCCGATCGGCGGCACCGCGCCGGATCACGTGGGCAAGGGGACCATCAACCCGATCGCCGCCACCGCTGCGCTTCAGATGCTGCTCGAGAACCTCGGCGAGCCCGAGGCGGCTTCGCGCGTGGACGCCGGCATCCGGTTCGCCGTCACGAAGATGCACTCGATGCGGGCCGCCGAGATGGGCTACTCGACCTCCGAGGTCGGCGACCTGGTCGTCGAGGGAGCGACCCGATGAAGGTCGAGCTGTACGACACCACGCTCCGCGACGGCGCGCAGCGGGCCGGGCTCTCGTACTCGATCGAGGACCGGCTGCGGGTCCTTCGCAAGCTGGACCAGCTCGGGTTCCCCTACGTCGAGGGCGGCTGGCCGGGAGCCAACCCGCGCGACACCGAGTTCTTCCGCCTGGCGACGAAGGAGAAGCTGCAGCACGCCACACTCACGGCCTTCGGTATGACGCGGAAGGCCGGCGAGCGAGCTGCGGAGAGCTCCGTGCTCCGCGACCTGCTCGACGCGGGCACGGAGGTGGTGTGCCTGGTCGGGAAGTCGTGGGACCTTCACGTCACCGAGGCCCTCCGCACCGACCTGGAGGAGGGCATCGCGATGGTCGCGGACTCGATCCGTCACCTGCGGGCGGAGGGCCGGCGCGTCTTCTTCGACGCCGAGCACTTCTTCGACGGGTATCGCGAGAACCGCGACTTCGCGATGGCGGTGCTCTCAGCCGCGGAGGAGGCGGGGGCGGAGCGGCTCGTGCTCTGCGACACGAACGGCGGATCGCTCCCCGCCGGCGTCGCCCGCGTTGTGAAGGAGGTCGGCGAGCGGGCGAGCGTGCCGCTCGGCGTGCACGTCCACAACGACGCCGGATGCGCGGTCGCTAACTCGCTGGTCGCGGTCGAGGCCGGCGCGTTCCAGGTCCAGGGAACCATCAACGGGTACGGGGAGCGGACCGGGAACGCGGACCTCGTGCCGATCGCGGCCGACCTGGCGCTCAAGATGGGCGCGGAGTGCCTGACGGACGGCTCCATCGGGCGCCTCACCGAGCTGGCGCACTACGTCGCCGAGGTGGCGAACATCGCGCCCGACTCGCACCAGCCCTACACTGGCCGCTACGCGTTCACGCACAAGGCCGGCCTGCACACGTCGGGCGTCGCCAGGCTCACCGAGGCCTACGAGCACGTGCCGCCCGAGACCGTCGGCAACCACCGGGGCGTGGTGGCCTCCGACCTGGGCGGCAAGGCCACGCTCCTGATGAAGGCCGCCGAGTTCGGGTTCGACCTGCACGATGCGGCCATCCCTCGGTTGCTCGCCGAGCTGAAAGAGCGCGAGGCCCGCGGCTACACGTTCGAGGTGGCCGACGCCTCGCTCGAGCTGCTGATGCGCCGGAACGACGGCTGGGAGCAGCCGTTCTTCGAGGTCGAGAGCTTCCGCGTGCACGTCGAGCAGCGCGGGAAGGACCCCGCTCTCGCGGAGGCCACCGTGAAGGTGAGGACGAATGGCGACCGCCACATCGCCACCGCCGAGGGCCACGGCCCGGTCGGCGCGCTCGACAACGCGCTCCGAAAGGCCCTCGCCAACCAGTACCCGGAGCTCGACGAGATGACGCTCGAGGACTACCGCGTCCGCGTGCTGGACGAGAACATCGGCACCGGCGCGACGGTCCGCGTCCTGATCGACACCTCGAACGGACAGCGTGAGTGGACGACGGTCGGTGTCTCGGACAACATCATCGAGGCTTCATGGGAGGCCTTGACGGACTCGCTCCTGTACGGGTTGTTGCACCCGAGGGACGATGCCGAAGCAGACGACTGAGACGGCCCGGATCCGCGACGCGCGGCCCGATGATGCGCGAGCCATCGCCGAGGTCCACGTTGCGTCATGGCGCTGGGGCTACCGCGAGCTTCTCTCCGAGGCGACGCTCGACGCCCTATCGGTCGCGGACCGCGAGGCGATGTGGGCCGGATGGTTCGCGGAGCCGGAGCCGCTTGGCGAGCTGCTCGTGGCCGAGGTGGACGGGCGCGTGGTCGGATTCACGGGGTACGGCCCCTCGCGGGACGAAGACGCGTCCGAGAAGGTCGGCGAGGTCCGCACGATCTACCTGCTCGAGGAGGCGGCGGGCCGAGGGATCGGCCGCGCGCTCTTCACCGCAGCGGAGGAGCGCCTCCGGGCCCTCGGCTACGATCGCGCCACGCTGTGGGTCCTGGAGACGAACGAGCGAACGCGACGGTTCTACGAGATCGCCGGGTGGAAGCCGGACGGCGCGACCACCACTGAGCGGGTGGACTGTGCGAACCTTCCCACGGTTCGCTACCGGGTGGAGCTCGCCTGAGCAGCCGGTCCGGCGGAGGAAGGCGGTGAGCCCATAACGGATGCGTACTTCAGCCTGGGCCCCGACACGGGGGGCTCCGGGCGTTTCGTGGACCTCGAGGCGGACGTGCCGTTCATCGAGTTCCTGCCCGGACTCGGCTTCCGCCCGGTGCTCGGCCGGAACGTGATGGTCAACTTCGTGTACTTCGAGCCGAGAACGGAGGCACCGCTTCACAGCCACGACGAGGAGCAGGTCGTCGTCGTGATCGACGGCGAGCTCGAGTTCGAGGCGGGCGGGGAGCGCAAGCTCATGCGCCGCGGGCAGGTCGCGGTGATCCCGTCCAACGTGCCCCACGCGGCGCGCACCTTCGACTCGCCGTGTTTCGAGGTCGACGTGTTCTGCCCACCGCGCCAAGCGCTCCTCGATCTCATGCGGGAGCGGGCGCCGGAGGCCTGATGGAGCTCGGGCTCGCGGGTCGAACGGCCATCGTCACGGGAGGCTCGAAGGGCCTCGGCCGGGCCATCGCCGAGGAGCTGGCCGGCGAGGGCGTGGACGTCGCGATCTGCGCGCGGCACGAGGAGGAGCTGTCGGCGGCCGCGGCGGAGCTCCGACGCTCCGGCCGGAGGATCTACGCGCAGGCGGCCGACGTGACCGTTCCGCAGGAGGTCGACGACTTCGTCGCGCGCGCCGCCGAGGAGCTGGGCGGGGTCCACATCCTCGTGAACAACGCCGGCCGCGCGCACCCGGGGACGTTCGGAACCCTCACCGACGAGGACTGGCGGGACGACCTCGACGTGAAGCTCTTCTCCATGATCCGTTGCTCGCGGGCCGTGCTTCC
>JBQTIP010000061.1:0-25352 GCA_052388025.1 Actinomycetota bacterium
GTGCGTCGCGACAAGTACCGGGGCTCCTCCGGGAAGGTGAATCTGGCTCTGGACCGGCTGCCCGAGCTGGCCTGCCTGCCCGGTCCGGGCGAGCACCTGCGCGGGGCGATCAGCTTCTCGCCGTCCCTCGACTACATGGAGCGAGCCTACGACGACGCGAAGTACGGGCGCTTCTCCCGGAGGCCTTACATCGACGTGATCATCCCGACCCTCGTCGATCCGTCGATGGCGCCGCCGGGCAAGCACGTCATGAGCTGCTTCGTCCAGTACGCCCCCTACCACCTGGCGGACGGCGCGGCCTGGGACGACGCCGCCCGCGACGCGTTCGGCGAGACCGTGATCGACACGATCGCCGAGCGTATGCCGAACATCCGCGACGTCATCTTGCACAAGCAGGTGCTGACGCCCGCCGACATCGAGCGCGAGTTCGGTCTGACGGAAGGGAACATCTTCCAGGGCGAGCTCTCGCTCGAGCAGCTGTTCTTCAACCGCCCGGTGCCCGGCTGGGCGAGGTACCGGACGCCCATCAGGGACCTCTGGATGTGCGGCTCTGCGACGCACCCGGGTGGCGGCATCATGGGCGCGCCCGGACGGATCGCCGCGCTGGAGCTCCTCAAGTCGCGGCGCCGCGGGAAGCGAAGGGCCGCCTGAGCGTGACGGCCTACGACGCGATCGTCGTCGGCGCCGGCCACAACGGCCTGGTCACGGCCGCGTACCTGGCGAGGGCCGGCAGGACGGTACTCGTCCTCGAGCGTCGCGACCAGGCCGGCGGGGCGCTGGCCACCGTGGAGATCGCGCCGGGCGTGAGGGCGCCGGCCGTCGCGCACACGGTCGGGCGACTCCTCCGGTCGGTGATCGGCGACCTGCGTCTCGAGGCGCACGGGCTCGTGCTGCTCGAGCCCGACGTGCGCGTGTTCGCTCCCCAGCCGAACGGCCGGGCGCTCACGTTCTGGGGCGATGAGGCGCGTACGACGGAGGAGCTTCGCCGCCGCTCGAGCCACGACGCGGATGCCTATCCGGGCTTCGACCGGAAGGTCCGGACCCTGGCGAGCTTCCTCTCTCACCTGAACGCGGCAACCCCGCCCGACCTCAAGAGCCCGTCGCTCGCCGATGCGATCGCGGGGCTGAAGCTCGGGAAGGCGTTCCGCCGCCTGGGAGCCAAGCAATCGCGGGAGCTGACCCGCGCGCTGCCCATGGCGGTCGCCGACTTCGTGGCGGAGTCGTTCGAGACCGATGCCGTCCGGGGCGCGGTGGCATCCCGCGCCGTCCAGTACACGGCGATGGGACCGTGGTCCGCGGGAACAACGGCCGTGCTGCTGAACGACTCGGCGGGCAACGGCGGGGGCGCCGTCGGGCAGGCCACCTTCGCCAGGGGTGGACCGGGGGCGCTCGCCGACGCGCTCGCTGCGGCCGCCCGAGCGTTCGGCGTCGAGGTCCGGACCGGCGCGGAGGTCGTGGGTATCACTACGACGGACGGACGCGCGACAGGGGTGGCGCTGGTGACGGGCGAGGAGATCTCGGCGCGGGCGGTCGTCTCCGGCGCCGACCCCAAGCGCACGCTCACCACGCTCGTTGATCCGGTCGCGCTCGGCCCGCACCTCCTCTGGCGCGCGGACAACATTCGAATGCCCGGCTGCGCGGCGAAGGTGAACCTGGCGCTGTCGGGGCTCCCGAGGTTCGCCGGGGCCGACGGCGACGACCGGCTGCGCGGGCGGATCGTCGTCGCGCCGGGTATCGACTTCCTCGAGCGCGCCTTCGACGCGTCCAAGTACGGTCGGGTCTCGGACGAGCCCTACCTCGAAGCCACGATCCCCACGCTGATGGACCCGACCCTTGCGCCGGAGGGCCGCCACGTCATGAGCGTCCTCGTCCAGTGGGCGCCGTATCACCTCCGCGAGGGGAACTGGCACGCCGAGCGCGAGGGCCTAGGGGACCTCGTGCTGAAGTCGCTGGAGGCAAACGCGCCCGGCCTCTCCGACCTCGTGATCGCGCGGCAGGTGCTCACGCCGCTCGATCTCGAGCGGGACTACGGCCTCACCGAGGGACACCCGCTCCACGGCGAGCCCGGCCTCGACCAGTTCTTCGCCTGGCGCCCGCTGCTCGGCCACGCGCGATACCGCTTCGGGATCAAGGGCCTGTACCTGTGCGGCTCCGGCGCCCATCCCGGCGGCGGTGTGACCGGCGCACCGGGCGCGAACGCCGCCCGCGAGATCCTCTCCGACCTGAAGCGGCGCCGCTAGGTCGCTCTTCCATCCGCGAACCGAGGCCGAGCGGCTCATACTTGACCTCCGACGCGCCGCGACGCCAAGGGGGATCGACATGTCGACAAGGAACCGCAAGGAGGCCGCCGCCCGACCGGACTCGCTCGCGTACTGGTGGGCCGTCGCGATGCTCCGCTACGACCGCCCTCCGGCGCACGCCGGTCTCGAGGCCTGCTACACCTCCGGGGCGGCGCCCCAGGGGATGGACGGACCGTACAGGGGCAAGGTCGTAACCTCGACCATCGGCCCCGGGCTCGACGGCCCGACCGAGGCCTTGACGCGTCTTTGGATGCCCTGGAGGGGGAAGACCTTCGCGGCCGGCGACGGGCGGGGCAGGAACATCTTCACGCCCGGTGGGCGGCGCCTGCTTCGCGCCACGTGGCCGAAGTACGGGGGGATCCAGGACGAGACTCCGGATCGCTGCACGGCCTTCACGTTCCTGACCGACGTGGGCAAGAGCGAGTCGTTTCCGGGTGTGGAGGTATTGCGGATCGACTACCGGGACCTGGACGAGAACCCATCGTGGCCCATCCGGCGGATCCTCGACGAGCTGGTCGAGGTGGGGGAGGGGCTCTACCTGGGCCAGGCGCTGCTCGAGTGGCGGGGGCGTCTGCGCCGAGCCGCCTGGTTCTCGCTCGAGGCGTAGCTCCGAGGTACTAGTCTGATATGGACTAGTGGCTCACCCGCTCCAGAGCTCGGCCAGGAACGCGTCCACGCCCTCCGCGTTCCCGATCGCCGCCGGCACGACCTGCGAGTCGTGGACCTCCCCGAACGTCGACCGTTCCTCGAGGAACGCCCGCACATCCTCCGGCAGGAACCGAGTGAGCTGCGCGTACGTGTGCGGATCCTCGAGGCCGCGCGGGCGTCGGTAGTAGCGAAGCGGGAAGTAGACGTAGAGGTCGTTCCGAGCGCGTGTGAGCGCGACGTAGAAGAGCCGCCGTTCTTCCTCGATCCGCTCCTCGTCGCCGGTCGCCATGTCGGAGGGGATCATTCCATCGGCGGCGTGGATGACGTGCACGACATCCCACTCGCACCCCTTGGCGGAGTGGATCGTCGAGAGCACGAGGTAGTCCTCGTCGAGCAGCGGCCGGCCGGCGAGATCGGCGGTCGATGACGGGGGATCGAGCGTCAGCTCGGCCAGGAACGCCGCTCGGCTCGGGTGCCCGGCCGCGATCCGCTCGAGCTGCTCGACGTCGCGCAAGCGTGACTCGGCGCCCTCATACCGCCTGCGGAACACCGGATCGCAGAACGCCCGGAGTCGCTCGATCTGCGAGGCGGGGGAGAGCCCGTCGTCACGGCACTCGACGAGAGCGGCCCGGCAAGCATCGAGGTCCGCGACCGCCGCGGTCGGGACCGTCGGTGGGTTCTCCAGGAGCCGCGTGAGCGGCCGGGCGTTCCCCGGCCCCCGGACGCCGAGCTCGGCCATGAGCCGGTGCGCGGTTGCGGGACCCACGCCTTCGAGGAGTTGCAGCACGCGGAACCAGCTCACCTCGTCCGCCGGGTTCTCCAGGATCCGTAGCAGGCAGAGGACGTCCTTCACGTGGGCGGCCTCCATGAACTTGAGGCCGCCGTACTTCACGAACGGGATGTTGCGGCGGGCGAGCTCCACCTCCAGCAGGTCGCTGTGGTGGCCGGCTCGGAAGAGGACCGCCTGCCGCTGCAGAGGTGTCCCCCGCTCGCGCTCATCGAGCACCTGCCGGCACACCGCGTCGGCTTGCCCGGCCTCGTCGAGGCAAGTGAGCAGCACCGGCCGTCGCCCGCCTGTGCGGTCCGTCCACAAGGTCTTCGCATGACGTTGCGCCGCAAGGGAGATGACCGCGTTTGACACGTCGAGGATCGGCTGCGTCGAGCGGTAGTTCCGCTCGAGCCGGACGACGCGCGTACCCGGGAATCGATCGGGGAACTCCAGGATGTTGCGAACCGTCGCCGCGCGGAATGAGTAGATGGCCTGAGCGTCGTCGCCGACGACCATGACCCCCTGGCCACCTCTTCGCATGTTCGCGAGGATGTCGGCCTGGAGCGCATTCGTGTCTTGGTACTCGTCCACGAGGATGTGGTCGAACATCCCGGCCACGACCTCGCCGGTTCCGGGCGCCGCCGCGAGGGCGTTCCAGTGCAATAGCAGGTCGTCGTAGTCGAGGAGATGCTGCTCGCGCCTGCGCGGCGCGTAGGCCTCGAAGATCGAGCGGATGCCGTCGATCTCCTGCGCGCACCACGGGAAGTCCCGCTGCAACACGTCGGGGAGCTTCGCCCCGGTGTTCACGGCGCGGGAGTAGATGTCGGCGAGCGTCTCCTTCCTCGGGAAGCGTCGTTCGCCGGCTCCCAGGCCGAGCTCGCCCCGGATGAGGTCCAGAAGGTCGGCCGTGTCGGCCCGATCGATCACGGTGAAATCCGGCGGGAGCCCAAGAGGGCGTCCGTGCAGGCGAAGCAGCCGGTTGGCGATGGCGTGGAACGTCCCTCCCCACACCCTGCCGGCCTCGCGCCGTCCGGCCAGCTGCTCGGCCCGTGCCAGCATTTCCCGCGCGGCGCGGCGGGTGAACGTGAGCAGGAGGATCCGCTGCGGTGGCACCCCGCGATCCACGAGGTGCGCGACCCGGCACGCGAGCGTCAGGGTCTTCCCGCTCCCGGCTCCCGCGACAACGAGCAGCGGCCCCTCGCCGTGCGTGACCGCCTCGCGTTGCCGGGGATTGAGGCTATCCCACGTATCGAACATGTGTTCGAGAGTATAGGGGGGCCCGCGCCCGCGCGCTAGAGTTCCGGCATGTGCCGGAGCATCAAGAGGCTTCGCCGGCCGGAGGATCCGGCCACCGACCAGGAGGTCCGCGAGGCCGCCCTGCAGTTCGTCCGCAAGGTCAGCGGCTACCAGCGACCCTCGCGAGTGAACGCGGAGGCCTTCGACTCGGCCGTCGACGAGATCGCGTCGGCGTCGCGTCGCCTGCTGGACGCGGTCGCGACCCCCCGCCGGTCGGTATAGAGTCCGGCCGGCGAGAAGGCCGAGCGGCGTTCCTTGAGGAGGTGGTTCACGGTGACCTGGCACCTTCGCGGGACGGACATCGAGTGCTGCAACTGCGACCCGGGATGAGGCTGCAACTTCCGAGGTTTCCCCAACTCCAAGGAGGGCAACTGCGAGGCGTTCGTCGCCCACATGGCCACGCGTACATCGATTGCGCCACGGACGAGCAGTTCGAGGCGCTCGCGAAGATCGTGAGGGGCGAGGCCGGGTACAGCTACTTCGAGATCTTCAACTCCACGTTCGTCGGACGGGGAGATCGCACAGGGCACGCGCCTTAAGGTCGACCTTCCGGAGATGTCGTTCGACGTTTCCGGCCGGCACGCGTTGACTGGCCCCTTCGACTGGTCCGCATGAGCTACCCGCTGGACCCCTCGCCCGACCAGATGCGGAAGATGGGCGATCAGGCCGTAGCCTACCTCGTCGAGTTCCTGCGGTCGGTCGGGGAGGTCCCTGCGAACGACATGGAAGGGGCCGTCGAGGTCGCGCTCTCCGTCCGCGGCTCGCCGCCGGACGTCGGCGATATGGACTTCGACGCCGCGATGGACCTCGTCGCCCTGGCGGCCTCCAGGGGCAGCAACAACGCCGGTCCGGGGTTCCTCGCGTTCGTTCCCGGCGGCGGCCTGTTCACGGCGGCCGTCGCCGACTTCCTGGCCTGCGGGCTTGACCGGTTCGTCAACCTGTGGGAGCCGTCACCCGTCTTCGTCCAGATCGAGAACAACGTCGTGCGCTGGCTGTGCGACCTCTTCGGCTACCCGCCGGAGTCGCGCGGCGCGCTGACCTCCGGCGGGTCGATGGCGAACTTCTCCGCGATCGTCGCCGCCCGCAAGGCGCTGCTCCCCGAGGACTTCCTGTCGGGGACCCTCTACGTCTCCGAGCAGGTGCACGCGTCGGTGACGAAGGCCGCCATGCTCGCCGGCTTCCCGCGCCGGAACGTCCGAGGCGTCGCCTGCGACCCCAAGCTGCGTATGAACCCCGGCGCGCTCCGGGACGCGATCCGCGCCGACCGCGAGGCCGGCATGCGGCCGTTCTGCGTGGTCGCGTCGGTCGGCACGACGAACACCGGAGCGGTCGACCCCATGGCCGACCTCGCGGACGTCTGCGACGAGGAGAGCCTGTGGCTCCACGCCGACGCCGCGTACGGCGGCTTCTTCTACCTCACGGAGCGGGGACGGGCGCTGTTCCGAGGGATCGAGCGCGCCGACTCGATCACCGTCGACCCGCACAAAGGGATGTTCCTCCCGTATGGGACCGGGGCCCTCGTGGTCCGCGACGGCTCGCGCCTGCGGGACGCGCATGCGATGCGCGCCGACTACCTCCAGGATCTCTCCCCCGAGGGAGAGCTCCCGAACTTCAGCGAGTACTCGGCGGAGCTCTCCCGCGACATCCGGGGCCTTCGGGTCTGGCTGCCCCTCAAGCTCCACGGGGTCGGCGCGTTCCGCGAGGCGCTCGACGAGAAGCTCGACCTCGCGCGGGCGATGTACAAGGCGCTCCGCGAGACGCCGGGGTTCGACGTGCCGTGGGAGCCCGAGCTCTCCATCGTGCCGTTCCGCTACCTGACGGCGACCGGCGATGCCGACGGATTCAACCGGCGCCTGCTCGAACGGATAAACGAGTCCAAGCGCGTGTTCATGTCCAGCACCCTGCTCGACGGTGAGTTCTGGATCAGGCCGTGCATCCTCAACCACCGGACGCACCGCGACCGGATCGACGAAGCGATCGAAATCATCCGCAAGGCCGCTGCCGACCTCGACGCGTGAGCCCGTGCCCGAGCTTCCCGAGGTCCAGGCTTTGGCCGAGCGCCTCGATCGGCTTCTCGCCGGGGCCGGGTTCGTCCGCGCCGAGTCGCTGCAGTTCTCCTCGCTGAAGACATTCGACCCCAGGCCGGATGCCCTATCCGGCCTGACGCTTCACGGCGTGGCCCGGCGCGGGAAGTACCTCGTATGGGGTTTCGGCGGGCCGCGGCTGCTCGTCCACCTGTCGCAGGGCGGCCGGATCGACGTCGAGGATCCGCCCAAGCACACCCGGCCCAGGGGCGGCGTCGTGCGCCTGGCCCTCGAGGGCCGGCCGTCGATCCTCGTGAAGGAGTTCGGGCGCGAGCGGAAGGCGGGCTGGTGGGTGCTCGGTTCCGGCGACGAGGGGCCGCTGGGGAAGCTCGGTCCCGAGCCCTACTCGGACGAGTTCGCGGCGCTGGTCCTGGAGGGAGGCGACGGGCGCCGCATCCATTCGATCCTGCGTGACCAGCGGACGGTGGCCGGGATCGGCCGCGGCTACTCGGACGACATCCTGCATCTCGCTCGCCTCTCGCCGTACGCGACGCTCGCGAAGCTCTCCGACGGGGAACGGCGAGCGTTTCTCGATGCCGTCCACCGGATCCTCGAGGGCGCACTCGAGGTCGAGCGCAGACGAACCGGCGGCCTGCCCACGAAGATCGGCGATCACTTCACGGTCCACGGCCGCCACGGCACGCCCTGCCCTCGCTGCGGCGAGGACCTGCGGCGGGTGTCGTACGAGTCGTACGAGGTGACCTACTGCCCAGCGTGCCAGACCGGCGGAAAGGTGCTGGCCGACCGGCGGATGTCCCGTCTCCTCCGGTGATGCGGACTCCGGACGATCAGGGCGAGCCGCCCCCCGAGCCCGAAGGACTGCCGACGCGACTCTCAGACACCGACCCATACGCGGAACCGTCCTTTACCGCCTCGCCCCCGGATACGAGCCGGTCGAGCGATGCCCGCGCGGCGGCCGCGCCCCAGCCGAATGCGTTCCCCAGCTCGTGCGGGCGGGCCGAGATCATCGTGTCGAGGAACGTCCGAGCGGCCCTCAACCGGGCGGCGTCACGGTTGCGCCGCTTGGGTATCGGGAACGCGCGGGCCGTCAGCTCCAGCACCGCGCTCGGCCAGCCGGCGCCCTCGTCCTCGGTCCCGAGGTGTGTCACGACGAGAGCGCGTCCCAGCTCTGTCACCGCGTTCGCGAATCGCTCGCTCCCGCGCTTGCTCTCCACGCCGGTCGCCTCCCGAAGGGCCGCGGTGGACTGCGGCCCGCTTCGCAGCAAGATCCGGGCGATCCGGGCGGCATCGGCCGAGAGCGGCGGTTCGGTGAAGTCGTCGGGCCGGCCGTCGCGCGGGTCCAGGTCGGCGAGCAACGCCGGGGAAAGGAACGACGCCCTCCCGCGGACGACCTTGCCGACCCCGGCGCGGCCGCGCCGCGGCAGCTCGTCCTTCCAGCCCCACACGCGTTCCACGTCGGGGCCCCATTCGACCCCTACGTGCTCGTAAGTGCGATCGCGCACGGTCTCCAGGAGGGACGGCAGGGCGACGCCCGCCGTCGGGAAGAGCAGGGCGAACCCCACGTCGTCGATGAACGCGGCGGCCCGTTCCGTGCTCCCGACACGGCGCCGCGTGTGCCACCAGCGGTGGGCGCGCGCAGCTTCGAGGTCCGTCGGCGCGGCGGCCATCGTCTCAAGGCTAGCCGCCTCAGGCGCCGTCCCCTCAGGCGCCGAAGATCCTGGGCGTTCCAGGAGGGTGCCCTATTCCGGGCGGGCGGCGGCTCGCGAACCGGCGACCGAGGGGATGTGGCAGGTGGCGAGTCCCCGCTTCTCCAGGTAGCGCTGGTGATACTCCTCGGCGGGGTAGAACGTCGAGGCGGCAACGATCTCGGTGACGATCGGCCGCTCCATGCCGGCCTGCGCGGCCTCCCGCGACTCCCTGGCGATCCGCTCCTGCTCCGCGTCGTGGACGAAGACGGCGGAACGGTACTGGGTGCCGACGTCCGGACCCTGGCGGTTCGGCGTCGTCGGGTCGTGGCTCGACCAGAACACCTTCAACAGATCCTCGTAGGTGATCGTCCCGGGATCGAACTCCACCTCGACCGCCTCCGCGTGGCCCGTCATGTCGGTGCACACGTCTTCGTACGTCGGATCGGCCGTGCGGCCGCCCGTGTAGCCGACCGTCGTCGCCAGCACACCCGGCGTCGCCCGGAACTCCGCCTCCACTCCCCAGAAACAGCCTGCCGCGAACGTCGCCTTCGCCACGTGAGCTCCTTCCGCCTCGTTCACAGATCTATGGTCTCACGAGACGGCCCACTCGCTAGCTCGCCACCTGCGGCCGTAGGCGGCCCATGCACGAGACCTCCGCCGACTTCGAGGCGCGGGGCGGGTAGCTCCGCCGCGTGTTGCTACCATCGGCCGATGTCCGAGGCCGACACTACCCCCGAGCCGTTCGCCTGGCACCCAGAGCCGGAGCTCATCGGGTACCGCGATCCCGCCACCGCGCGAGCAGCCCTGCAGGCCCTGGGCGCCGCCGCGTGGGCTGCCGCGCTCGACTACCTGTACGAGGAGGCGATGCGCCGGCCGATCGACGCCGAGCCCTACCCCGAGTCGCGGCGCCGGTTCTTCTCGGACGGCCACGCCCCCGCACCGGCCCCCGCGTCGCCCAGCCCCTCCGCCGAGATCCTCGGCGAGTTCCGCCGGCGCCTTGCTCCGTTCCTCTTCAACGCCGCGCACCCCGGCTCGTTCAGCTACTTCACGCCGCCTCCTCTCGCGATGTCGATCGTCGGCGAGGTCCTCGCGCAGTGGGTGAACCAGGGCGTCGACGTCTGGCACGCGGGGCCGGCCGCCGCGTTCGTCGAGGAGGAGGTGATCGCCTGGCTCCGCGACCTGGTCGGCTACAGCGAGGGGAGCTTCGGCGTCCTCACGTCCGGCGGGGTCATGGCGAACCTGATGGCGCTAACGCTCGCCCGGGACATCCACCTGGCGCGCCTGCTGGGCCGGACGAACCCGCCTCGCGGCGCCGCGCTCGAGGGCGTCCGGGTGTACGCCTCGGACCAGGCCCACTTCTCGATCGCGCGCTCGCTCGACGTGCTCGGGTTCCCGCCCGAGACCCTCCGCATCCTTCCCTCCGACGAGCGGTTCCGCCTGCGCGGCGCTCCCGTAGCCGAGGCCGTCGCGGCCGACCGGGCCGCGGGGCTCACGCCACTCGCCATCGCCGCCGTCTCGGGATCGACGAACACGGGATCGGTTGATCTGGTCGGCGAGCTGGCCGACGTCGCCGAGAGGGAAGACCTCTGGTTGCACGTCGATGCGGCCTACGGAGGGGCCGTGCGCCTCTCGAAGCGCGACGCCGAGCGCGTGCCCGACCTGGAACGGACCGACTCCATCACGATCGATCCCCACAAGTGGTTCTTCCAGGCGTACGACATCGGTGGGCTCATGGTGAAGCGTCGAGAAGACTTGCTGAACACATTCCATCGCGCGCCCGAGTACTACCGGACCACCCGTCCGGAGGACGAGCCGCTGCATTGGTATCAGTACTCGCTCGAGGGGACTCGGCGGTTCCGGGCGCTCAAGCTCTGGCTGTCGTGGAAGCACCTCGGCACGGAGGGCTTCGCGCGGCTGATCGAGGCGAACGTCGACCTCGCCGCCTATCTGGCCCGCAGCTGCCGCGAGAGCGACGACTTCGAGGCGCTTCCCGAAGACCCCGAGCTATCCGTCGTCTGCTTCCGGCACCTCCCCGGCGGGCGCGAGGCCGCCGGCCGGCTGGACCCCGGGGCTCTGGACGCCTACCAAGACCGGCTGCAACGTGCCTTGGAGGCCTCGGGGGAGGGATGGGTCTCGACGACCCGCCTCCGCGGCCGAACGTACCTTCGCGCCGGGATCGTCAACTATCTCTCGACCGAGGCTGACGTCGATCGGATGCTGACCGCCCTCCGACTGCTCTCCGGCCACGTGGCGGACGAACCGACGGGTTGACGCCGGGCCGGATCAGCCTCGCGCCGCCTCGAGCAACCGCCCGAGCGGCCCCAGATCGAAGGGGGCCTTTCCGCGAATGATCAGGTGCTGTGCTCCCGCGGCAAGGAACGCGTCCACGTTCTCAAGGTCCTCGTCGTTCACCGAGCAGGTGCGCTCGATCGCCTTCGGGTCTCGCCCGACCTTCTCGCACCACTCGTCCAGGATGCGGTTCCTGCGCTGATAGGTCTCGGGCGGGCCGAACGAGTTCCACATGTCGGCGTGCTCCGCGACCAGGCGGAGCGTCACCTTCTCGCCGCCGCCCCCGACCAGGATCGGAAGCGACCCCACCGGCGGCGGGTTGAGCTTCCCCAGGCGCGCCCTTATCCGCGGGAGGCTCTCCTCCAGCGCGCGAAGGCGGCTTCCCGCGGTCCCGAACTCGTAGCCGTACTCCCGGTAGTCGCGCTCGAACCAGCCGGCGCCGATCCCGAGGATCAGCCGGCCGCCGGAGAGGTGATCGACGGTCCCGGCCATGGTGGCCAGCAGCTCGGGATTCCGGTACGAGTTGCAGGTGACGAGCATCCCGAAGCTCGCGCGTGAGGTCTCGCAGGCCATCGCCGCGAGGAGCGACCAGCCCTCGAAATGCGGGCCGTTCGAGTCGCCGTACAGCGGGTAGAAGTGATCCCACGTCCAGATCGTGTCGACGCCCATCTCGTCGGCTGCCCGCCAGGCGCGGCGAAGGTCCTCGATCGTGCAGTGCTGCGGATGGAGTTGGATCCCGACCCGGAACCTCGCCACCAGCGCCGCCTACGCCTCGGCGGGCAGCGGGGCAGCGTCGGCCTGCTGCGCGTGCGGGTGTGCGCCGTCGTGTTTGGGGGCACCGCTCGGGATCCACCGGTTCGCCACGACCGCGGCAGTGAGGAGCGCGCACCCTGCAACGAAGAGCGCGACGTGGAAGCCGCTCAGGAACGACTCGGAGAAGGCCCGACGGACGCCGGCGATCTGCTCGGGCGTGAGGCCGGAGAGCAGGCCTGCGTCCACCCTGCCGTGGCCGGCAGCGGCGGTGATCGCGGCCTCCTGTTCTCCGGAGAGCCCGAGCCCCGCGATCGCCCCCGAGATCGCGCCGGTGAGCTTGGTGGTGAGCAAGGTGCCGAGGAGCGCGATTCCGAACACGCCGCCCACCTCTCGGCTGGTATTCGTCATGGCGGAGCCCAGACCGGCTCGCTCCGCCCCGACCGCGTTCATCACCGCCGCGGTCATCGGCGCCATCGCCGAGCCCATCCCGTGGCCCATCATCACCATGACCGGGGCCATCATCCAGTAGGGCGTCGCCTCGGAGAGCTGCGTGAAGAGCAGGAGCCCAATGCCGGTCAGCGTGAGCCCGTAGGTCATCGGCCACTTCGACCCGTGCCTCTGCGCGAACCGGCCCGCGTTCGGCGCGGTCAGCACGATCATCAGCGTCATCGGCAGGAATCGGACGCCGGCCCCGAACGGCGTGTACCCGCGGATGTTCTGCATGTAGAGGCTGAGGAAGAAGAACGTACCGAACATCCCGAACGACACCGCGAACGCGACCGTGTTCCCGGCGCTGAACGCCGGGATCCGGTAGAAGGAGAGCGGCATCATCGGATGCGCGCTGCGGTGCTCCCAGACCAGGAAGGCAACCAGGAGCGCGGCGGCCGCCGCGAGCGACGCGACGATCAGAGCATCGCCCCAACCCCGCTGGTTCGACTCGATCAGCCCGTAGGTCACGGCGAACAGCGCCCCCGTCCCGAGCAGGAGGCCCGCGATGTCCAGTTTCCGCGCGTGCTCGGAAGTCGACTCGCGCACCGTTCGAGTTGCGGTGAGGAAGGCGATCAGGCCGATCGGCACGTTGAGAAAGAACACCGACTCCCAGCCGATGTGCTCGACCATGTAGCCGCCGAGCGTGGGGCCGAGCGCGAGCGCCAAACCGGACATCCCGGCCCACAGGCCGATGGCCTTGGCTCGCTCCTGCGGCGGGAACGTGACCGTGATGATCGAGAGCGTCCCCGGCATGAGGAGCGCGGCGCCGATCCCCTGGACCGCTCGAAACGCGATCAGCTGCCCGCTGGACTGTGCGAGTCCGCAAGCGAGCGACGAGAGCGTGAAGACCGCCAGGCCGGCCAGGAACAGGCGCTTGCGTCCGTACCGGTCACCGAGGATGCCGCCCGTGAGCAGGAGCGACGCGAAGGCGAGCACATAGCCGTCGACGATCCATTGGAGCTCGCTGACTCCGGCGCCGAGGTCCCGGCTGAGCGTCGGCAAGGCCACGTTCACGACGGTGTTGTCCAGCATGGCCATCGCCAGCGCGAAGCACATGGTGAGAAGGACGATCACCTTCTCGCGGGCGTCGTCTCCCCCGAATCCGAACAGCGGCAATGGATACTCCTCGAAGCGGTTGCAGGAAAGGATACGAGGCGTGCAACCGGCGGAGCGGCCGCGTTGTTCCCGGCCGAGCTACGCGGCCTCGACGGCCTGGCGCGCCTGCACGGCCAGGTCCTGCGTGACCGAGAGGCCGAGCCCCGGCTGGAAGTTGAAGACGAACCAGTAGATCTCGTCGTCCTGCCACATGCAGACGCCGCCCGGGATCAACCCCGAGATGGGCGCGCAGAGGTACTCGGTACCGTCGAGCGTCTCATTGGAGGGTTCGCCTATCCCGGCCCCACTGCCCAGGCCGAAACCCGTCGAGAACTCGCTGAAGGCGACGTCCGGATCCGTCTTGGACGGATCGTGGAACCAGGCGAGCACGGACTGCGGCGCTCCGGTCCCGTAGAAGGCCAGGTCTCCTTCGATCCCCTGGCTCTCCATGCCGGCATGGAAGATCTCGAGGGCCTGAGTGACCTCCGCGGATTCGAACCTCGGGCTTCCGGCCAGGGTCTCCGGCAGTGTCGGATCGGACCCGCCGAACTGGCCGACGACGAACCATCCCGCCGCCGCGGCGACGATCGCCGAAAGGAGCGCGACGCCCAGCCTGCGTAGCGAGGAGCCCCCCGTGGGCTGCGGCGGGGCCGGGAAGGCGGTCGGTGGCATGTCCAGCCCCGGGAAACCCGGGCGGCGGCCCCAGGCCTGCGGGCCCATCGGGCCGGCCGGCATCTGAAGCCGGGAGAAGCACTGCCAGCAGAACTCGGCCGTGAGCGGGTTCCCGGCGTTGCAGCCCGGGCACGTCCGCTCGCTCGTTGCCTCGCTGCCCTGCTCGACTTGCGGTATCGCCTCGGCCATGGTTCACCCCTCGCGTTCCCGAGATGGGACCCTCCTACCTGAGATTTCGGGGCGTGAAGGGGCCGACTTGAGCCGTCGGCGCCGCCTTCTCCTAGACGCTCCGGCGGTACTTGCGAACCGCCAGCGGGATGAAGACGAGGAGGATCCCGGCGATCCACGCCGCGGACTGGAGCGCGAGCCTGGTCGTCGGGCCGCCGGTGGTGAAGGCCCGCAGGCAGTTCGCCCAGATCGTCACCGGGTTGACCTTGGCCCAGGCCTGGAGCCATCCCGGCATGCTCACGACCGGCACGAAGGCCGAGCTCGCGAACGTGAGCGGGAAGATCCAGACGAAGCTCGCCGCCTGGACCGACTCCACGTCCTTGATCGCGAGGCCGATCGTCGCGGAGATCCACGAGAAGGAGAAGCCGACGGTGATCGCGAGGCCGATCCCGAGGATGGCTGGGACCGGACCGACCTCGAACCGGAAGCCCACCAGGTAGCCGACCCCGGTCATCAGGAGGACGACGAAGAGGTTCCTGAACAGGTCGGCCGTCGTCCGGCCGGCGAGGACCGCGGAGCGGGCCATCGGAAGCGAGCGGAAGCGGTCGACGATGCCCTTCGAGAGGTCCTCGGCAAGGCCGATCCCCGTCTGGGTTGCCCCGAAGATGGCGGTCTGTACGAAGATCCCGGGCATCAGGTAGTTCACGTAGTTGACGCCCGGCGGGAGGTTGCCGATCGCCCCGCCGAACACGTAGCGAAACAACAGCACGAACATCACGGGCTGGATCGTCGAGAACACCAGCAGCGTAGGGATCCGCACGTACCGGATCAGGTTCCGCCTGGTCACGACGAGGCCGTCCTCGATCGCCCAGCGGACCCGCCGGCCGGGCGAGATGCGGGTGGGAGCGCGGGTCTCGGCCGCCGTCGGTCTCACCGTTCGGGCGTCCCCTCGGCAGCCCGCCCGGTGAGCGCGAGGAACACGTCGTCCAGGGTCGGCTTGCGGAGCGCGAGGTCCGACGGCTGGACGCCCGACGCGTCCAGGCGGCGAACCGCCTCCGTCAGGATCTGCGGGCCGTGCTCTCCGACCGGGATCGTGATCTGCGCGGCCTCGTTGTCCACCTGCCCGCCGCCCGGGCCGAGCCCGAGCACGGCGCCCGCAGCCTCCGCCACCTGCGATCGGTCCGTGAAGCGGAGCTCGAGCACCTCACCCCCTACGCGCGCCTTCAGCTGGTCGGGGGTCCCCTCGGCGATCACCTTCCCCACATCGATCACGGCGACCCGGTGGGCGAGGTTGTCGGCCTCGTCCAGGTACTGGGTCGTCAGCAGGACCGTCGTCCCCTCGCCCACGAGCTCTCGGATGATGTCCCAGAGCCCGAACCGGCTTCTAGGGTCGAGCCCCGACGTCGGCTCGTCGAGGAACAGCACGGGGGGCCTGCCCACGAGGCTCGCCCCGAGGTCGAGCCGTCGCCGCATCCCGGCCGAGTAGGTCTTCGCCGACCGGTCGGCCGCGTCCGAGAGGCCGAACCGATCGAGCACCGCCTCCGCACGGACCCGCGCCTCCGCCTTCCCGAGGTGATACAGCCGCCCGACCATCTCGAGGTTCTCGAACCCCGTCAGGCTCTCGTCCACGGCCGCGTACTGGCCCGCAAGCCCGATCTCGAAGCGGAGGCGCTCGGCGTCGCGGACGACGTCGTATCCGGCGACGGCGGCCCGGCCTGCGTCGGGGTGAAGGAGCGTGGTCAGGATCCGAACCGTCGTCGTCTTCCCCGCTCCGTTGGGGCCGAGCAGCCCGAGCACGGTGCCTTGCTCGACCGCGAGGTCCACCCCGGCGAGCGCTCGGACCTTGCCGAATCGCTTCTCCAGGCCTTCCGCCTCGATGATGGGTGCCTCCACAAGCCTCCTTCCGGGGTGAGGCTGGCCGCAGTCTGCGTCGAGCGAACCGGGAGGGCAAATCCCCTGCGAACGCGCACCAGTCTAGCTGGACACGACACTATGTAATGAGACTTACACTCCGGAATAGGCACGTCCCCGCTTGCGTTGCAGGTGCAAGACGATCCGAACGTATCGGGAGACGACGATGACGACGCTCGACACGCAAGCCCTTCCGCTCCTGCCACTCACGACCGGCGTGGTGCTGCCCGGGATGGTCGTGACGCTCACGATCGAGTCCGACGAGGCGCGCCGGGCGGTCGCGGCCGCCCGCTCCGCAGACGACACACTGCTGCTCGTCCCCCGCGTGGGGGGCCGGTACGCGCGCGTCGGCACCTTGGGGAAGCTCGAGGACGTCGGCCGGCTGCCGAGCGGCATGGAGGCCCTCGTGATCCGCGGCCTGCACCGGGCGGTCGTCGGCATCGGCGTGCCGGGAACCGGCGACGCGACCTGGGTGCAGGTCGAGCCGGCCCTCGACCCGGAGCCCGCCACAGAACGGGCGCACGAGCTTGCGCGCGAGTACCGCGCGACCGTCGAGAACATCGTCGAGTCCCGGGGCATACCGCAGGTCGCCGAGTTCCTCCGGGGCATCGGTGAACCCGGTGCCGTCGCGGACACCTCCGGCTACTCGCCCGATCTCTCCTTCGAGCAGAAGGTGGACGTCCTGGAGACCCTCGACGTCGAGGAGCGCCTGGGCAAGGTGCTGGCCTGGGCGAAGGAGACCCTGGCCGAGATCTCGCTGAAGGACAAGATCCGCGACGACGTCCGCGAGGGGATGGAGAAGAGCCAGCGCGAGTTCCTGCTCCGCCAGCAGCTGGAGGCCATCAAGAAGGAGCTCGGAGAGGGCGGCTCCGGGGACATCGTCGCCGAGTACCGCAAGAGGATCGAGGAAGCCGGGATGCCCGAGGACGTCCGCAAGGAGGCGGAACGCGAGCTGAGCCGCCTGGAGCGAACCTCCGAGCAGTCGCCTGAGTACGGCTGGATCCGAACCTACCTCGACTGGATGACCGAGCTTCCCTGGGACATCCGGACCGAGGACCGGCTCGGCATCACCGAGGCCCGGCGGATCCTCGACGAGGACCACACGGGCCTCGACGATGTGAAGGACCGAATCATCGAGTACCTCGCGGTTCGCAAGCTCCGTGCCGAGCGCGGGCTCGGTGCGGCGATCGGCCGCGGCTCGGGTGCGATCCTCACCCTCGTCGGTCCGCCCGGCGTCGGCAAGACGTCGCTCGGGGAGTCGGTCGCGAGAGCGTTGGGGCGCAAGTTCGTCCGCGTCTCGCTCGGCGGCATCCACGACGAGGCTGAGATCCGCGGCCACCGTCGCACGTACGTGGGCGCGCTGCCCGGCCGCATCGTCCGTGGACTGAAGGAAGCCGGGACGAAGAACCCGGTGTTCATGCTGGACGAGATCGACAAGGTGGGCTCCGACTGGCGGGGCGATCCGTCTTCGGCGCTCCTCGAGGTCCTGGACCCGGCCCAGAACAACTCGTTCCGCGACCACTACCTCGAGGTCGATCTCGACCTATCCGAGGTGCTGTTCATCGCCACCGGCAACGTGGCCGAGACCATCCCCGGCCCGCTGCTCGACCGTATGGAGGTCATCCGGCTCGACGGCTACACCGAGGACGAGAAGATAGCGATCGCGCGCGACCACCTGCTCGGCCGGCAGCTCGAGCGGAACGGCCTGGCCCAAGATGAGGTCGTCCTGACCGACGACGCGCTCCGGACGGTGGTCGGCGATTACACGCGCGAGGCCGGCGTCCGGAACCTGGAGCGGGAGCTCGGGAAGGTGCTTCGGAAGGCGGCGACCAAGATCGCCGGGCGAGAGGTCGAGGCCCCAGTCACGGTGGACGCTGCCGACGTCCGCTCGTACCTGGGGCGGCCGAGGTTCTTCTTCGAGGCGGCGGAGCGGACGAGCGTGCCCGGCGTAGCGACCGGCCTCGCCGTCACCGGCACCGGCGGCGACGTGCTGTTCGTGGAGGCGACCGCGATGGAGGGCGAGTCGGGCCTGACCCTCACCGGCCAGCTCGGCGATGTGATGAAGGAGTCGGCGGAGATCGCACTGTCGTACGTCCGGTCCCACGCCGCGGAGCTCGGGATCGAGCAAAAGGCATTGGAACGCCGTTTCCACGTGCACGTGCCGGCCGGGGCGGTCCCGAAGGACGGTCCGAGCGCGGGCGTCACGATGGTGACGGCGCTGGTGAGCCTCCTCACGGGCAGGCCGGTCAGGAGCACCGTGGGCATGACGGGAGAGATCACGCTCCAGGGCCGGGTTCTCCCGATAGGCGGGGTAAAGCAGAAGGTGCTCGCCGCGCACCGGGCCGGGCTGAAGGAGGTCATCCTCCCCAGGCGGAACGAGGGCGATCTCGACGACGTCCCGGAGCCTGTGCAGGAGCAGATGACCTTTCACACCGCCGAGACCGTCGACGAGGTCCTGGCCCTCGCGCTGGAGTCCGGCGACCGAGACCGCGCGAGCGAAGCCGCCTGAAGGCTCTCCGGGCTAAGCTCGGCGAGGATGAACCTTCTCGACGCGAGCAACCGAGACCACGTCCGCGCGGAGGAGCGGCTCCGCTCGGAGCTGATCGCCTGGCTCACGACCGTCGGGGCTGGCGGCCGGCCGCAGTCGACGCCGGTGTGGTTCCACTGGAGCGGCGAGACCTTCCTCATGTACAGCAGGCCGGGGCGACCGAAGCTCGCCAACATGGCCGCTAACCCGAGGGTGTCGTTGCATCTCGAGGGCGACCGCGTCGGCGGCGACAACGTCGTCTTCGAGGGGACCGCAGAGATCCTGGACGAGGCGCCGCGCGCCGACCAGGTGCCGGAGTACATCCAGAAGTACGCTTCGCTCATCGACGAGCACGGATGGACGCTGGCGAGCTTCGCCGCCGACTACTCCCGTGCGATCCGAATCACTCCGACCCGCGTTCGGATCTGGTAGCCGGGCCGACGGCCGTCAGGCGGTCAGCTCCTTCGCCATCTCATCGAACACCGCGGAGTGCGCGTCGACGTCGGCCTCGGTCGTCGCGGGCGACATCAGCGCCATATTGTGGAACGGCGTGAGCAGGATCCCTCGGTTCAGGGCGTACAGATGCGTGAACCGGACGAGCTCCTGGTCGACGGTGGTCGCGGCCTCGCCTCCGTTCCTCGGCGGCGTCGGGCAGAACCAGTACTCGGCGCGGGCGCCCAGCCGTTGGACCTCCCAGGGCAGCCCGCGCTCCTCGATCGATTCCTTCACCCCGTCGGTCCAGCGCTCGGCGAGAGGGATCATCCGCGCGAACGCATCCTCCGTGAGCACGCCCTCGAGCGTCGCGCGCATCGCCGCGAGGGAGAGTGCGTTGCCCGAGAGCGTGCCGCCGATACCCCCCGTGTCCGAGTTCTCCAGGAGCTCCATCCGCCCGTTCACCAGCCGCGCTACCCCCTCGCTCATTCCGTAGCAGGCGGCCGGCACCCCGCTCGCGAGCGGCTTGCCGATGGTCAGGAAGTCGGGCTCCAGCCCGAAGGCCCGCGTGTAGCCTCCGGGCCCGGCGCAGATCGTGTGGGTCTCGTCGATCACGAGGTACGTGCGGTACCGGCGCGTGAGGTCCCGGAGCGCGTCGTGGTAGCCGGGGTCGGGGAGGATGATGCCGATGTTGGTCATGGCCGGCTCGGCCAGAACGCAGGCCACGTCCTCGTAAGCCAACGCCCGCTCGAGCGCGTCGACATCGTTCCACTCCACGACCCGCGTCGTCACGGTCGGGTCGACCGGCGGTCCGATGTTGCCGAGGCGGGAGCGAGGGACGCCGCCCTCGATCGCGACGAAGGTCTCGTCGACGGTTCCGTGGTAGCACCAGCTGTAGACGAGGATCTTCGGACGGCCGGTGATCTCGCGGGCCAGTCGGATCGCGAACCGGTTGGCGTCGGTGGCCGTGAGGCAGAACTGCCAGTAGGGGAGCCCGAAGCGCCGAGCCATCTCCTCGCCGACCCAGATCGAGTCCTCGGTCGGAAGCATCAGGGTGATGCCCTTCGCGGCCTGCTCGGCGATCGCCTGCACCGCAACCTTGGGCGCGTGCCCGGTCATCCCGCCAGTGTCGCCCAGGCAGAAGTCGACGTAGGTGCGGCCGTCGACGTCGGTGAATCGGGCGCCCTCCGCCTCCGCCACGAAGACGGGGTAGGGACCGGCCCACTCGGTCATCCACGGCATCGGAACGCCGGCCAGGAGCGAGCGCTTGCCCCGCTCGAACAGCTCCCCCGATCTCGGATGCTCCTCAACGAATCGCGCCCGCTCGCGCTCCATCAGTGACCTCCGCCCCGCACGGTCGACGGTCTTCATGCGACTATCTACGGGCGAGCTCGCGCTGGAGGGCCGGGAGCGGGATCGAACCCAGCGCCAGCAGCCGGTCGTGGAAGTCGGGCAGCGAGAATGCCGCCCCCTCGCGCTCGGCGGTCTGCGCGCGGGCCCTCTCGATCTCTATCTGGCCGAGCTTGTACGTGAGCGCCTGGCCGGGGAGGGCTATGTAGCGGTCGGTCTCGATGACCGCGTCGACGTGGGGGACTCCTGCCTCCTCAAGCTTCGCGATCGACCGTTCCCTGGTCCATCCGAACGCGTGGATCCCGGTGTCGACGATGAGCCGCGCGGCCCGGTGCGCCTGCGCGTCGAGCATCCCGAGGCGTTCGATCTCGTCGAGGAAGAGCCCCATCTCGTCCGCGAGCCGCTCGCTGTACAGACCCCAACCCTCCGCGAACGCGCTCCCGGCGAGCAGGCCGCCGAAGCGGCGAAGCAGTGGACGCTCGTCCATCTCCTGCTCGATCGCGATCTGGAAGTGATGGCCCGGGATGGCCTCGTGGTAGGTCGTGGTCGCGAGGTGGTGGAGCGGACGCTTGGGGAGGTCGTAGGCGTTCACGTAATAGATGCCGCGCCTCGAGCCGTCCTCCGAGGGCGGCTGGTAGAAGGCGAACGGCATGTCGGCCTCCCGGAACTCCTCGACCGGGCGGACCTCGCAGTTCTCCTTCGGCATCCGCCCGAAGAACCGAGGGGCGGCCTCCCAGCCTCGTCGCACCTGCTTCTCCGCAAGCCGGACGATCTCCTCGCGGGATCCGATCGTGTTCCGGCCGCTCGCCTGAAGGCCGGCCACCGCCGCGTCGGGGTCGGGGAAGCCGAGGCGCTCCGCGCTTCCGCGGCGCTCCTCCTGGATCCGCTCGAGGTCCTCGACCCCGATGTCGTGGATCTCCTTCGCGCCGAGCGGGAGGGTCGTCCAGCTCAGGATCTCGGCCTCGTAGATAGCGTCGCCGTCCGGCAGCGCGTAAAGACCGATGGTCTCCGTGGCCGAGGGCAGGTAGGTGCGGAGGGCCTCGAGGTAGCGCTCGTAGGCCGGCATGACCGTTTCCATTACGATGGAGGCGACGAGGTCCCGGCCGTTGCCGTCCGCCTCGGGCACCGGGCCGAGCGCCGGGGAGTCCCCGGCCGGAAGCTCCAGCAGCCGCTCCACCTGCGCGATCGAGCGCTCGACCACCACGGTCGGGGCCGTCTGCCCGACCCGCGTCCCGTCCTCCGCAACCTTCGCGACGGCGGAGAGGTATGCGGGGACCGCGCTTAGCCTGGCGCGGTAGCGCTCGAGTCGCTCGGGCGTGTCGGCTCGCTGGAGCGAGCCGAGCTCCGCGAGAAGCTGTCCCGGCCCCCACAGGTGGCCGACCGCACGGAGGCGGTCGACTCGGTGGGTGATCGAAGCCAGGTCGCGCTGGGCGATGGCCTCGAGCACGTCCAACGAGGTTCTGAGACCGACGTCGCCCAGCTCGCGGTCGAGGTCGCCGAGAGCCTTGAGCGCCGCGCGGTGGATCGTGGCGCGCCGGGCGAGGCCGGTCTCACTCGGATCGGGCAAGCGGTCGTCGAAGCGCTCGTCGCCCACCGTCGTGGCGAGGACCGGTTCCTCCTCGAGCAACTCGTCCCAGTACCGGTCGATCAGCGCGCGCGCCGCACCCTCCGGGTCCTGCATCCCGTCCTCCTGCGGTCGGTCGTGCGGTCCGGGCACATCCTACGAGAGACATGCCCGAACGGGTCGGGCGTCACCCGGGCGGCCGTTCCGGGAACGGTCCCGTACCCTGGGTGGATGCCATCGACGCCCGCGCCGGCGAGCCGCAGGCGGACCGCCGTCCGAGCCTCCGTGCTCTTCCTGCCCCTTGCGCTCATGGTGGTGGTGAGCCTCGTCACCCCCCAAGCCACCAATGCGCCCGGGACGTTCCGCGGGGCGACCGGCGAGTCCGGCGACGGAGCCGGGGCGAGCATCGAAGCCTATCGGGGCCTGGGCTCCTGGATCGACATCTACGACGACGCGGCCTGGGCCGCCCCCCGAGCAACCGTGCGAACGATGAAAGAGCACGGGGTCCGCACGCTCTACCTCGAGACCTCGAACTTCAACCGGCATCGCCCGTTCATCTTCCGCCCGGGAACGGAGCAGTTCGTCGACGCCGCCCACGACCTCGGGGTTTACGTCGTGGGCTGGTACCTGCCCGGGTTCGACGATCTCGATCGCGACTTCGAACGGAGCATGGCGGCAATCGGCCTCGTGACCGACGAAGGGAACTCGTTCGACTCGTTCGCGCTCGACATCGAATCTCCCGAGGTGGACCCTCCGTCGCTTCGGACCAGCCGGCTCCTGGAGCTGTCGGAGCGGATCCGCGCCGCCGCCGGGGACGACTATCCGCTCGGGGCCATAGTGGCGTCGCCCCGCGGCGTTGAGACCAACCCGGACTACTGGCCGGGGTTCCCGTACGCGGAGCTCGCCGCCACCTACGACGTGTTCCTCCCGATGACCTACTTCACGTGGCGCGTGAGCGGGCCTCGCGGTGCCCATTGGTACAGCGCGCAGAACATCGCGATCATCCGGGAGGAGACCGGCGACAGGTCGGTCCCGATCCACGTGATCGGCGGCATCTCGGACGAGGCCACGGTCGCCGAGACGAGGGGCTTCGTCCGGGTCGTCCGCGAGCGCGGCGTGCTCGGGGCAAGCTACTACGGGTTCCCCGGCACCACGCCCGGCCAGTGGGCGGTGCTGGAGACCATCCCGGAAACCCCGGCATAGCCGCCCGCGCTCCCGCGGCCCCGGCGCCGTCGTATCCTGCCTTGCCAAGGGGGTTGGGGATGCTGCTCGAGGGGAAGCGATTGCTGATCACCGGCGTGCTCACGCCTCAGAGCATCGCCTTCGCCGTCGCGAAGACCGCGCAGGAGGAGGGGGCCGAGATCGTCCTCACCTCGTTCGGGAAGGCCATGAGCCTCACGGAGAAGAGTGCTCGGCGGCTGCCGACGGCGGTGGACGTCCTCGAGATGGACGTGAACGACCCCGAGCACATCGCGGCTGTCGCCGCCGATCTCGAGGCTCGGTGGGGCAGCCTCGACGGGTTCCTTCACGCGATCGCGTTTGCCCCACGGGACGCCCTCGGCGGGAACTTCGTGAACACCCCGTGGGAGAGCGTGCAGGTGGCCTTCCAGACGAGCGCCTACTCGCTGAAGGCGCTAGCGCAGGGCGTGCTGCCGCTCATGAGAGAGCGCGGCGGCGGCATCGTGAGCCTGGACTTCGATGCCTCGGTTGCCTGGCCTATCTACGACTGGATGGGGGTCGCGAAGGCGGGCCTCGAGGCCGTGACGCGCTACCTGGCCCGCGACCTCGGCCCCCTCGGCATCCGCGTGAACTGCGTATCGGCCGGTCCGCTGCGGACGATCGCGGCCAAGGGCATCCCCGGCTTCGACGTTCTGGCTCAGGCGTGGGGCAAGCGGGCGCCGCTCGGGTGGGACACCGGCGATCCGACGCCGGTCGCCCGGACGGTCGTGTTCCTGCTCTCCGACTGGGCCTCGGGCATCACCGCCGAGATCGTCCACGTGGACGGCGGCTATCACGCGATCGGCGCGGAGCTGGGACCTGCGGGCGAGGAGGCCTGAGGGCCCCTAAGGCCATCGAGAGGCCCACGTCCTCGCTCCGGACGCCCGGAACCCGCGAAGCGGAACTCCCGGGCCGCCGCGCCGGTCTGTAGTTCGAGGTTCCGAGCGGGAGGCGCCGCGATGGAGTGGATGGAGGAGGACCCCGGGCTTCCGATCAAGTTCGGCCCGTGCTCGAACGCCGAGTACGACCCGGAGCCGCTCTCGCCCGTCGTCGCCGAGGCCATAAGCCGGGCACGCGATGACTGCGAGCGGAAAGCTCGCCGCTCCGGGATGAGCCGGCGCGAGTTCCTGCTCTCGCTCTGCGGGGCGGCCACGACGCTCCTCGCGCTAGACGCCTGCACGCGGGAGGCGCTCCGTCGGGTGTCGACGGGCGCCACGCCGGGCGGCGGCTATGCGATCCCGCCGGAGGCGACGACCGAGCCCGACGCCGCCCGGGAGGCGATCGGCGGCGAGGAGCTCGTGTTCGACCTCCAGGGGCACCTCCTCGAGTACGACATCGACCCGGCGACACGCGACACGGGTTTCTGGCGAAGCTTCCCTCAGCAGGGTTGCGGGGACGACGACCCGAGGGCGTGCTTCTCGATGGACCACTTCATGGAGGAGTTCTTCCTGCGGAGCGACACGTCGATGGTCGCGCTGTCGGGCCTTCCGATCGCCCCAGAGGGTAGCCCGCTGTCGCCGGAGATCATGGACGAGGCCCGCCGGGTCGCGGCCGGGCTCTGCGGGGACGAGCGGGTCGTGCTGCACGCGCTCACGCTGCCGAACGTGGGGCCTCTCGACGCGAACCTCGATGCGATGGAGGAGGCGGTCGGCCGGTATCGAATCGCGGCGTGGAAGACTTTCACGCACTACCCGGACCTCTACACGGGCGGCGACCAGGGTTGGTGGCTCGACGATCACGAGGACGGCCTGCCCCAGGTGGGGGAGCGGTTCATCCGCAAGACCGTGGAGCTGGGGGTGCCGAGGATCTGCACGCACAAGGGCCTCTCCGGCGGCAGCCGGCTCGCCGCGCCCGTCGACATCGGGCCCGCGGCCCGGGTGCATCCCGACGTGTCGTTCATCGTCTACCACTCCGGGTTCGAGTCGGGGACCGCTGAGGGCCCCTACACGGCGGCGACCGCGAACGTCGGAGCGAACCGCCTCATCACGTCGCTGAAGCGGGCCGGCATCGCCCCGAACGAGAACGTGTACGCGGAGCTGGGAACGACGTGGTGGAACCTCATGCGCTCGCCGACGCAGGCCGCGCACGTCCTCGGGAAGCTGCTTCGGTACGTCGGCGAGGCCAACGTCTTGTGGGGC
>JBQTIP010000062.1:0-2992 GCA_052388025.1 Actinomycetota bacterium
GCAGGGTCCGGTTGAGCCGCCGTCTCCGCGGGCGACGTTGGGCCCTCAGGTGGCCGTTCGGGCACTGCGGAGTTCATGTATAACCCCTCCCGTCGGGTGGTGGCGGTCTGCGCCGGGGGTGTTCGAAGGTGAGGGCAGCACCTGTCGCGGGGACTGTACACGATGGTATACTATGAACGCCGTCGGGTGCAGTCAAGGCGGCGGACGGCGTTCAGTCGCAGGCGCAGGCCAAATCCATCCGGGCGGGGTTGTGTGAGTAAGGATTTGAAAGACGCCGAATCCCGGTACCAAGAGCAGGGGTTCGGCCTTCGCGAAATCGGGTTGGGGGAGCGACCGGCGCTCTTGATGGTCGACATGCAGCGCGACTTCGTGGACCCGGAAGCTCCGACCACGTGCGCGCCCATGGCCCAGGAGCGGCTCCCCGCGATCCGCGCCCTGCTCGACGCCGCCCGTGACGCCGGGATCCCGGTCTTCTTCAGCAGGGGGCTTGTCCGTCCCGATCTCTCCGACGTGGGGCTGTGGAAGGGCCCGCACGGCGAGGGCAGGGTGCAAGTAGAGGGGACGCCCGGCGCCGAGATCGTGCCGGAGCTCGCGCCGGGACCAACCGAGACGGTGATCGAAAAGCGCCGGCCGAGCGCGTTCTTCCATACCGACCTCGACCTTCATCTCCGCGAGCTGGAGGTTGACACGCTGATCCTCGCCGGCTCGAGCATGAGCGGCTGCGTACGGGCGACCGCCGTGGACGCCTTCTCCCGGGACTACCGGACGATCGTGGTCCGGGATTGCGTCATCGACCGCTCGCTGGCTGCCCTCGAAGCCAGCCTCCTCGACATCTCAGCGAAGTACGCGGACACGATGGACCACGACTGGGTCGTCTCGCATCTCCGCTCGGTCAGGAACGGGGTGCAGCGGAAAAGGGAGGCGTCGGCGGCGCCCGAGCCCCCGGCCGTCGAACCGCTCCGGCCCGAAGTTGCCCGGGAAGCTGGCCGAGCTCTGCAAGCACGCTTCGACGCGGTCGTCCGGGATCCCAATGTGCCGATGGAGTGGGAACGGGTCCGGGACGGCCTCCGGCGATTCCTGGCCGAGCACCTTCCAGCGAGCAGGTTCCGTCTCTCCGAGGGGACGGTGTTCGACTCCTGGGGGAACTCTCTCTCCACCGACGCGCTCATCGTGGCCGACGCCTCGGGCGCCCCCTTTCTCCCGCTCTCCGAGAGGCAGGAGCTCCTGCCCGCCGAGGCGGTGTTCGCCTCCGTGCACCCAGTCCCCCGGCTACGGCAGGAAGAGCTTGGCCGCCTCGTCGCGGAGGTTGCCGAGATCAAGTCGCTCCACCGGGAGCCGGTCGTCCGGGGCGACGAGCGGGTGAACGACTGCGCCTCGATGATCCTGGCTTTCGAGGGGATCGCCGACGCGGAGCTGCTCGTCGCGCTCGCCGAGGCGAACGCTTCGATCCCCTTCGAAAGGCAGGTGGACGTCGTGGCAGTGCTGGGCCGCGGCGTGGCCACCTTTGTCGAGATGGATCCGGACGGCAGCGTGACAGTGGAGCTCCCGCTGCGGCCCAGTCCTCGGCACCGGCTGTGCTGGATCGACTCGGCGGATGCGACCCTGCTCGTGGTCCATTTGCTGCTCTGGGAGACCCTCCGCGGACGGTCGCTGCGGTGGCCGCCGCTCCACTCGGTGCTGCGGCTGCTCTCGGACGGTCCTACCCGGACCTTGACAACCGCCCACGGAGCGGATCGTGGGGAATGACCTGATCGGAAAGCCAAGCCTGGAGGTGATCGGGAGATGACGCTCGGATTGGGCCTCGCCTCATCGCACGCGCCGTCGATGTTCTCGCCGCTCGGGGACTGGGAGAAGATATACCGGGCCCTCATAAAGAACACGCCCCAGCCGCCGCAGGCCGCCCTCGAGACGCCGGAGGTGCTGGAGTCGTACATCGCCCGCATCAAGGCAGGGTTCGAGATGCTCCGGAAGGTCCTCGAGGCATACCGTCCCGACGCTGTCGTCATCGTTGGCGACGACCAGACTGAGGTCTTCTCCCCGAACTTCATGCCGCAGATGGCCCTCTTCCTCGGCGACGAGGTCGCGGGCACCGTGAACATCGGCCTGATTGGGCAGTCCATCGCCGAGAACCACGTGCGGCTCCGGTGCTACACCGAGCTAGCACGCTTTCTGATCGAGGGGCTCGTTGAGCGCGGGTTCGACATCGCGCCTATGCGAGAGATGAAGGCCGTCGCCCGGCCGGAGGGTGGTCTCGGCCACGCGTTCACCCGCCCCAGCAAGGCGCTCAAGCTTGCGGACTCCGATACTCCGGTCGTCATCTTCTTCCTCAACGCGTACCACCCGCCGCTCCCCACGGCCCGGAGGTGCCTTGAGCTCGGGCGGGCCATCCGGGAGCTCGCAGACGCGGGGCCCGAGCGGATCGCGGTCTACGGCTCAGGAGGCCTATCCCACGACCCAATGGGCCCGCGCGCCGGGTGGATCGACGAGCCGCTTGACCGGTGGGTCCTCGACGTCATCGCGCGGGGGGAGCCGGAGCGGCTCGCTCACCTGTTCGTGTTCGACTCGGACACGATGCGCGGAGGGACGGGGGAGATCCGCTCATGGATCGTGGCTGCCGGTGCGATGGCGGACACCCGGGCGACGGTCGTGGACTATATCCCCGCCCACCACGCGGTCACCGGCCTCGGGTTCGCCTATTGGCAGCGAGACGGAGAGGGGGCGGGGCTTGGGTAACGCGATCCTCCCCCTAGAGCAGGCGGAGTGGGTGGAGCGGGCCTGGGAGGGCGTCGACCCTGATCGCCTGGGGGGGCTCCTGGCCTCGATGGTCGGCATCTCCTCGCCGCCAGGCGAGGAGCTCGAGCTCGCTGAGTTCCTCGCCGAGTACCTGGAGAAGGCCGGGCTGTCGGCCGAGGTGCAACGGTTCGGGGACCGTCAGGCCAACGCCGTCGGGCGGCTTGGGGGATCGGGTGACGGCCCCGACCTCCTCCTTTAC
>JBQTIP010000063.1:0-2840 GCA_052388025.1 Actinomycetota bacterium
CCATGACTCCACCGCCGCATCGAGCCGATGCCGCAACCTCCTCACCGCTTCCGGGTTGAAGCCCGCGACGTCGGTCTCTTCTGCGCGGTCGCTCACCAGGTCGTATAGGGTCTCCACCCCGTTCGACGATCGGACGAGCTTGAAGCGGGAGTCCCGCACACAGACGAGGTCTCGCGCGAGTCCCAAGAAGTCGTACGACGGGTTCCGCCTGGCCAGTCGAGCGAGCTCCTCGTCGCTCCAGGAGCGCCACTCGGCGAACGCGTAGTTTCTGCCGTTGGCGCTCACGTGCGGCAGGAAGAGGTCGCTGCGACGGCCCTGCAGGTGCGGGAGGGCCAGCTCCTTCCCGAGGAACCGCGCGAGCGAGGGGAGCACGTCCACGAACTCGTACATCCGGCCCCGCTGCTCCGTTGGGACGAGACCCGGCCCCCAGGCGACGAAGGGCACCCTGAGGAGCAGGTCGTCGAGGGACGCGTGATGATCGGCCATCCCGTGCTCCCCTAGGTGCTCTCCGTGATCGGAGGTCACGACGAGGAGCGTCGGTCCGGATCCCAGGTGCCCGGTCCCCTCGAGGATGTCCAGCAACTCGGCCAGGTGCCCGTCGACGTTCAGCAGCTCGGCGTCGTACAGGGTGGAGTAGATCCCGAGCGTGCGCTCATCGGCCCGGGCGATGGCCTCCCACGGCCCGACGCGAGCGGCGATGCGCGTCCGGTACCGAAGGCCCTCGAGGAATCCGAACCGCGGTCCCCCCACGCGCTTCTCGAGGCCGATGGGCGCCGCGTAGGACCAGTGGCACTCCACGTAGTTGACGAACAGGAAGAGCGGCCGGCGCACCTCGCGAAGCTCCCGGCGGAGCCACGCGTTGACGATCCGCCCTCCGGAGTCCCCACCGAGCGCGGCCTTCTTGACCCGGCGAACGATCCGACGCCGGCCCCGCTCGAGATCGAGGCGGAAGCCGTAGCGATGGAAGCCTCGCGCGAGCCCCGTCTCGGCGGAGATGAGCCCGTTGTTCGTCGCGCAAACGGTCTGGTAGCCGAGGCCCGCGAGCCACTCGGCCATCGTGAGCGGGACCGAGTCGCGCAGGCGGTTCCCGGTCCCCCACTGGCTTCCGTGCTGGGTCGGGTAGAGCCCCGTGAAGAGGCTCCCGTGTGCGGGCAGGGTCCAGGGCCCGTTGGCGATCATCGTCTCCACCTTGAGGCCGCTCCCGGCGAGGGAATCAACGGTCGGCGTCGTGGGGCGTGCGTAGCCGTAGGCGCCGAACCTGTCCCACCGGGCCGTGTCGAAGACGACCAGGACGATGTTCGGCAGCTCCTCAGCCATGATCCCTACCCCCCACCCGGCCCGTCATGCCGTATGACACCCGGCGAGATCCTCGTGTCTTCCGACGGCGAGCCCGGGATCGCACCGACATCACACGCATCCTTTCCTCCGGCGGAGCCGCTGAGGGAGGGCGCGGATCGCGGGGCGCGGCTATCCCCGATACCGCTTCCCCGACAGCCAGCGGACGGGCTTGAGCCAGCGTTGGAAATAGGAGGGCGGCGACCCGCCCCGTTCCCCTCGGGCCGCGAGGAACTCCCGGTCGGGGACGAGCAGCGCCCGCACGTAGGAGGCCCGCGCCTTGATCCCGGGGATGCACCGAATCACCGTGAGCGCGGTCCCACCCCGGCCACGACGCCCGGTTGTGTATGCCTCGAGGACCCGACGCTCCCGGGTGCTCGGCTCGACCGCCACTAGGGCATCCGCCTCCTCCGGCAGGCCGACCCGCAGCGTCTCGGTCGCCGATCGAAGCGCGTGACGCATCACCGACCGGAGATGCCAGCGCTCCGTCACGGCTGCGAGCGACTCCCAGTCGATCGTCCCGAAGCGGGCCACCTGCACCACGTCCCGGAGGGGGAGCAACAACGGGGGCCAGGCGCCGAGGGACGCGTGCACGCACGCGTGCAGGAACGTGGCCGTATCGTCCAGCCGCCGAAGAATCCGACCGCCCAGGCGGAACTCGGTGGTTCGATCGAACAACTCGTTCGAGTCCATCCAGAGCCCGAAGGGTCCGGGCACAAGCGTCCGGTGGAGGTCGACCAGAAGCCCGTCGCCGTCCGTGTGGTTCGCGGCCTTCCCGAACCGCACATCGAAGCCCGGTCGCGGTTCCGGGAGGTCGCGGTGGAACGCCAGGGCCTCGAGCAGCTCGCAGGCCCGTTGCCAATCCCGCGTCCGGACCAGGAGGTCCAGGTCCCCGAACGACCGCCAGGATGGATCCGGGTAGAAGCAGTGTGCCAGCGCGGAACCCTTGAGCACGACGAACCCCAGGCCAGCGCCGTCGAATGCGTCTGCCAGCGCCATGAGCTTCCGCTCCAGCGCGAGGTCCCAGAGCATCGCCGCCCGGTGGTGCCCGAGGAGCTCCGCCGCCTGCTCGGGCAATACGTGCAGCCAGCCATCTCGGATCGCACCAAGGGCGAAGCCGGTCAGGTGCTGCTCCGCGAGGACGTCCCGCAGGGGTTCCCAGCCATCCCAGGTCGCGAGGAGGGGCCCGGGGTCGTCACCCCCCCCAGGCAGACCGTAGCCGGCGATCCGCCGCGACAGCGCGATGGCCGACGCCTCAGACACCGGACTTCCCCTCGATCCGCTCGATCAGGCGGCGCCGCATCAGATCGTCCAGGAGCCGCTCGACGTCCCGGGAGATGGCTTCGGGGGCAGCGTCGTACGTTCGGCCAAGGATCTTCGCCACCTCCTGTAGGCTCCGCGGCTCATCGAGGAGCCGCCACACCGCTCCGGCGGTCTCCGACATGCTCTCGAAGTCGTCGCGGTCGCGCGCCGCGACGATCACCTCGTCCCCGACGACCCGCGAC
>JBQTIP010000064.1:0-5135 GCA_052388025.1 Actinomycetota bacterium
ACGGGTTCGCTCCCGCCCGACCCGTCCGACGCCACCTCCCGGCAGGCCGGGAGCAGCAGGACGGCGAGCATTGATGCCGCGACGATCCATCGGCGACGGCGCCTCATCGATCCACCCCTCTCCCTTCAGCTCCAGACACCGACTCGACTTCTGCCTCGACATCACGCTCGACTTCGCCCTCGACTTCGGGAAGGACGATCGTCACATCCTCGGCGACGGTGTCCCTTTGGGCGACGAACCCGTGACGCAGGTACAGAGACGGCACGACGAGCAGGGCGAGCAGCGTCGACGTGACCAATCCGCCGCTCATCACGATGGCCATCGGGCGCGCGATCTCCAAACCGGCCACGTCGCCGGCGAACACGAAGGGCGCGAGCGCCAGCGCCGTCGCGACCGCCGTCGTCAGGATCGGGGCAAGCCGCTCCCGGGTCCCACGGAGAACGAGCTCATCCCCGAACGGCTGGCCCTCCCGATGTTCCAGCTGCTGATAGCGCCTGATCAACAGGACGCCGTTGCGGGCCGCGATCCCCAGCACCGCGACGAACCCGGCGAACGAGCCGAGGCCGATCGTGCCGCCGGCGGCCAACGTTGCCAGCACGCCACCGACCAGGGCGAGGGGCAAGGTGACGAAGACGAGGATCGCGAGGCCCCAACTGGTGAAGGCCGCCTGCAGCAAGAGGAAGATGCCGATCGCGGCGGCCACGGCGACGGCGAGGACTCGCGTCCGGGCGGCCTGTTGGTCCGCGTACGCTCCGCGGAGCTCCGCGTGGTGCTCGAGAGGGAACTCCACACCGGCGAGCGCGCGCTCTACGTCGCCGACAACGGAGCCGACGTCACGTCCCGCCACGCCGGCGCTGACGTCGACGTAGTTGGAGACCGACTCGTGACGGATGACGGTCGGGTTTGGTGCGATCCGCACGTCGGCGACCTGCCCCAGCCGTACGTACCTGCCACCAGGCGTGTCGATCAGCAGTTCCCGGACATCGGTCAGGCTCTGCCGGATCTCGGGCGTGCCCCACACCACGACGTCGAACACCTTCTGTTCCTCGAAGAGGTTGCCGACCGCAAGCCCCGACAACAGGATGGCCGCCGCGCGGCGCACGTCACCCGGCTTGACCGCGAACCGCTGCGCATCTTGGAGATCCACCTCGACCTCCACGGTGGGCTCGGTGGGGGCGAGCTCCACCGTCGGATGCTCGACGCCCTCGATCCCTGAGAGGAGCCCTCGCACCTCCTGCGCCTTGCTGCGCAGGACTTCGCCGTTCTCTCCGTAGATGCGCACGACGATGTCCTCGTCCGTTCCTTGGAGCACGTCGGCGACCCGATCCTCGGGGTAGGTCAACACGTCGTGCGAGAGTCCCGGATAGCCGGCCAGCACCTCCTCCAGGGAGGCGATCGTGGCTTCATAGTCGGCCGAGGGATCCACGTTCACCCAGATCTGGCCGCTGTTGATCCCGACGACCTGATCCGAATTCACTGCGCGCCCGACGTGGGCGCTCACGTCGCTGACCCCCGGCACGGCCACCAGCTCGCGGACTGCCTGCGCCGTGACCCGGTTCATCTCGGGAAGCGAGGTGCCGGGCGCCGCGTCCCATTTGACCAGCAGGTCCGTCACCTTCAACGTGACGGACGGCGACCACACCAGGAACGGCAACGCCGCGAGCCCGGTCAACACGGCGATGCCGACCGCAGCGTATCCCCACCGCGGATGGCGCACGATACCGAAGATGGTCCGGTCGTAGCGGCGCCGGAACCACCGAACCACGGGCGACTCGCGGCGCGGGACCTTCGAGTTCGACAGCAGCATCATGCCCAGCGCGGGCGTGAGCGTCAGCGCGACCACCATGGATGCGGCGACGGCCAGTAGATAGGAGAGGGCGAGCGGCGGGAGGAACGCTCCGGCCTGTCCCTCAAGGAAGAACGCCGGCAACAGCGCCGCGATCACGAGGAGCGTGGCGTAGAGGACCGAGCTGCGCATCTCGAGGGATGCCTCGAGGACGGTCCTCCAGGCGGGGGTGCCACCCCCCTCCTCCCTGTGGCGATGCAGCTGATGGGCGAGGTTCCGGACATCGGTGATCGCATCGTCGACGACGACGCCGAGGGACATCACCAGGCCCGCCAGAACCATCATGTTCGCCGTCGCTTCGCGGACGTCGAGCACGATCCCGGCCGCAACCAGCGACATCAAGATCGTGATCGCACTGATCAAGGCGGTGCGCCACTCGAAGAACATGAGGGCCAGGGCGATCACGAACAGGACCGCACCGATCAGCAGCGTCCTGCCGAGGTTGTCGATCGACGTCTCGATGTTGCTCGCGGGCCGGAAGAGTGAGGTATCGATCTGTATACCCGAAAGCCCGGGTCGCATCGCTTCGAGCGCCTCTTCCACCCCTTGTGTCACGTGGAGCGTGTTGGCCTCTGGGAACTTCTCGACGACGAGCAGGAGACCCCGTCCGTCACTGAAGAGGGCGTCGCCGATGAGTGGCTGGTGGTCTTCCACGACCTCGGCCACCTCGCCGAGTCGCAGCGGCTCGCCGTCCACGATGACGGCGTTGCCCTGGTCGTCCTCCACGGGGATCTGCGCCAGCTCTTCTGGCGTTTGGATGGGCAGCACGTGCCGGATCGTCAGCCGCTGATTCGGGGTGTCGAGGAACCCCGCCGTCCCGGGGGTGGACGACTCGAGGAAGGTCAGGGGCGACACCCACAGCCCGTTCCCGGTCGTGTTGACGACCTGCTGGAGCGAGACCTCCGCGCCCCGCAGCCGTTCGGGATCGACCAACACCTGCAGCTGCCGATCACGCTGGCCCCAGATGGACACGTTCGCCACACCCTCGACGCCCAGCAGCCGCGGGCCGATCACCCAGCGGGCGAGCACCGACATCTCGATCGGCGACAGTCCGTCCGATGAGAGCCGTACCGCCATCACGCGGCTCGTCGACGAGAGCGGCTGCAGCATCTGCGGTGGTGCCGAGACTCCCGGCAACGCGACGGCGGCTTCCGCGACCTTCTCCGCAACCACCTGCCGCGCATCCAACAGCGGGGTTCCCGGCTCGAAGGTCATGACTACGGACGACAGTCCGGGGACAGACTCCGAGTAGATCTGGTCCAGGAACGCGACGCCGTTGAGCAGGTCCTGCTCCAGCGGAACGGTGATCAGCTGCTCGACCTCGACGGCCGAGAGCCCGAGAGCTTCCGTCCGAACCTCGACCATCGTGGATCCGAACTCGGGGAGTGCGTCGACCGGCACGTTGCGAAGCTGCATGAAGCCGAAGACGAGCATTCCGGCCGCGACGGCGATGACGAGGCGCCGGAACTTCAGGCTCGCCCCAACGATCCAACGCATCATCGCTGCAGACCTCCGTGTGAAGTCCCGATCGGCAGTACGGCCCCCGCGAGCGTTGCGATTCCGACGGGAGGAAGCGAATGTGTCGATGGCTGGAGGGCATCGGGGCCTGCGCCGACGAGTCGTATTTCCAAACCGGGCAACACTCGTGAGCCCTCTCTGCCCTGCCCGGCGGGCCGCGCGATCGATACCGGCCGCGGACGCGACGACCTACCCCCTCCGACGCAGGCCCGTCGCCTACAGAGCATGGGTCGCCTACAGGGCATGGATGGCGAACTAGCTGACCCCTGGCTGAACGAAGTCAATACAAATGTCGCCGCTCCATCACCTTCTCGTGTCGGGTCGTGCCCGAGTCGCTCCTTCCCCTGATGGCGCCTCATCGTGGCGCGGTGCGCCTCGTCGGGAAGCGCCGAGTGATTGGCTCGAAGCCCCGGAGAGCGGGTGGGGGGTTGGCATTCGTGGACACAACCTGGCGATCGGTCGCGGTGACGAAGTCCTGACCGAGACGGGGACGAGACAGCGATTTGAACGACAACCGTCGCCTCGAGATCGCCGGATAGCCTGTCTACGTGCGGGTTTGCTGGTCGGCCCTCGGCCGTCGTCGACCGGCTGCCGGATTCCAATGCGCCTCACCTCTCAACCCCCCCGGGAACCTCGATGTACAGAACGATTCAACTGCGTTGGGCAGGACCGATTCGCGATGAGCTTCATCCCAGATGAGCTTCATCCCATATGACCTCTGTGACCTTCGCAGCAGGCTCGGCTCACCGTTCGAGACGAGTGAAGCACCGAACGGGTTAGGAGCAGCCCACGGGAAGGTTAGTGGGATGTTAAGACCCGAGCCGCGCTTGACGTTCTCAAGTCCGGGGACGCGCCCGCCGGATCGTTCCGAACCCATCCCTGACTGTCCGCCAGTTCCCGACGTCCCCGAGTTGGTCGGGCAGGGTGTGCCAAGCCCTTCCGTTCCCGATCAGCCTGGCCCTGGGCCGCTACCGCCGTCACCGTCACCGTCGCCCGGCCCGCTGTTGTCTCCGTCGTCGCCCTCTTCGTCGTGGATCGGGGAGCGGCTCTCCTCGGCGACCACGTCGGGCGGGTCGCTCTCGATCACCGAGACGAGTTCGTCGAGCGCTGCGCCGATCGCAGTCCCAGCCTCCGCCGACGCCACCGCGCCGATCGCGTCGCGGAGCCCTCCATATGCCTCGTCCACGCTCGGTGGCTCGTTGGTCAGAGTCGGCCGAACGGTCAATTCGCTCATCGTCGCGCTGCCCATAAGGTTCGGGCGTCGCTGAGTCGCCGGCGCATCCGAGATGGGATTGTCGGATCCGGTGGAGATGGCGAACAACCGGAAGGGAACACCCTTGCCTGGCCAGATGTTTGCCGGAAACTTGATTGCCACGCGTTCAAGCTGCCGGCTCCTCCTCATCGGCGACCAGCTCGTCCTGCCGCCCGAGTCGCGGACGAGGCACAGCAGCGTCTCGGGCTTGGCCGCGGACGCGCGCCCTTAACACCCCTCTCAACCGATCCGGATTGATGAATCCCCTCCACGTCCGGCCGCGTAATCCCGGTAGGCGTGGGGGAAGGGAGGAACGAATGAAACTCCGGCTTGTTGTCGCGTCCGCAGCCGCGGCACTGTTCCTGGCCCTGGTCGGGCCGATTGCTCTCGGGCACCCGCCGAGCGACCCGTACGACAACACAATCTTTGCACCGATTCAAGACGAGCGCGGTTTCAAGGTAGGACTTGAGCTCGCGGCGAGCAACTTCACCTCGCCTCTCAAAGGAGTCGTGGCGCCGG
>JBQTIP010000065.1:0-5636 GCA_052388025.1 Actinomycetota bacterium
CCCTCGCCGGCAAGCCCCTGCACTCCGCGTAAAGGAGACTCCACGTGGCCACTGAGGTGCGGAACAGAAGGACCAAGGTGGCGGGCATCGAGGAAGCCGTGGAGCAGCTTTCGAAGCGGTGAACCGGAAGGGCTCATGGCGACACCGGTGATCATGCCGCAGCTCGGCGAGACCGTCGTCGAGGCCACCATGTCGCCGCTGGTACGCAGGCTCGCTAAGGAGCACAACGTCGACCTCTCGCAGATCGCGGGAACCGGCACGGAGGTCGCGAACCTGGGGATCGCAGTGTCGATCGAGGACGGGCTGATCGTCCCCGTGGTGAAGGGGGCCGACACGATGAACCTGGTCGGTCGGTAGTCATCGACGCTATCGCCATCCGGCACATGGTCTACATCTCGATGTCCTGGGATCACCGGCTGATCGACGGCGCCCTCGCCTCCCAGTTCCTGGTCCGCCTGAAGGAGAACCTGGAGACCTGGGACTTCGCCGAGGACCTGGGCCTCTGACGAATCCGGGGACGAGTGACTTCCCACGACTCTTGGCTAGGACCGGGGAGACGCGCGCAGGCGTCTCCCCGTCCTCATCGCCTCTGGGCTCGCCTGCGGAGCGCGGTGGACCAGTCCTACGTCTTTGTAGTACCTTGCCGGGAGATGAAGGTCCAACACGGCTACGACTCCGAAGTTCAGACGATGCCTACGCGGGGTCCCGAGGGCCCGCACACCCTCCGGGCTCGGACCAGGATAGCGACGCCGTCCACCCTCCTGATCGTGGTCCTCGTCCTCGCCGCGGCGAACCTCCACATCCTGCTCACCCCAGAGCACTTCCGCGAGGGCCCGCAGTTCGGCCTGTTCTTCCTGGCTGCCGATATCTTCCAGGTCTGGCTGGCGTTCGCCCTGCTCCTGATGCCCGGTCCGCGCGTCTATCGGACCGGACTGTGGGGGAGCGCAGGGCTCGTTGCTATCTGGATGATCACGCGGTTGATCCCTCCTCCAGGAGCCGCCTCGCCCGAGCCCGTTGAGCTCTTGGGCGTGGTCGCGACGTCGCTCGAGATCGCCGCGATCGTGGGCCTCGTCTCGACCCTCCCTGCGGTGGGGCCCCCGCCGACCGCCCGCACCAGGCGGACTCTGGCGGGCGCCATCGGTGCGGGCTTCGCCGCCCTGGTGCTCTTGGCTTCTGGCGTCGTAACCGTGATCCCGCCGGGGAAGTGGACGGGGCCTTCGTTCCTCTTCCGCATGTATCCGCTCCCGTCGTGGCGGCTTACCGGTATCTGGATCGTCGTCGCGGGGCGATGGTCGGTCCTCATCCCCTGGGTCACGATCGGGTTCGTGGCGCTGGCGTCGTTCCTCGTCGCCCAGGCCGTGTCCCTTGCTCTCCGGCTGCCTGCCGCGCAGCGCTGCTCGGTCCGACGTCGCGGACTCTTCGCGGCACTCCCGGCGGTCGCCACGGTTCCGGTCTGCTGTGGGGCACCGGTTGCCGCGGTTGCGGGCGGTGTAACGGTCGGGGCGCTCTTCCGCTGGACGCCCGTGCTCATGGGGGTGAGCCTCATCCTGCTGAGCGCGCACGTCTTCGTGCTGGAGCGCAGGATCCGACGGAGCGATCGAGCCCAAGGGGGAGTGCTGGCGGTGCCTACCCAGGATATGTGGCTCGTGACCGAGCGGCATCAGGAGCCGCCGATGCGGTCACGGCGGGGCAGGCTGGCCCGGCCACCTCCAACGACGCGCCGCGTCCCCCTGTGACTCCGGTTCCGGTGGGGAGCGACCCAGGGGACGCGGCGCCCGACTTCACGGTTCGGACCGCGGGAGGGGGGACCTTCAGCCTGTCGTCCCACCGCGGCCGCGTGGTGGTGCTGGACTTCCTTGCCCCCGGCTGCCTGGACTGCACGGCCGAGCTCTCCACGCTCACGAAGGCATGGCAGGCCTTCAGGGACGACGGGGTGGTCGTGCTCGTGGTCGACGTCGGATCGCTGACGCCTGGGCAGGCGCCGGACTACTACCGGGGTCTCGGCGGCGGCGACTACCTCTACGGGGAGGATCGGAAGTTCCGGTGGCGCAGGCCTACAGCGTCATCGAGTTGGCCTCCACCTTCGTCATCGACCCCGCGGCCATCGTGACGTTCCGGGACTCGGGTTTCACGTCCCCCAGGACTCTCGAGACCGAGATCAGGAGGGCGTTGGCGTGAGCGTCAAGGACGGAAGCGGTCGGAGCATCTGCCCCTTCGGCCGGCGCAGTGGTAAGCTGCTCGCTACTACGGTTCCGTAGGACATCTTCGACGAGTGGCACGAGGAGGTGGACCGGGTGGCAGCGGGCGGAGTCCCTCTCGCCCTGGCCTTCGGGGCCGGGCTGGTCGCCACGGTCAACCCGTGCGGGTTCGCGCTGCTCCCCTCGTTCATCTCCTATTACCTGGGCGCGGGAGGCTCTGCACAGGCCCGGCCCCGTCGCGTAGCCGACGGGTTGATCGTCGGGCTGGTGTTGGTGGCGGGCTTCTTGCTCGTCTTCGCATCAGTCGGGCTCGCGTTCTCCCTGGGGGCGCGGGCGGTCGTCCGGTTCCTGCCGTGGGTGACCATCCTGATGGGGGTCGCTCTGATGGGTCTGGGCCTCTGGCTCCTCGCCGGGAAGCACCTCGCCATCCGGGTCCCCGGTCTCCGGGCGGCCCCCGAAGGGCCCGGCTACCGTTCCATCTTCGCCTTCGGGATGGCGTACGCCGTAGGGTCGCTGTCGTGCACCCTTCCGATCTTCCTCGTCGTGATCGGGTCCGGCCTCGCCGCCGGGTCCGTGCTCGGGACCCTCGGCGTGTTCGCGGCCTACGGCCTCGGGATGGCCACGATCCTCATGCTCCTGTGTCTGGGCACGGCGGGGTTCCGGGAGGTCCTCGTCCGCCGGACCCGCCGCTTGATGCCCTACATGAGCAGGATCAGCGGGGGGCTGCTCCTGTTGAGCGGCGCCTACGTCACCTACTACTGGGTCTCGCTCCTCTCGGGGAACGAGGACAGCGGCCTCGTCCGATTCATGCGGAGCCTCCAGCAGCGGGCGCAGGATCTCATCCTCGGAGTCGGCGAACGCGTTTGGCTCGCCGTGGGGATCGTGCTCTCGGTCGGCGTCGTGATCGTGCTCGCCGGCCGGCGCCTGCGGCAGCACCGGGTCCCCGAGGAAGGGGAGCCGGAAGACGAGACAGCGGACGTGTCGCTCGCCAGATCTGGGGGAAGGGATGAGCGCTAAGACCCGCATCAAGCCGGCACGGGAGCGGGCCCGCGAGGCACGTCGCAGGGCGGCTCGCGGGAAGCAGCGCCGCTACACGCTCGGCAGCGCGCTCATCGTGGTGCTCTTCGCGGCGCTCGCGGCCTCCTTTCTCCTCGGGAGGGGAAGCTCGCAATCGAACGATGGATCGCGGCCGAGTAGCGGGTCGTCCGGACCGCAGGTCACCGTCGACCCGGGCGCGATCCGCGCGGGTCGACCCTTCCCGGGCTTCAGTGTCACCGACGTGGACGGCCGGGTCGTGACGATGGACTCCCTGAGCGGAAAGCCGACGATCATCTGGTTCACGACCTCGTACTGCATCCCGTGTCAGATCGGCGCGCAGGAGGTCGCCCGCCTGGACGATCAGCTCGGTGGGGACGCGTTCAACGTCCTGGTCATGTTCGTCGACACGGCTGAGAGCCCGGCCGCTCTGCTGGGTTGGCGAGAGGATTTCGCCAATCCCGATTGGATCGTGGCGCTCGATTCGGGGAACACCTTCGCGGAAGCGGTCCAGCTGCGCGTCCTGGACACGAAGCTCCTCCTCAGCGACCGAGGAGTGCTCGAGGACGTCGACGTCAATGTGGCGGACGCGAGCTACCTCGCGCTCGTGAGGCAGGCGGTGAAGGATGCCGCCGGGGGGTGACCAGTGGGGGACGGGAGTCGGATTTCGCACGAACGCGGAAGGGAGATGGGTCGAAGTGCGTAAGGCGAGCGGATTCGGAGGAACGGTGTTCGCGGTGGCGGCCGTTGCGGCTTGCTGCGCGCTCCCTCTGGTGGCCCTCACGGCGGGCGGGGCCCTTGCGGCGGCCGGAGGGCTTGCCGCGCGCTACTGGCCGCTCACAGCTCTGGGCGTCGCCGTCGCGGTGTGGGCCGGGGTGAGGCTGGGCAGATTCATCCGGGCCCGGAATCGGGTGCTCCGTGGCGACGACTTCTCCGAGCACTGATCCTCGTACGCCGCATGGGGTCGGGGTACTCGGCGGGTTTGGCACACCTGCGAGACTGAGGTCTGCCGCCGGCACACAGTGCGGATCCCCCTCGTCCTTGGGGCGATGGCTCTCGGGGCGTACCTTCTGGTGGGTCTCGCCCTCGTCCTGCGCTGCAGGCCTCCCTGCGAGAGCTGTCCCAGGCCTTCGTGTACCAGGGTGATTCCGTGAGGCAGCCGCGTATCCCGTCAGACTTTCGGCGGTTGACGGATAGTCCCGCGGGCGGGGACCATGCAGACGGGATGGGGCGGAGCCGGATCGTCGCCGGGCATCGCATCGGGGCCCTCGAGGCCGAGGTGCTCGGATGCCTATGGAAGGCGGACGAGCCGCTCTCGGTACGGGACGTGGCCTCGAGGCTCCGGGGGCGTGAGCGCGCCTATACGACGGTGATGACCGTGCTCACCCGGCTTCACGAGAAGGGCCTGGTCGAACGGGTGCTCTCCGGGAGGGCCTATCTCTACCGGGCCGCCGGCACGCCGGCGGAGATCGCCGCCCGCAGGATCCAGGAGCTCGTGGCAGCGTCAGATGATCCGAAGGCCGTACTCGCGCACTTCGTCGATGGACTGGCGTCTGATCCCGAACTGCTTCGGACCCTGGACCGGCTGCGCAGGGGGCGCGGGACCGGCAGATGAGCGCCGCGCTCACCATCGCCGTCGTCGGGGTGCTCGCCCTATCCGCCCCCGCACTCGCCGCAATGGTCGTCGATCGGCGATCCTCGCCTCGTGCGACTGCAGTCCTCCACCTCTTGGCGCTCATCGGGATGGGCTTCGTGCCCATCGCGATGCTGCTCTGCCTGGGCGGTCCCGGTTCGCTGCTGCGCGCGTGTCACGGAACCTTCGAGCACCACTCGCACGTCCTGCGCTGGATCGCTCTGGGGGCAGCCGGCGCGATGGTCTCTTGGCTCGCCTACACCGCCGCGAGAACGCTTCGAGCCACGCGAGCTGCGGATCCCGGCAGATTGAGGCTCGGTCTCCCGACGGCGATCTCGGGTGGAGTGCCCGTGTACCTTATTCCGGTCGAACAGCCGGTCGCCTACGCCTCGGGGATCCGCCGTGGACAGGTAGTCGTTTCGGAAGGACTGGTGCGGCTCCTCACGGATGAGGAGCGCCGCGCCGCCGTGGCCCACGAGGTCGCCCACGTCCGGGGAGGTCATCCCGGCCTCCTGTTCATCGGAGGGGTCGTCGCTCGGGCCTTCAGCGCGCTGCCGCCGGCCACACGCGCGTTCGCCTCCCTGCGGCGGGAGCTCGAGGCGGCTGCAGACGACGAGGCTGCGAGAGCGGTCGGGGATCCGCAAGTGGTGGCCAGGGCCATCGCCAAGGTCGGTTTGGCCGGCGCCGCGCCCGCGCCCGGTGCTGCCCTTGCGGAGGAGGCGGACGTGGCCTACCGGGTGGGTCGTCTGCTTGAGCACCGTCCGGAATCG